>CAYFXH010000003.1:71456-82427 GCA_964346905.1 uncultured Desulfobacteraceae bacterium | reverse complement strand
AATTGGAGTGGCGTCGGGGACAGGTGAAGCAAAGAGAGCGGTTTAGCCGCACTGCACAGGTAAAAATAAAAATGACCAGGAGTTCTCCTTAAAATGGGTGATTGATGTTTATGAACCGAGGTCTAGTATCGCTTTATGCTGCTGTGCAGATGAACATGTTTTTCTACTGTTTCTTCTGTCGTTCCGAGGCTCCGGCCTGTGCCACTTCCGCAGCTGTGTGCGGGGCTCCCCCACCCCCAGCTGCGGAAGTGGCACAGGCCTCCCACCAGTCACTCAGAAGAAACACCACGAAAGGCCAAAAGGGGGGAGGTTGTGAAACAACGAGCACCTGAGCTTTTTGGGGGTAACTCCTGGCTCTTAGCACGTATTGTTTTTCTTTAGGAAAGCAACTATAGTAGCGGTTGTCGAAGTGACTGATAACCGTCTTTACAACCATTGCCCAGGATATCGACCATGGACGAACTTGAACTCTACCGGCAGATGATGAGTAAGGACCCATCTTCGCAGGCTTTTATCTATCTTGCCGAGGCACTTTGGGAGCGCAACATGTACGCGGAGGCTATTGAAACCTGCAGTAGCGGGTTACGCCTCCATCCCCATGATCTTCGGGCAAGGGTAATATTGGGATTGTCGTATCTCCGCACCGGGGAACTGGACCGTGCTGAAACAGAGCTCCTGAAGGCTAAAGAGATGCTGGAGATCAATACCGCGATTTACCAGGCCCTGGCCGAGCTTTATGACAAGAGGGGCGATTCCGAACAGGCTATTCATTACCAGCAGCTTTTTGAAACGATCCATCCTTCAGAACAAGCCGCGGTGGCAATGGAACCAGCCGACCCAGAGGTGGAGTCAGTGGTTGAGGAGGTTGCACGAGAAGAGTCAGAGATGGCCACCGCTACAGTCGCTGAAATCTACGTTCAGCAGGGCCATCTGGACAAAGCCGTTGAGGTGTATCGCGAGATTCTCGAGACCGCCCCTGAAACTGAAGGTGTTGCGGATAGACTCGCGGAGCTAGAAAAGCAAATGGGTGAGGCCCAGGTAGCCCGCACTCTTCTCTCGTTTCTTGAATCGTGGCAGAGCAAGCTGCAGCAGCGAGACGCAGCGGAAGCCACTCCGTCCCCTTCTCCCTCAGCGGGCATCGATCCAGAGAAACTTGCCGCCTTGGTGCAGAAATATGTGAGAGAGTAACGCTCCCCAAAAGGGTACATACAGGGGCGATGATGTATTCCACAACTGACTTTCGCAAAGGCTTAAAAATCGAATTGGAAGGCAAGCCGTTTATCGTCGTTGATTTTCTTCATGTCAAACCGGGGAAGGGCGGAGCCTTTATCCGAACCCGTCTCAAGAATATGGAAACCGGTCAGGTGCTGGAAAAAACCTTTCGATCCGGTGAAAAGGTCGACCGTCCAGATTTGCTGGAACGCGAGATGCAGTACCTTTACCAGGATGCTGAAGGTTATTGCTTCATGGACAACGAGAATTATGAACAGAGCTTCATTCAAGAGGAGCATTTGGGTGACAGCAAGAATTTTCTCAAAGATAACATCGACGTCAAAGTGCTCTTCTTCAACAACAAACCTATAGGTATCGAACTGCCCATCTTCGTGGAGTTGAAAATCATCCAAACGGATCCAGGGGTCCGAGGGGACACCGCTATGGGCGGTACCAAGCCAGCCACTTTAGAGACTGGAGTTGTAATCCAGGTTCCTCTCTTCATCAACGAGGGTGAGACCGTGAGGATAGACACCCGCACAGGCGAGTATGTGGAGCGAGCCTAGAGCAAGCCAAGGCAGGACCTCACCACCCTACCCTGATTATTTCCACCGCATCGCCATAGCTCGATGATGTTCCAGCTCAAAGAGACAGCAGTACACGGGATAAGAGCCAACATGATCGATTCGTTGATTCAGCAAAAGGAAGTCAGGCACGTAACGTGCAAAGGATACAGTATGGCGCCAAACCTCATACAGATGACGCTGTGCTGTGGGAAACTATATCTGTAGTGTACCTTTTTCGGTAGTGTGATCGCTCACAGAAGACGAGAGGTGTTATGGCAGAAATCAACCGTCTGGTACTCTCACTCAGCAAGCTGGGGGTGAAGGCTCTACAGCGGTTGTTCAAGGCATCAGTGCGCATCTATGGCGCAGAAAATATTCCAGATGGGGTAATCATTTTTGCGGTGAACCATTTCACCCGGTTGGAAACTCTTATTCTTCCCTATGAGATCTACAGGCTCACCGGGAGTCCGGTGATGTCCCTCGCCTACCATGGCTTGTTTACCGGCGCTCTCGGCGCCTATTTGGACAGCGTCGGTGCAGTCTCCACGAAGGATCCTAACCGTGA
Source organism: uncultured Desulfobacteraceae bacterium (assembly GCA_964346905.1). Classification (GTDB taxonomy): domain Bacteria; phylum Desulfobacterota; class Syntrophobacteria; order BM002; family BM002; genus BM002. The sequence continues at coordinate 80,084 of CAYFXH010000003.1, read as the reverse complement.
CAAGATTATTATTCGTTCTCTCCTAATAGGTGATAATCCTTGGCTGATCTTCCCCGAAGGCTCCATGATCAAAGACAAAAAGATCATTGAGAGCGGTAAATTCCTTATCTACAGCGCCACAGGCACCCGGCGACCTCCACACACCGGAGCTGCAGCCCTGGCCTTGCGTACCGAATTTTACCGTCACCGGTTGCGCCACTTGCAGCAGACCGACGCTGTTCTCCTAGAGCAGCAACTCAAGGTTTTTGATCTCGAGTCTGCCGACCAGGTGACCGAGCGCGAGACGTTCCTGGTACCGGTTAACATCACCTATTATCCTATCCGTTCTCGGGAAAACGCCATTGAGAAAATCGCCTCCTTTCTCGTAAAAGATCTTCCCGCGCGGATAGTGGAAGAGCTGCGAACCGAAGGGACCATGCTCGTATCGGGAGTGGACATTGATATTAATTTTGGTGAACCCCTGGCCATTAGACCGTTACTCGAGAAACGGAGCATTGAAAAGGATATCATCAGCCCGCGACCCATTATGCCCGATGATGTGCTGCCTTCCAGACCCTTGATGCGGCGGATTGCCAGCAAGCTCACCAGGAAGGTCATGGACTCTATTTATCGGAACACCATGGTCAACTATGACCATCTGGCCGCCTATCTCCTAAAGCACTATCCTGGTCACCGGTTGAACCTGTTTAACCTAGCAGAGCGGCTTTATCTGGCTGCAGAACAGGTGATCAGGTTGAAGGCCGTCCGGTTTCATTCCTCTCTGCTTCGAGATCAGTGTGTCGAGTTCTGCCGCCAATACCAGCAGATACTGGCCGATTTCCTCGAAGTAGCAGAAAAAAGCGGCGTGGTGGAGGTACAGGGGGATACAATTCGCAAAAAAAGACGGGGAATGGCAGCACTTTTCGATTTCCACTCTATTCGGAGAGAAAACCCCTATCAGGTCATTCTCAATGAGGTGGAATATCTCCGCCCCCTTACCAAGAAGCTGCGGTCCATTGCCGAGTATCCTCTCTGGTTGCTGCGCAACCGGTTGCGGCGGAAGTTCTATCGTTTGGCGAAGCAAGAATTCGCCAACGACTACGACGATTTCCACCTCGAGGGCGAGTCTAAGCCGAGACACATTGGTGCTCCGATCTTTAACCGCCGTATTCGGGCGAAGACTGGGGTGCTTTTGGTGCATGGCTACATGGCAGCTCCCGAAGAGGTCAGGCCGCTTGCCGAACATCTCTATCAGCACGGTTACACGGTTTTTGCCCCAAGGTTGCGGGGACATGGCACGAGTCCCGAAGATCTAGCCCTCAGATCCTGGGAAGATTGGCTGCAATCGGTGGAGCGCGGCTATCTGGTCTTGGCAAACAGTTGTGAAGATGTGGTTCTGGGTGGATTTAGCGCAGGGGCTGGCTTGGCCCTGATGGCGGCCACCAACCGCCTTTATAAAGTAAAAGCCGTCTTTGCTGTCAACTGCGCAATGAGGCTGAGAAGAAGGTCAGCCAAACTCGCTCCTACCCTAGTTATTTGGAATAAGCTGGTGGACAAGCTTGTCAAAGATGAGGGGAGGTTCAACTTCGTGCCCAATGACCCGGAGAACCCTCATATTAACTACCTGCGCAACCCCATCAGCGGGATCAAGGAGTTGATGGAGCTTATGGACGCGCTTTCAGACCGGTTGGAGTGGATCAAGGTTCCGGCCCTCATCATCCAGGCCTCTGGCGACCCGGTGGTTCACCCTGAAGGGAGCAAGGATGTTTACCAGAGGCTCGGTTCTGAGGACAAAGAATTGGTCATGTTCAACTCTGACCGCCATGGGATCATCCGCGGCGAAGGGTCGGAGCGCGTATTTGCCCAGATAGTGGAATTCCTTGAAAGCAGACTCTAAAGTACATTCGGAATGCAGAAGACAGACTATATTAATTATATTAATTATATGTATGTAACTCCGCAGAGCTTTAACTTAAGGACTGGGATGGCCTTATTTTGTTTGACATTATGTCGCAATGCTAATCGTTTCGTGCTATCGGAGTAATTGCTCAGTAAAAAATTTTTGTTGTTTAATGAACAGTGTTGACAAAATGATCGCTGTTCATTATCTTTCTGGATATGGGAATCAAAGAGAGAAAAAGACGGGAGGCGGACAAGATGCGACAGCGCATCCTAAAGGCTGCAATGCAATTGTTCGCCAAGGGTGGCTATGAGAATGTCTCCATGCGGAGAATCGCTGCAAAGATAGAGTACAGCCCGGGCACAATCTACCTATATTTCAAGAACAAAAATGATATCATGCTGCAGCTCTGCTACCAGGGATTCGAGCAACTCCTCGCTTTACAGGAAAAATTAAACAATATCACCAACCCCTTGGAACGATTGCGGGTTGGAGGCCGACATTACATTGCCTATGCCCTAGAGAATCCTGAGCTCTATGAGCTCATGTTCGCCACCAAAGAAATCGTCCAAGAACCGCCTCTAGACCAAGAGTCTGTGCCGCTCAAGGCCTTTCGGAACTTCGAAACAAATGTCCGGAGATGTCTGGATGCGGGTGTCTTCTCAGGGGGTAACGCTGAGGCCACGGCAATAGCACTCTGGTCAATGCTACACGGACTTGCTTCCCTCCTCATCAAGCAGCGGCTTCTTTTTCTTCCCGAAGAAAAACTGGACGAGATCGTTCAACAAGCGCTCGATTTTAGCCTTCGCAAAAGTAGCGATAATCCATAGAAGGAATGGTGATGAAGGATACCCGTCCATACAAGATAGTTGCTTTTCTTGTGCCCGTCATCCTGCTTCTTCCGGCCCTGAACATTTTCGCAGAAGATCCATTGGGGACCAGGGTACAAGGAGAAATCTTTGTCGCCAAAAGCGCCATGCGCCAAGTCAGGTTGATCGGCTACACCCGGGCGCGACGGATTATGGATATTGTCAGTGAAGAGTCGGGGCGCTGCATTAAAGTAACCGCGGACGTGGGTGATCGCGTAGGCAAAGCAGGCATATTTGCGGTGCTGGATACGACGTTCATCGATCTTGCTATCAAAAAAAACCAGGTTAACCAAGAACGTCTGCAAAACTTAATCGCCTATCACACCAAGGACGTCAAGCGGTACAGCGAATTGGTGGAGACTGAGACGGCAGCACAGTCAAAGCTGGACAGTCTCCAGAATAAACTGGATCAGGCCGAGTTTGAAATCCAAAAGCTCAAAGTCGAGGAAGTTGAACTCAGGGAGCGAAGGACTCGCCACCTCATCAAGGTTCCTAGGGGTTGGACTGTCACCGAGCGCAGTGTGGAGCCAGATGAATGGGTCTCGGTGGGGAAACATCTGGGTAAAGCAGGCGACTTTCGCACTCTTCTCGTTCCTTTTTCGCTGTCGCCAGAAGAGTACAACGCTCTGAAGAAGCAGAATGACACAGTTACACTGTTCTTTCCCGATGAAAAGGAAGGAGGCCACAGGCTCAAAGCCGCGGTGGAGCGGGTTTCATTGGCTTTCGATCCAGAGACTCGCAAAATTAACGTCGATCTAGCTGTTCATACAGGATTATCCGACAAGCGGGGAGGACTGCGTGCCGAGCTCACCCTCATGATTCCCGACCCCTCCGGTGCAGTTTTGGTCCCGGCTACAGCCGTTGTCGAGCGGTACGAGGAGTTCTGGTTGACCCGGCGAACGGTGAAAAAATCCGGGTCGTGTTTCTAGGAGATGGTCCGCAAAACACCTCCAGAGTGCGCTCATCAGAAATAAGACCTGGCGACAAGTTCAAGGTCAAGGCGAAGCAGTAATGAAAACAAGTACTGGCGTGATGAAAAGAAAGGACTGCTCGCATCTGAGGATCTCTCGCTTCCTGTCGGAGTGTCTGTCATGCAGGCCAGATATCCCTCAGACTGGTATTGTAATACATCGCCAACACTCTAATCCTCCAAAGCTCCATTACTCCGTGGGGAATGCTTCCAATCGGAGCCGCGGAACTTCTGCTAATCTCAACGGAAGTGGTATCCTACGTTAACATCATGCAGCGCTTTTTTTACTACATCCTCCGGCAAACAGTCCTGGTCAATTTGCTTTTTGTGCTGGCCATGGCAGTGGGACTGTTCTCTCTGTTTGACCTACCTGTAGAACGCTATCCTGATGTACAAATGGGCAAGGTCCAGATAACCACCATACTTCCTGGGGCCTCACCAGAGGAGATCGAATCCCTTATCACCCGGGAAATTGAAGATGCCCTCAACGACCTGGAGTCCGTTGAGTTCATCCAATCCACCTCCTATCGTGAGCGTTCGGCGGTTTTGGTCAAGTTCATCGACGACATGGACTACGAGAGACTCTATGAAGAGCTGCGCCTCAAGATTCTCAGCATTATGAACGAGTTGCCCGAGGGCATCGACCCACCTGAATTTACCGAAATCAGGGTAAGTGAATGGCTCCCAGCGGTGTCCATCAATCTCATTGGCGACCGTTCCAACAGAGCCCTCTCCCTGATGGCCGAAGAGATGAAACTCCATGTGCGCCAGATTCCTGGTGTCAAGGAGGTAGAACTCAATGGGGAATACGTCCGAGAGTTTCATGTCTATCTGAATCCTCTTCTTCTGGATAAGTTCGGTCTCACATTCGATGAAGTGGCCAGTGCGCTCAGGGAGGCTAATATTGCTGTACCTGCTGGTGATTACACCAACGAGGCTGGTGAGTTCGTCGTTGTGGTGGACGAGCGCTACCGATCTCGCCGGCAGGTGGCGGAGACAATTGTCCGGCGTGACAGCGATGGCTCGTTTGTCACGGTGGGTGACGTAATGTCGGATGCGCGCATGTCCTACCGTGATCCCTACATTATTACCTCGGTGAACGGTAAAGATTGTGTCACCCTGAGGGTCATCAAGACTGTGGATGGCAACGCTCTCGACATTGTTCCGGCGGTGGAGGCGATCGTTGCAAGGTTCGAGCCGATGCTGCAAAAAGAAGAGGTGGAGGTGGTCCTGACTCAGGATCAAAGGGTGCACATTGACGATTCCATTTCCACCCTCGGCATGAACCTCCTTGTTGGTATAGCTTTAGTGAGCGTTCTTATCTATTTCTTCATGGGTTTGCGCAACGCCGTCCTGACAATGGTTGGAATCCCGTTTGCCTTCCTGGTGACCATGATCATCATGTGGGTCAGCGGCAACTCCCTGAACGAAATCACGCTTTTTTCTTTCGTTTTGGTGAGTGGCATCATCGTGGACGACGCCATCGTGGTTGTCGAAAACATCTACCGACATCTCCAGGAAGGTGAACCTCTCAAGGAGGCGGTGGTCAATGGTGCCTCTGAAGTTGCAGCTCCGGTGATCGCTGCCACATCGACAACCGTTGCAGCCTTCCTGCCCATGTTTATTATGTCAGGCTCTACTGGCGAATTTTTTGCCCAGATCCCCATCGCAATTTCGGCTGCCATAGCGGCCTCGCTATTCGAGTGTCTGATCATTCTGCCGTCACATTTCATGGATTGGCCCGGGTACCGTCACGCCGAAAAAGAGGCAAGGGAAAACAACCCGGCTCGAAAGGAACGCTGGGTCATGTCTCTACTTCATAGAGGAGTCGACAGAGTTATGGCCGTTACCCTACGCCGTCCTTTTGCGAGTCTCGGCTTGGTTTTTCTTGCTTTTGTGGCTGCACTTATAATTATTGGCCTCTCGGTAACGGGCAAGGTGAATTTAATCAAAATCAAGTTTTTCCCTGATGAGTACGCCAACTATTACATCGAATTGGAAGGACCGGTTGCAACACCCATCACAGCGACAAATGAGAAACTCAAGGAGATCACCGACTATATCCTACCGGGAATACCCGGCCAGTTGAGAGCAGCCACCGCCATGGCCGGTTTCTACATTAACGAAGACTACCAGCCGGTTTTTGGGAGTAACCTGGGCTTTATCAATGTGGAAATGCCCAGCAAAGAAGATCAGGATTTTCCCGAAAACCATGCCAACGATCCCATAATCCACTTGGATCACGTCCGTAAGAAGCTCAGCCGCTTCGAAAAAAACGGTTGGAGCGTTCGTGTCCGAGCAGAAAAAACCGGCCCACCCACCGGCAAGGACATCAATGTCCGTGTTGTGGGTCCGAATACCACCACAGTTGAAGCGCTGGCAAAGGACATGTATACGTATCTCAGCAGTAATGATGAAGTTGCACCATACCTGATGGACCTTAGCGACAATCGGGGTAGACCGAATCGAATCTACAGGTTCCGTGTGGACAAGGAGCGCGCTGCAGAATACGGTCTTACGCCGCTTGCAGTGTCGCGACTCGCTGGCTCAGTGCTTGACGGACGCTACCTGGGCGAGTTTCGTACGATTGACGAAGACGTGGACCTCAAACTCAAAATAGACAAACTATATCTCGACATCCCTGAGGCAGCCCTGTCCATTCCCATTATCCAGCATCCGTCAGGACCGGTGCGGTTGGGTGATCTGACCAGAACGGAATCGTATATTGAACCCAACAAACTCGACCGTTATCAGAACAACCGCGCTTTCACGCTAACCGCAAATGTAAAACCAGGTGCACCCACCTCTACACCTGCGGTGGTCAATAAAATTCGCTCCTACTATAAAACCACTGAGGACAAATACCCCGGCGCGGAAATCAATTTCTCCGGCGAGTTCGAGTCCACCAGACGCTCTTATACCTCGCTCGCCTATGCCTTTTCCATCGCGGTGCTGGCTATTTACGTTATCCTTGCTACCCAGTTTCGCTCCTACCTCCAACCTCTCATTATTCTGTCTACTGTGGTCTTCTCGGTTGTCGGCGTGGTTTTTGGCAAGTTTATCACCCAGGGCCTTTTTACGGTTAACAGCTTCGTCGCTGTCGTCGGTGTCACGGGAGTTGTGGTAAACGACTCGCTCGTGCTCATAGACTTCATCAACAGAAGTTACCGTGCAGGCATGTCGCGCCGCGAAGCCATCAACGAGGGAATACGGGTACGGCTTCGACCTATTTTGCTCACCACTCTCACAACCACCCTAGGACTATTGCCCATGGCCCTCGGCATTCCAAGTTACTCCGTCGTCTGGGGCAGCATGGCCTCGACTTTCGTCACAGGCCTCTGCACCGCCACATTCCTCACCATTATCATTGTCCCCGTGGAGTGGAATCTCCTGGAAGCATTGAAGGAACGGTTCTCTCGACCAAATACTGTGGTCCAAATAGGAGCAGAACAACTTGGCCCTGCAAATCCGTTGCCTTCAGTGGAAGGCCACGAAACGCTCTCCAAAAAAGCGGGGCTGTGAAATCAAAACAATTGCCAGGCACCCTGTTGAATTAAGTCTGGCTGGATACGGTGACAGCTGTTACAATAGCGGCTCAAAGATAGAAGACTGATAGCGCAGAGAAAGCAACCCAGATGAGGAGGTATAGATGAAGGTAAGAATCGACTACGACTTGTGTATGGGCGACAGGAATTGCAACAAGGTATGTCCAGAAGTCTTCGAGTATGACGAGGATCAGATGATCTCGAGGGTTCTTGTGGATGAGGTTCCCTCTCACCTGGAAGATCTCGTGAGAAAAGCCGCGGATGAATGTGCACCGAAGGCCATTGTTGTGGAGGAATAATTCAGGGCATTGAACAAGCCATACGACCTTAAGCGCTGCGCTTCAGCTACCTCCATTAGCCATCCTTACCATTTCGGGGATGGCTATTTTCGCATGAATCTTCCGACCTCAAGACCGTTCATAATTTCTTATCCTATCATGTACATCGAAGGAGTGAATAGACGTGGGAAAATTCAAAGGAAGTGAAACCGAAAGGAACCTGCTCACCGCCTTTGCCGGGGAATCCCAGGCGCGAAACCGGTACACCTATTTTGCCGAGCAGGCAAGGCAAGATGGGTTTGTCCAGATTGCAGACATTTTCGCAGAGACGGCTGACCAAGAAAGGGAGCACGCCAAGAGATTCTTCAAGTTTCTCAATGGCGGCGAGGTTGCAGTGAACTGGAGTTTCCCAGCCGGAGTCATAGGTAACACCTACGACAATCTCATGGCCGCAGCAGCCGGCGAACGCTATGAACATACCGAGATGTATCCTGGTTTTGCCAAAGTAGCGCAGCAGGAAGGTTTTGGCCGGGTGGTGGAAACGTTTGAAGCCGTGAGCGTTGCGGAAAGACAGCATGAAAAACGCTACCTGGAGCTGGCAGCCAATGTGAAAGCGGATCGAGTTTTCAGACGGGAGGAAGAGGTTGTCTGGCGGTGTCTGAATTGTGGCTATCTGCACGTGCACAGGGAAGCGCCGGAAGTCTGCCCCGCGTGTATCAGTCCCCAGGGCTATTTTGAGCTTCTCGGCGAAAATTGGTAATGACTGGAAATCGGTGATATACAGGTATCTCTCGCCCGCTCCTTTCAGTCGCTAGAGCCCTCAGAGTACTCAGAGAAAGATTTGTTGCTGTAAGCTGTCGGATCGCTTAAAAGCCCCCGCAAAGCGAGGATCCCGATGAGTTAGCATCGGGATCAATGAGGATGCCCATTGGCGGTTAAAATAAGTTAGCTTATTTCTCCCCAATGGGCATCCTCATTATGCTTCTAAGCGATCGTGCTCCCATGGAGACGCCCTCACTAGTTTTGATACATTTGAGCTCTCTGAGTTCTCTGTGCTCTCTGTGAGAGATAGAAAAAAATGAAATTC
>CAYFXH010000003.1:60851-71446 GCA_964346905.1 uncultured Desulfobacteraceae bacterium | reverse complement strand
ACTGACAGCAAAGCGTAATGACGGTGAAGCCAGATGACGACCTCCCCATGCAGCCGATTCCTCCCGAATTCTGACTACTGACTTCTGGCTTCTTTTGTCTTGCTGCCCACTGCCATCTGCTTGCTGCCAGCTAATCTATTTTCCCCGGATGTGATCTCCGACCCTTCTCATTCGTGCCAGTTCTTCCTCATGGAGGGGACCAAGATCAAGGGTTTTCAGAGCCTGCCTCATTTGCTCCAGATTTTTCGGCCCTGTCATGCAAATGTCAACCGCAGGATGCGATAAAACGAATCTATAGCAATCACTGGCTGAGGGTGCAGATTCGCCCGGGGGCATGTTCTTTTGCTGAAGCAGTTGGCCCCACCTCGTTGCCGTATAACTGACTATACCGGGCCTATCTTCTCCTTGCAGATACGGAAAAGTCACCTCTTCTGCCCCTCTGTGTGCTGCACTATATCGGATGTGAAAAATGTCAAAGATATTTTCCTTAACCAGTTCTGGAAAAAGCCGACGGTTGTGACTGGAAAGTGCCAGGAACCGAAACATACCCTTTCGCTTCATGGCATCGGCCCTATCCAAGATTCTTTGAGGAGGTTTTCTCTTGTAATATCCCAATAACAACACATCAGCGGAATCCAAAGCCAACCGTTTCAGTGCCTGCCGGCAAAATTTTTCCATGAGGAATGCGGAACGTGAATAGCTCTGAATGACGATAACCAACTCATCGCGTTTCCCCTTGCGGCACACATTTTTGATTGCCTCACCCATTCCACTCTTACGCAAAGACCCCCAATAAAAATAGTTGCAGCCCCTTTCAAAGGCTTCCTCAAAAGCCCTGGCTGGCGCTCCGTAGCTTGAAGCTACGCCTAAGCGTCCGACAACCACAGAGGTCCGACCCAAAGATCTCGGCTGGCTGAAATTCATAGAAACTCCCGAAAGCAAGCGGATACCAGTTCAAGAATGTTTGCGCTCAGAGAACCAATATATTGTCAATTTCTGGCAAAATCATGACAACCAGCTGCTCCACTGATAGAGCAACCCTTGGATCTGCTCTGTAAACCACAGCTACACACGCCCCTAGCTCCTCGTGCCCACCGCTGATGCTTCACCTCTTAGTGCGGACAGGTAAGGTCAGGAGCGCCTGAGGTACGATAGCAACCTCCAGATCGTTTCGGCCTATCTCGGCGACGGCGATACGGAAGGCTTCGTCCATGTCTGCGGCTGGGATCATCTGCACCTGGCGAACCATGTCAGGTGTCTCAGTTCCCGCGATGATGACCTGGGTCGCTTCCATCACTTTTGCCATAACAAAAGCCCGTTGGGCACCGGGCGGGTAGCCACTGCTCCGCAGCTCAGCCAACAAAGAAGTCATATCAACACCACTTTGCATAGTTTCCAGGAAACGAAGCTCAGCCAATCCCTGGCCGACCCCTTCTGTCGTAGGGGCCGGGACAATGAAGACGCCCCCCTGTTTAACCGGGCAAAAGGGGGAAAAAAAGAGTTGACTGGCCGCCCGACTCGCCTGATAGATGTTGGTATCTTTGGGGAAGCCGACTCCGGCCACGGCCACGTCGTACTGTTGAGGGATTGGGACCTCATACAGCTCTCGCGCAACCTTGACCAGCTCCGCAAAGGTCTCTTCCGGCTCCCCGGCCAGGATGGCCACCGGTCGTTTGTGATCGTCCTGAACTACGTTAATGATGAAGTTCAAGCCTGCATGGTGGGCAGCTTTGGTGATCACTCGGTGAAAAGGATTGCCTTCGACCCTGCCCAGCCGCGTCCCTGGGTAATCAACCATCCGGGGCCCGTGGGTGTGGGCGATCATTGGCTCCCCGGCTGCACCGATAGCCAGTGTCTTAGGGCCCCCTGAATAGCCGGCGTACTGGTGTGGCTCAACAATTCCGGTGGCAATCAACACATCGGCCTCATAGGCAATGCTGTTCACTGAGAGGGGAATTCCACTCTGGGTGATGGCAAGGTCCTTGAGTTCTGCCTGGTTTAGCGGCTGGTGATCCACCACCCGGTAGCGTTCTGCGACCGATTGCCCCAACTTGACGACTTTTTCCTCGTACGTGCTTGGCCTGTGCAAACCGGTGCCGCAGAGCAGGGTGATGTCCCCATCCCGCACACCGGCCATTTGCAGCTCGGCTAGGACCGCCGGCACCAGGAGATGGTCCGGGCTGTTTCGGGTTATGTCGGTAAACACGATGCAGGCGGTATCGCCGCTTTTCGCCATTTGCCTCAGTCGCGGAGAGTTGACGGGATGGGCCAAGGCTTCGGTTATGGCTCCCTCAACATCGGCCAGCGGCTCAACCGGCTTGGCTGTTATCCAGGTGCCGCGCATGTGCGCTGGTAACGCAAAGTCGAGGTGTCCCTTGCCGAAAGGAATGCTGTATTTGGTTGTCTCACTCTGCATGCCTAGCCACGAAATCAGCAACAATCGTAGGGAATTTCCACCGCATTGTGCTCAATGATCTCCGGTTACCAAATAGTGCACAGCAAATCACCACTAAGATTGCCCTACTTTGTGGTCACCTGACAATAGAAAAAATATGGTCAACACGCTATCGGTTCATCAGATTAGGATTGGAAAAATAGGTAAGATTCCAAGTCAAAACCTTACTTTTACAGCTTATCTACGAGTACGAAGCAATGGATTTAATCGCCAGGATCCTTGCAGGAGGTGTCGCCAACCGAGATGGTAACGTCCTACTTCGCCACGGTATACTTCAATCCCGTTTCTTGCTATAGTACCGGCATTGATTGCTCATGGGACTCCGTTTCGTTTTTTCCCATTCTTACACGAAAATCTCAAAGGAGTATCTACTGGCCTTCGCGAGCAAGAGGGTGGCTTTACCGCACCCTTATGGAGTTGTGATGGGAGGAGAAACCGCTGCGCTTCCTCTAAAAGGTATCACGGTACTTGATCTTTCCCGGGTTCTCGCTGGCCCGTATTGTACCATGATGCTCGGAGACCTTGGCGCCGAAGTTATCAAAGTGGAACGACCCCTCGGAGGTGACGACACCCGGCACTGGGGGCCGCCTTTTATTGTTGGAGAAAGCGCGTATTATGTATGCGTAAACCGTAATAAGAAAAGTTTAACCGCAAACATGAAGACCCCTGAGGGTGTAGAGATCATACAATCCCTGTCGTATCAGAGTGATATCTTGATCGAGAATTTCAAGGTCGGCACCCTGGATAAGATGGGGCTGGGGTACACAGTCCTCAGCCAGAAAAACCCCGGTCTCATTTACTGTTCCATTACGGGATTTGGTCAAAATGGCCCTTACAAAGACAAACCGGGCTATGATTTCATGATCCAGGGTATGGGTGGGGTGATGAGCTTTACCGGTGAGCCAGAGGGGTCACCAATGAAGGTAGGGGTGGCTATTGTGGACATCACGGCCGGGCTTTTTGCCTCGAGTGCTATTCTGGCTGCGCTGCGGTACCGAGAAGAGTCCGGTGAAGGGCAATATATTGATATCTCTCTCTTCGATTCAGTACTTGCCTGGCTGGCCAATGTGGGAAGCAACTACTTGGTATCGGGTAAAAATCCCGTGCGATACGGCAATGCTCATCCAAATATAGTGCCCTATGAGACCTTCAAGACAAAGACATCCTACATTGCACTGGCCGTGGGCAACGACCAGCAGTGGCGAGCCTTTTGTACGCTGGCTGGCCTGAAGGGGGCGGGACACGATCCGAGATTTGCCACAAATTCCCAGAGAGTCAAGCACCGCAAAGAACTGGTCCCACTTGTTGCAGAGAAGATGTTGCGAAAAACCGCGGAGGAGTGGCTGCAATTGCTTGAGGAGGCAGGGATTCCCTGTGGTCCCATTAATACCCTGGACAAGGTTTTTTCCGACCCCCAGGTTCAAGCACGGAACATGGTAGAAGAGATAGCACACCCGAAGGCCGGCACCGTAAAGTTAGTTGCTACACCTATGAAGCTTTCCAAGACTCCTTGCAAGACCAGGTTCCACCCACCACTTTTAGGTGAGCACACCGATGAGATTCTGCAGGAGAAACTCGGATTCAGCCCTGAACGTATTCAGCAGTTAAGAGAAAAGGGAGTGGTTTAGACCGAATCAGGCGAACCCAGGAGTGAGCAGTGGCTAAATTTCAAGGGTTGGATTACTTGAATATAGATTCTCTTTTCAGCGAGGAAGAAAGAATTACTCGAGACACCGTGCGAAGGTTTGTTCAGGAAGAGTTTATGCCCATCATAGATGAGCACTTCGAAAAAGGCACCTTTCCCCTGGAAATAATCCCCAAGGTTGGCGAGCTGGGTCTTTTCGGAATGAAACTTCATGGGTACGGATGCGCCGGCACCAACAACGTCCAGTACGGCCTTGCCTGCCAGGAATTGGAACGCGGAGACAGCGGCCTCAGAAGTCTCATGTCGGTGCAATCCTCCCTTGTCATGTATCCTATCCACAGCTTCGGCTCCGAGGAACAGAAGCGGTACTGGCTTCCAAGAATGGCAGCGGGCGAAAAAATTGGTTGTTTTGGCCTTACCGAACCAGATCATGGCTCGGACCCTGCCAGCATGAAGACCAGAGCAAAGAGAGACGGCGGAGACTGGTTGATCAATGGTGCCAAGCTTTGGATAACCAACGGCGATATTGCGGATGTGGCAGTTGTCTGGGCCAGGACCGACGAGGGTATCAAGGGTTTCCTGGTGGAAAAGGGTACCAACGGATACTCCACGTTCTCCATCGAGAAAAAGATGTCGTTGCGGGCTTCGGTTACCTCGGGGCTGACGCTCGAAGATGTGCGAATCCCTGAGTCTAATAGATTGCCGGGAGCAAACGGGCTGAAGTGCGCCCTGATGTGCTTGAATGAAGCTCGCTACGGTATTTCCTGGGGGGCCATTGGCGCAGCCATGGATTGCTACGATAGGGCCTTGCGCTATGCCAAGGAGAGAGTTCAGTTTGGCAAACCTATAGCATCGTTTCAGTTGACGCAAAAGAAACTGGTGGAAATGTTGACCGAGATTAGCAAAATGCAACTCCTTGCTCTACACGTGGGCCGTTTGAAAGATGCTGGCAAGTGGAGGCATCAACATGTTTCCATGGCCAAGATGAACAATGTGAACGAAGCCCTGAAAATAGCTCGGGTTGCCAGAAATATACTAGGGGCCTATGGTATTACCATCGAGTATGGGATTATTCGCCACATGTGTAACCTGGAAAGCCTGTATACCTACGAGGGAACCCACGATATTCACACGCTTATTCTGGGTGAAGACATAACGGAGATTTCAGCCTTTTTTTAAAGGTTGTTTGCTGTTGGATACGGTACTGGTAATAATGTTGCAGAGGATACCTCACCTTAACCTGCAACAACGGATGTAATTGTGCAAATCTATTAGGTATCTTGGCGGCAATACAAACCAAGACTTCTGTAAAGTTTGCCTTCGTCACCGATAGCCCCTTACTCAGGTTTTTTTTCCGTTTTCGGCTCTATGGCCCACGTTTCTGGGTGCTGCTCTGGAAGGTCCGGCAGCGAATCGAAGAAACGTTCCAGACGCATGTGATTTTCAGCCGTTGTGCTTACAACCAGAATATTCGCTATAGCTGTCATCCTATCTGGTCCCGTCTCCCAGTTCGTCGGAGCGATAACTTCACGAATGACGGAAAGAAACGCTTCCTGTCGCGGACGGTTCTCCTCGTAAACAAACGGCAGTTCATAAATTAACACTACGTAATTGCTGACCGGCTCGGGCACTGACTCTGTGGTTCTACTCGACCTGAATGGAGCACAGCCAGCAAAGGTTATGGTGACATACATGAGGATTCCAAACAGAGCACATGATCGCACAAATCTTTTCATCGCCTAAACCCCCTCTCTCGTGTCCAGAGACGACAATTGAATCTGCCAGCATACAGCTAGATTTCCCTACAGGAGTTGTCATGGGTAACCGAGATTGCGTAGTAGTGTCCACTTCTTTACTGGAACTGCGGTAACCCAGCACACCATCTGTTGTCTTTCTTAAAGAAAAAATTTCGAAGTCTGGTGGATGGACTTCTCTCTGAACGAACCCTACCTCATGGGTGAGAGCCGTCAGAATTGCAACAGTGGGCAGGTGGATCTCCACTTGATTGCTTAGGTAAAAATTCCTACGGCCTTGGTGTGGTTAAAATAAATCTGGTTCTTGGATTTGTCAAAAGAACAGGTAAATCGAATTTCCTGGTATGCTTACTGCTCAGCGGGGAAATGCTTGGAAGTGCAGCCAATGCGGAGCAGGATTACGTTGCAATCCCGCCAGGTTTCGTATCTTTGGCAATCAAATCAAAGTTTTCAACATACTGCTTGTTTTTTTTTGCTCGAGTGCTTAAGTAATCACCAAGAAAGTATTACCTTCAAGGTCAGGAGGAGGACCATGGAATTGCGTTCGCTTGGCGCGAGTGATGTAAAAATCACTCCCATCATCATGGGTACCTGGCAGGCCGGCAAAGACATGTGGGTGGGTATTGATGATACCCAGACCACCAGGGCTCTTCGGGCTGCGTTTGAGGAGGGCATAACCACGGTGGATACAGCCGAATATTATGGAAATGGTCATTCCGAGCGAATAGTGGGCGAAACGCTGGCTGATGTTCGAGAGCAGGTGGTCTACGCCACCAAGGTTTTCTCCAACCATCTCAAATATGACCAGGTAATTGAGGCATGCCATCGTTCTTTGAAAAACCTCAAAACCGACTATGTGGACCTCTACCAGATTCACTGGCCTGCTGGCTCCTGGGGCAGTGAATTTGTTCCCATCGAGGAAACCATGCGGGCGATGAATGACCTCAAGCAACAGGGTAAGGTTCGGGCCATCGGTGTTTCCAATTTCTCCAGGACTCAGCTGGAGGAAGCAGCCGGTTACGGCCGTATTGACAGTCTCCAACCACCCTACTCTCTCTTCTGGCGACAGCTGGAAAAAGACGCCATGCCCTATTGCGTAGAGAACAACATCACCATTCTTGCCTATTCCTCTTTGGCTCAGGGACTGTTAACGGGCAAATTTGGTCCCGACCACACCTTTGCTCGGGGGGATCACCGGTCGAAAAACAGGTTATTCAAACCCGAACATTTTCAACGGGTGCAGCAAGCGCTGGATCAATTGCGGGCTATCGCGGAGCGGCGTGGGGTCAGTATGGCACAACTAGCTCTTGCTTGGCTTATTGCCCAACCCAGAACCTGCGCAATTGCCGGGGCTCGCAATGCCGAACAGGTTCTCGATAACGCCAAGGCGGCCGAAGTCTCCCTCTCTGCTGCCGATTTGGCAGAAATAGACGGTATTGGCCGAACTGTTACCGACCACCTTGATGACAACCCGGTGATGTGGCAGTTTTAGAGAACGAGGTTTGGAGGGATGGAGTATGCGCAATCTGATTCTGGTGATTCAGCCCTTGTCACGACTGATCTCATACCCGATTCTCAATGGAGCTCTAATAATGTTACAAAAAATCTTCCTGGCACTTTTTACCACCGTATTACTCCTTGGATGCGGATTTGCTTGGAGAGGAGAGAGTCCCACCAAATCTATAGAGGGGTGGCCGCCGGAGATCCTCGCCTTTCACGCTGATCAGGTGATTCGCCCGGGTGATACCTGGAGGGTATATTTGAAAATCAAGGACGTTGATTGCGACATGAGCTACATCATTACAGACGTGTGGCAATCAGGGGTCGGCCAATATCCAGTGAGTTTCACCCCTATACGGGAGACTGGTTGCAGACCGATTATGGGGTACGTTTTCCTAAAGACCCCAGCAGATCAAGCACTCCTCTCGGATCAATTTGAAGTAAGGATCTTTGTACGCGACCGCCAGGGAAATCGCAGTGAGCTCGTTAATTTGCCACTTACCTTCGACTTGATATCAGCGAAAAAACCGCCTGAGCAGTGGCGAGTTGCTTCTATTATTTCACTTGGCGCTATCCAGACTAACCTCGTGAGTTCTCCAGGCACTGACTCCGGCAGAGAGTAACTGGTCATTTCTGATTTTAGATTTCAGATTTAAAAACCAACATCGAGATTATGTCATCGATGGTGAAAGATCTGTGTTCAACCAGGTTATCTTTGCCTTCAAGTTAATTCTTGTCAGCATGCACCGCTGTAGAATCAATGAATGAAAACTTAGAATGTCCGGTTCGAAATGTAAACGGCAAATCCGCAATCCACAATCTACAATCTGCAATACCCAAATCACGTAAAAACCCTGACCATCAGAGGTATGGCCACAAAGGTTCCTAGTGAGCTGCCGATATTGGTAAATACCACAACCAGCAATATCCGCGTGATTTTATTCTTCCAGAATCCTTTCAGAGATGAGATATCTTCAGGCAGGCTCTCGAAGTCCTTAACTTTCGGTTTTCCCAGGAAGGCCTCCACCAGGCCAGAAACCCAGCCGGCTGCAATCATGGGATTGAGAGATGTCAAGGGGGAGGCGATAATAGCTGAGAGAATCGTCAAGGGGTGGCCAAATGCCATCGCAGCTCCTAAGCCTGCGAGGAGACCATTTGCCAGGACCCACCATTTGATCATGTGGGTTCCTTTGGCCGTTCCGGCGGTGAAAAAACCGAGGATAAACAACCCCACTATGACAACTGGAATGACCCACTTCAGGAGGATGATTACCTTGCTCTTGGGAGGAATTCGGGTGAGCGCATCAATGTCCACCGGCAGATTCCAGTACCTTTGAATTCCGGGAACGTGCCCGGCTCCCACCACTGCCACAACCTTTTTTCCTGGAGCAGTTCTGATTTTATGAGCGAGGTACTGGTCTCTTTCATCAATCAAGATGCTTTTTATTTCGGGAAGTTCTTCCCCTATTTCTGAAAGGAGCGTCTCAAGTGCATCCTTCTTTTTCATCTCCTCAATGTCTTCTTGCTTGATGGTATTCAATTCCCCTGTTGCAGTGATGAGCTGACCCAAGAGCTTGATCTTTGTCCATAGCCCCATATACCGCCAGGTTCTTGAGAGGGTAGTACGTATGTCTCTGTCTGCTAAATGGATGTCGGCACCTACCGCCTCGGCCATCTGAATGGCTCGCATCATTTCTTCGCCCGGCTTGCTGCCCAATTTTTGACCAATTTTTTTCTGAAAATAGGCGAGCATGAGATTGGACAGCAGGAGAAAAGCCTTTTTTTCTCTGATTACTTTGAAAAGATTCTTGTCTTGCCAGGTTTTCTTTTGAGTAAGCGATTGATATCTTGCTTCACAGAGCTCGACACACACGGTATCAGGCTTTTCTTCATCTATGACTCGACTAACCAGATCAGCACTTTCCCTTGAGACGTGGGCCGTGCCGATGATGAGTGCGTGCTTGTCTTTGAAGGTGAGCTTATGGATGTTGTCGTTATTCATTAAGGATAGTCCTGGCTCGAGGCTTTCCTCCATTTGGTTAAAATCCCTCTGGACCGTAGATTCAGCATAGTAGTTCAGATCAAAGCAAGACATTGACTATATCAATAAGGCCAAGCATGCGCTAGCTTGGCCTTATTGTCTGGAGCGAACTGAGTTTGCTATCTGGAAGAGATGTATACGGTTGTTATTTTCGCTCAACGTAAGCACGTGAGAGCTGGGACTTCCCTCCGCTTACGGTCGGTCTGCCGTCATTGCTCAGGAGAGGGCACGGTAACCGGAGGTTATGCCAGCTCTCGAGCCCCAACCATGTGGGGTTACATGCATAACCGCTAACATTTATTCGATGGGTACCTTATGACCATGCATTGTTTCTTCAAAAGGGACGTGAACGGTCAGAAGTCCGGCTTCAAATTTAGCCTTAGCCTCCGCAGGCCTGATCCTATGAGCTAACATATAGCACGTTTCATATCTGAAGTCTTCTCCCTCTCCCTTGATGCAGAAGCCTTCGTTACCCATATCCAAATTCAAGCTATCTTTTGCTGCTCCAGCAAGGTTAACGGCGATTCGCAAACCACTGTTATCTTCAGTGTGGGTCACGTTTATCATGGGTACAATAACCTTTTTTTCTTCCTGCTCCATTTTCTCAGCCTCCATTTCGGGTGAACTCTTATAGAGTAAATCTAATTTTTCTTCCGGGCGAAATCAACCTATGGTGCTAGATTATATTTCAGTAAATGACAGCAGTCAGGGATCAGGGGTTCGGTAAACTAAGTCCTGAAAGAGGATCTCAAGCCGTGTACGCAAAATTGACTTCAGACACTCTTTTTTCTTGCTGTCCAGCGTTTACTGTGGCCTATGACTTCGGAGTTGAGAGTCTTACCTAGGCTGGATGATGGGTGGTCTTCAATTGGTTTAGGAAATTAGCGAAGGATCTTGGGGAAAAGTAAACTATTCGTGTACGTGGTCCAAAACAAATTTCATCACCATCAACAACTCGGTACTTTTCGTATGGCCTGGCAACCTTGCCATTTATTAACGTACCGTTTTTTGAACCACAATCCACCAAATAACATGCTGTTCCAGACGGGTGAACGTAGAAATATGCATGTGATTTAGACACCATATTGTTGTAAAGAACAATGTCATTAACTAGGGCACGTCCGATGGTGATGGTATTTGTGGCTGAGTCAACTTTCCTTTTCTTTACTTCTATTACTCTTGATTCTAGAACGCTAGCAT
>CAYFXH010000003.1:44168-60841 GCA_964346905.1 uncultured Desulfobacteraceae bacterium | reverse complement strand
TGTGTCGAATTGAAAGGCGGCAGTGTGATCCGGAAAGAGTTGAGATTTCTCTAACAGAAATCCATAGGGGTTTGTACTAACGAACTCGGCGAAGTCCAAATTTGCAATCAGAGAGAGGTAATATGAGATTTTCTTGTACGTAAGTTTGTCTTTTAACTGAGGTGTTTCAATTTTTTCAAATTGCTGAAAGTTCTTTGTAAATTGTAAAGCGATTCCTTGGATCTTTTGATCAATTCGTTTGATTACCGCATCACCCCGAAGACCGATGGTTCGTTTCTGATCGGTAAAGCTGGGGGGCAGAAGAAATGTGACCACCGCCTGATCACCGGTTTGGAACGTGCGCCAATCTTTGGTTTTGATTAAGGCTCCGCCCTGGCTCACATTCTCAGTTACACCTTCGATCTCGTAATTACCTTTAGTGTTCACTATTTCCGTGACGAAATGGCGCTTAATGCGGACATGTTTTCTGCGCTCACGACCTGTCATGAGACTCCTGTCTTCCCTTGGTGCCCCAAATGGGACCACTCAGAGCGTATTTTGAGTGGCTGAGTATTCTTGTACAATTAGAAAATATGCAAAATTTATGCCTACTTACAAAGGGGTGATCGGTGATTACTCCATGGCATTCTTTTGATTTTCTCGATTTGACCATTTCCAGTTCACAGATCTGAAACCACCCCTTTTACGGGTTGGGACAAGGTGATATGATATGCTTCAACCTGTAGGAATCAATGTTAACGAGGGAGTGTTAGCGCGAGGCGGCGCGAGTTGCGGAAGTTCAGGGAAACAAAGTCGCGAGATGAAGGAAGGTAATGATGACGTTTTAGAGCAAATGGTAACACTATTTGTCAACCAAGCAGTCAAGAATTTCTCGGTTATTGTTGAAAATTGACAAAATGGCTAGGTCATCTTGCTAGAATGGGCGAGGAAGCGGAAGTCGCAAAGGCACAGTATTAAGGACGAATAGAGATATCAGAGAACAGGCAAATCAAAATATGGTTTTTCAAAAAAATCCAATCTTATACGCATCTTAGCATTGCAAAAGCAATGCACCGACGAAGGGTGTAAGAGCCATGAAATCCAAAGAAGATATTCAGAAGGCGGAGGGCAAACTGGGTGTGCTTATCCCAGGAATGGGAGGTGCGGTGAGCACCACCCTTCTGGCAGGAGTGGAAGCGGTACGCCGTGGTACTGGTCTTCCTGTTGGTTCCCTGACCCAGATGGGAACCATCCGCTTGGGTAAGCGTTTTGAGTATCGCATTCCACGCATCATGGATTTTGTCCCACTGGCCCACCTGGACGACCTGGTTTTCGGTGGATGGGATCTTTATGCAGACAACTGCTACCAAGCAGCTCTTCAGGCCGGAGTCCTGAGTAGGGAGCATCTTGAGGCAGTGCAAACATTTCTGGAAGATCTATATCCTTGGCCTGCCGTTTTCGATCAAACATTTGTCAAGAATCTGGTCGGTCCCAATGTAAAGCCGCAAAACTCCCATCTAGATTTGGTTGAGGCAGTTAAGGCAGATATCGACACCTTCAAGAGCAAGCACGATATATCGCGTTGTGTTATGGTGTGGTGCGGCAGTACCGAAGCTTACCTGAAACCTACGGAGGCGCATAGTTCGTTGGGGGACTTCAAAGCTGGTTTAAAAAGCAACGACCCCAATATCTCGCCGAGCATGCTTTACGCTTACGCGGCCTTGACCAGTGGCATTCCTTATATCAACGGTGCCCCCAATCGTACTCTAGATATCCCCGCCATGGTGGAGTTGGCGGATAAGCATGAGGTTGCCATCATGGGGAAGGATTTCAAGACCGGGCAGACGCTGATGAAAACCATCCTGGCGCCAGGACTGAAAGCCCGTATGTTGGGCCTCACCGGCTGGTATTCCACAAACATCCTCGGCAATAGGGATGGCTTGGTCTTAGAGGATAGGGACTCGTTCAAAAGCAAAGAAGAGAGCAAGCTCTCGGTTCTGGAAACAATCCTGCAGCCAGAAATCTACTCTGAACTCTATGGTGACTTTCACCATAAGGTGGCGATAAGCTACTATCCACCCAGGGGTGACAACAAAGAAGGGTGGGACTGCATAGACATCTTTGGCTGGCTAGGCTATCCCATGCAGATCAAAGTGGATTTTCTTTGTCGAGACAGCATTCTGGCAGCACCTCTAGTGCTGGATTTGGTCCTTTTCATGGACCTGGCCCAGCGCGCTGGGATGGCTGGCGTTCAGGAGTGGCTTTCTTTCTATTTCAAGAGTCCCCAATGTGGAGCCGACCTCTACCCCGAACATGATCTCTTCATCCAATTGATGAAACTGAAAAATACTCTACGCTACTTGATGGGTGAAGATCAGATTACCCACCTGGGACTGGATTATTATTATCACCTTTGAGTTTCGCTAGCCGGCTTGGTACATCTTGCGAAACCACCTTCCATTGCAATACTCCACCTGGGTTCATTTGTGGCAAAGTTAAACTCACCATCCGTACTATGGAACCTTTTCTCCAGATTGTTTGGCGAAAACTCTATCGAGCGAATGGTGGGAGAGCTTACCGCTTTCGGCGGGTGGCTTCCATGGCGTGACGCAAAAAGATCCATTTCACCAATCTAGATTGCTTCCTCGAGTTCAAGGCTTTGGTGTAAGAATTATTTCAATACGTCGATTTTGGCGTCTCCCTACCGCAGAGTCGTTGGATGCTACAGGCTTGTAGTAGCTGTACCCGGTGGCTGAAAGCCTTTCTGGGGCAAGCCAGCCTTTCTCCTGGAGAAAACGAACAACACCTATAGCCCTTGCCGCTGACAACTCCCAGTTGGTGGGATATCTGTCTATCAATGCTAGTCCAATGGGGACGTCATCCGTGTGTCCTTCTACGACTATATTCTGGTCTTTGTTCTCCCTCAGTGAGTCTGCCAGTTCCAAGAGTACCTCTCTGCCTCTCTTGTTAATCTCCACCTTGCCAGTGTCAAAGAGAATCTTGTCCACCAAGGTCACTTTCAGCTTGCCCTCTATTTCTTCGATTTTGATTTCCTGAGCCTCTATCTGCTCACGCAGGCTGCTTTCTATGCTTTCCTTAGTACTGTGCAGCTGCCTGATTACCACTTGCTGCTCTTCGATAGTGTATTGTTTTTGTACCAGTTTGTCGGTTAGTTCTGTGGTTTCAATTTCTGATTCCTTGAGCCTTCCCTGGAAATCTGCCAGGTTGTCAATGCACTTTTCTCTGCTTTCTTCAGTGTAACTGAGTCTGGTTTGCGTATCTTTCAGCTCTTGTTCAGTGTTTGCAAGATTCGCTTCAAGCTGCACGTATTTGTTCTTGGAGACACAGGCCGAAAGTAGCAGTATAAGGAAACACGAGATAAGAAAGGATCTTTTTTGGTACATAATCTCTCCCCCTCTCCAATAATATTTTTTTACAAACCTGCTTCACTTTCATCAACGTAACAGCACTGCAGATCCCTCTGTTTTCGACACCTGAGTGGGATATCCGTGTCAGTTTCCAGAATACAAGGTCAAAACATGACGATAAGATACTGAGATGATTTGTCTTAGTCAATAGTTGAAGTGTAACTTCTGTCGCGGTTTTTTACTTTTGACAGTATGAATCTTTGCTATTTTCACCTAGGAAGTTGTGATATTTGCTATACTCTTTACTTAGCGTCCATCCGGAAACTATCAAGTGTCATTCTTCGTCTTCCCTCCGGCGGGGCTCCTCAGAATGACATCCGAAAAAGGAAGTTCCCGGAAGGACACTTATTAGGTGAACCGTTGGTTTCATGAGGAAATCTCAGGGATCCACGCTGATCTCTGTAGTAAAAAAACGGAGTGGAGGTAACTATGACAGAGCAAGAAGATCGGCTGAAGGGATTTGATCCAGACCAGGAGCTGAAACGGTTGGAAGCTTTGGGTGTTCAGTTGCAAGAAGCTGATCCCGAGAATATGGATTCTCTTGTGGCTGAACACATGCAGACATCCGAGATATTGGTCGGGGTTCTGGAAAGTGCCTTTCAGCGGCAGGGCCCAAGGGGGCCGATGGTAAGATTGGTAAGTCTGCTCTTAAAAATCGCCCGAAACTCCCTCATCATTATCAACAAAACATACCCCGCTCCCCACCAGCATGAAAAATAACACGCGGAGAAAGCAGACTCCAGCAGCCAGCAAAGGTATAAAATTAAACACACCAGGTGAAGGGTAGGATACGGGGGATTCGCCTTCAGATCAAACCGCGAATAACCGGTTTGATCCTTCTTGCCTCATTGGGTAGCAATCCCTTCGGAACATAAAACGTACCAAGTGAGCGAGAGAATTGGTAGCGTGCACAACCCTGGTTATCTCCGTGGCAGTATTTTTGTAGCAACTCAAATGCCTGAGATTGCGGGTGTACTTTGCTTTGGTAAAACCAACACTCAGTATATATTTCGCACCGAGACATTTTGTCACCTCGAATTCAGTTTGACATCGTCGGGGCTGACTCTCCACAGCAGTCACAAAGTCAAGAAAAAAGTGACGATTCTGGGGTAATGAAACAAACACCAAAGTTGGCTCAAATGCAAAGGCCGTGCCCAATTTATACCAGAGGGTTATCAGGGGTAGCCCCACCCGGAGGTGTACCAATAGGTTACAGGAACGAGTCAGGAGTGGCTGGAGTACTGATTATTTCAGATTGTAGATTGCAGATTTTGGGACCTTATGGTCTCAATTTCGTTACATCTGAAATCCTAAGTCGCTCTAGCTCCCGTGCTGCAAAAGCGCTGAAGATGTTTACGGGCACAGCCATTGAACCCTGACCTGGCTCTCTGAGCCGGAAGCCCCAGAGAACCAGGTTTTCTCGCTTTAATAAATCTCCTCATTTCTCAGCATGAGTCTGTGAGGAAATAAGATGGATGGATGGGGCGGCTGATGCAGTGAGGATCTATTTTCGGACAGCCCTCTTGAATGCTGCAATGTGCACTTCGCCGGCAAAGTGCACTGGGCTCTTGCCGTGAATCGGATCCCAACCCGAAGGGTCAGCTGAGCAAAAATATTGGGTCTCAAGGCCAATGCGCACCGCCGCTTCTTCTAAAGGCAGGCCCGCCACGCGTTCGGCAGCATCCCAGCTAGCCCCGCAGGGAGCTCCTCGCAGCACCTTGATGCGGGCAATCTTTCGGTTAGCAATTTCCACGGTAAACTCGGGTGCCCCAAATAGTTCTCCATATTGCCCCAGGCCGACCTGCCTGGAGAGACCGCATCATGTCGGCGGGGTTAAGACCCCTTTAACCCTCAACTTTTTACCCGAGGCGATTACAGGGATCTTTCTGTGGCTGCAGGCGACGGCGAGGTCATGAGAGAGGTCTGGATGTTTGAGAAAATCCAAAACCAGATCCGCTCGGATATCCCGGGGTAGATATTCCTCGGTACTGTCGAGAATTTTAGGCAAGGGCTCATCGATGGAAATCATCTCGAGGGTGAACAGCTCTTTTGCATATCTTTTGATACCCTCTATCTTGCGTTCACCGCTGTGATTTTGCTGGAATATCAAGAGTTTTTCAGTTCCAGCACCGTCTACACGTTTCTCGGTTGCTTTAAGACAACAGGCTGGGGATTTCCCATGGTTCATTCGTCACTCCTTCTCAACACTCAGCAATATGGGGCAGTTAAGTGTACGTTATCATTCTCACTCTTTCAGATGAAATCCAGAAGTACCACTCTTATGGTGTATCTGTCTGATGAGGTTTTGCCGTCTTTGCATGCAATTGTCTGATTTCCTCTACGATCTCTTCTCTCTTTATCAGCCCTTTTCGCTCCAATACATTCACCAGGGCATCCAAAGTAAAAACCTGAGACAAGAGGGCTTCCTGGTAGCTGACGAATTCGTTTGCCTCTGACTGTTCCGTCATGCTCCATCCTCCCCTTTTTTGGGACTGCCTAACCATCGGGGCTGAACAACCGAATCTGCCCGTTGGTTGTTCGAGGTCATTGTGCTGTTTCCAGGTGACGACTGTTCTTTATTCGCTTTGATTGTCGCTGAGAAGCTTTGAGACTGTCTCGGAGATAAACTGCCGATCTTTCTCAGAGATCTCCACGAAGCGAACTCCCATACCGAGGGCTAAGACCTTGCCTGCCCACACCACCTTAGCCGTGATTCTGAGGGGTGAACCATCTGGGGGCTTAATCGTTAAGGTAACGAGTTCGCCGGGCTCCGGTGTTTCGCCACAGTGGATGTAAGCACCTCCAGCACCGAGATTTCTCAGTTTGGCCTCTATAATGGTCTGGCCCATCTTGATGGTAACAGGCCATCTGATTTCGGCTCTTGTATGATGGCGTCTTTCGCTGTCGCCAGTCATATTCTTGCCCTCCTGATCTCTCGGTTTTTCCTGCCTTCGTTCCATACCGTCTCGCGACAGAATGCGACAATTTCCTTGAAAAAACGGACACTGTCTGCACTTTGTACAACACCTGATCCATTCAAACAATCATTTTGTTTTGCAGAGGTGAAATGCTGAATTGAAGATGCATTTTAGAACCACAGGGGAAATGGATTTTCCCCTGGACGTAACCCCATTGCTGTCAGTGGTCAATTGTCCGTGGTCCGTTGTTAACTGCTTATGTGCCCAAACGCTTTCAGACGGCCAATTATATTGATTTTGGGATCCGAATCTTTGTGGTTAGCACAACCGATAATAAGCCTGTGCCTTGGTCAACTTGCGGAGCTCGAGATAGCAATGAGAACAAAAAAAGGCCCCTCAGCTGATCAGATTGGATAAAACCGTGACGCCTCAGGGCCGATTCAGGAGGGGGTCGCCCTCCTCCATAGGACTGAGATATCTACACCATACACTTTTTGGATGTCAAGAAAAAAATGGAGGGAAAACTTCGATAAAAATCTAGAGTGTGTGTAAGGAGGGGTGGGTATTGCCAGCCGAATAAAGTTGACCGCTAAACGATTGTGACCCATGTTCCTTCACTAAGGTTTCGGAGGCCAGGGAGAGCGCAAAAAACCAGACACCAAGCACCAGAACCAAGCACTAGAGTAAAGCAGGTGGCGAAGCGGACTGATCTAGGATTGGTAGGAGTGTGATAGCAGGAGAGTTTCGGGTTATGGAGTGCTTGGGGTGTCGGAGGTAGCTTTTCTCATTCTGGAGGGTGAGAGAGGATGCGAGTTTTTAGAATCCTCGTTTGATATGCCCGGAGAAGATCATCCTTTTTGAAAATTCCCAGAACCCGCTTGGTATTGTACGGATCTGTCACTGGGAGGAGGGAAACTTGTTTTTTTTCAAAAAGGTCAAAAGCCCTTGCAAGATTGGCGTAGGCGGAGATGGTAATGACTTCCTTGGTCATGAGGTCGGCTGCAACCAGTGAGTCTTTTAGCTCGTCATATTTGGGGATGTGTGGCCTCAGGTCCCGCAGAGACAAGACTCCCACGAGTTCTCCCTCCAGGTTAGTCACCAGGAAATGGGGGTAATGGCTCTCAATTGCCTGGTTCATAATTTCCCCGAATGGGGTGGAGTCCAACAGAGTTTCAAATTCTCTGGTCATGAAATCCTTGGCGTAGAGATTTCTGAGAATGCTGATATCGTGCCCTCTGACGATACTTATTCCCTGCTTGAGGAGTTTTAATTCGTAGATCGAGTAGCCGAACAGGAGCCTTACCACAATTACACTGGCAATGCACGCAACCATGAGGGGAAGGATTATTTGATAGGTGTAGGTGAGTTCAAAGATGGTGAGAATGGCTGTCATTGGGGCCAGCGTGGCTCCGGCCACCACTGCTCCCATACCAACCAGGGCATAGTCGCTGGGTCTGAGGGCCAGATCTGGGAAAAACTGGCTGGTGATCAATCCCACTACTGTTCCGAGCGAAGCCCCCAAAACCAGGGAAGGCGCAAAGATGCCCCCGCTCATGCCAGAGCCGATACAGAAGGAAGTGGCCAAAATCTTACCGAGCAGAATCAGAATGGCCGCTTGCAAGATCAGCGAGTTGGCCAAAGCCATATTTACGGTTTCATAACCGACCCCCAGAACATACGGGAGTTTCAAGCTAATGATGCCCAGTACTAGCCCGCCAATTGTCGGTTTAAGCCACTCAGGGATCTTCACTCGAGTGAAGACGCTTTCAATTGAGTCGATTGACCAAACAAAAGCGATGGCCGTGAGTCCAGCTAGTACTCCCAGGAGCAGATAGATGCCCAGCTCCCAGCGGTAAACCAACTGAAAAGTGGTTACCTCAAAAGTTGGAAGCTCTCCCCAAAAAAATCGAGCCAGTACTGAGGCAGTTATCGAGGAAATGATGATGTGACTTATGTGAGCAATCTCAATATCAAGAAGAATGATTTCCACTGCAAACAAGGTTCCAGCAATGGGAGCATTAAAAGTGGCGGCAATTCCTGCCGCCGCCCCGCAGGCAAGACAAACGCGACGGAGATCCGGGTTAAGCCGGAAGAATTGGGCCAAAGAGGAGCCGATGGAGGCACCTATCTGGACGATGGGACCCTCCCGTCCCACCGAAGCCCCGCTACCGATGAGAAAGCTGGTCACCAAAGACTTGAGAAAGGTTACCCGGTGGCGGATGGTACTCTCTCGGCTTGCTACCGAGGTAATTACTACCGGTACTCCCGGTCCTTTCGCCTCTGGTACCAGAAAAGTAATGACTGGTCCGGCAATGAATCCTCCAACAGTTGGCACGAGAATCTTAAGCCACCAGGGAGCAAGGATCGCTTTTTCAAGAAACGTAGTGCCTGAGGGCCACAGGACATTCTGAAAGATCTCGATCAGAGCACGAAAAATAAGGGCTCCTACGGCTGCCAGGATTCCAATGCTCAACGAAAAGGCCAGAAAATATAAATACTTGAGTCGGTCGCGCATGAGTATATTCTTGCAATGAGGGTGATTTCGGAATACAGAATCACGCCCATTGCGGCTGTAGACCTTTCAACCGAGAACGGTAGTCAGTTGCAGTATCCAATACTCCAGTGACAAGACCGCCCCCTGCGGTTGAATTCTCCTCCGATCCTTAGTCATTTATACCGCCCTTTCCAGGGTTGTTGCAAGAAGCGGTTATGCAAGAAATAAAAGCGGTGAATCGTCCTTTGGGGTTTTCCCCAGAGTTGTCTCAAAGATATGCAAATGGTTATTTTAAACTACGTAGACATCTGGTCACGAGGGTAAAATTACCAGTCTGCCACACAGCAACCCCCCAATTACCCCACCGCAATTATTAGAGATAATCCCAATATCGTTTAATTTCTTCCAGATCTGCTTTGTTTCGGCATGTATTTTGCTCATCTTCTGCGTAGATCTCGGAAACGTATATGTAGGTAACTCCGCATAGATCGGTTTTGAGACCTGGGATATTTCCTCCGCTTCGGCTCGCTCTGGAGTACTTACTGGGTGGAAGTCCTGCGAACCGGGGCCGATGGCAGCTTTGGGAATATCTTCGGCCTCACGTCCTGGTGCGGAGTAGCGCGATAACTTTAGTGTAATGAGATCCTCTATCAACACCAAATGGAAGATTTTGGCAGATGGTGTCTTGATCCGCTGAATGTCCAACAAGGAAAGTTGCATCGCCAGGCGAGGGGGTATTGGATATTCACTGGAAGTTCAAAGGGTGAAGGGAGAGAAGTGTGGCTACGATACTTAATGCTATTTTAGGCTGGTTTTCCAACGATTTAGCCATTGATCTGGGTACAGCCAATACCCTCGTCTATGCCAAAGGTAACGGCATCGTGCTGGACGAACCCTCGGTTGTGGCGGTGCGCCGGAATGGTGGCGGAACCAACAAGGTTCTCGCCGTGGGCCATGAGGCCAAGAAGATGTTGGGCCGCACTCCCGGTACCATTGAGGCCATTCGCCCCTTAAAAGAAGGAGTCATCGCGGATTTTGAGGTAGCCGAGGCCATGCTCCGCTATTTCATCAAGAAAGCGCATAACCGCCGCACCCTGATGCGGCCGCGCATAATCGCTTGTGTGCCGTCAGGAATCACCCAAGTGGAAAAGCGGGCGGTACGGGAGTCCGCAGAATCAGCCGGTGCTCGGGAAGTCTTCCTCATCGAGGAGCCTATGGCTGCCGCCATAGGCGCTGGGCTGCCCATCACCGAGCCCACAAGCAACATGGTGGTGGATATCGGTGGCGGTACCACAGAGGTGGCGGTAATCTCATTAGCTGGCATTGTCTACAGCAAATCGGTGAGAGTGGGTGGTGACAAGATGGATGAGGCTATATCCCAGTATGTCAAGACCAAGTACAACTTGCTCATCGGTGAGCGAACCGCAGAACTGATAAAGACCAAAATTGGCAATGCCTTCAGAGTTGACAACATTGAGCATATGCGGATCAAGGGACGCGATCTTACATCTGGCATTCCCAAGATTGTCGATATCGACTCCGATGAAGTTCGGGAGGCCATTAGCGAACAAATCAAAACCATACTGGAGACGGTCAAAATTGCGCTTGAACAGACGCCACCAGAGTTGGCTGCTGATGTTGTCGATAACGGTATTGTTCTCACTGGCGGTGGAGCGCTGTTGAAAAACATCGACAAGCTTCTCAGGGAAGAGACCGGGCTCCCGATCACTATAACCGAAAATCCCTTATCTACCGCAGTACTAGGTTCCGGAAAGGCCCTGGAGGAGATTGACACGCTCAGGGAGATCATGATCTAGCCCGCGCTACCAACCCACTGCCACGGCAGAGATGACCGTTGTTCTCTCAGAACTCTAAAGCTCTACCCTCCCGTAGTTTCCTACCCTCCGCCTCTAAGCCCTACTGGATGGAAGCGAGGACGGAGTCGAGCCGGAAGCCGTCCGTCCTCAGCCCTGCCTAAGTGTAGACCCCCTGCGATGATCCGGTGGCACGACCATCTTCACGGTCTCACGCCACCCTTTCGTGCATAACGCGGGCTAGCACGACCAGAATGTGTTGCAGTAGTCTAAAACAAAAGGCCCTCTCCAGCGAGAGGGCCTTTTTGTTTCGCTACGCTCAATTCTAAAAAACTCGCAGCCGTTAACCGGAGGATATTATCCCGCCCCGGCCTGAGGTTTGATAATTACATCGATCCGTCGGTTGATAGCGCGTCCCTTTGCCGTTTTGTTGGAGGCCAACGGCCGTTTGGACCCGTATCCGACGGCGACAATTTTTCCCTCTGGCAGTGTGCCATTTGCAACCAAATACGCACGAACAGATTCCGCTCGTCTCTGGGACAAGTGTTCGTTACGCACTTCTGATCCTGTGCTGTCTGTATGTCCCTCAATGACCAGCGTGGGCTCACCAAAAGTGCGAATAGCTCGTTGGGCCTTGCTGAGCAGGGAATAGTTGTTTGGCATGATTACATCCTTGCCAACGGGAAATTGAATAGCCTTCAGTCGAATTACCAGGTGAGATCCCTGTTTGTATACTTCCGCTTCGTTGGGTTCGAAATAGCTCCTGACCTCAGTGAACAATTGGTTGAACCGCTTTTCTGCGGCAAGTCGTTTTTCCGCAGCGAATCTTTCTTCAGTCAACCGTTCCTTTGCGGCCTGATACTTACGGTTTTCTGTCTCCAGATAGGCAATCTGTTTGTTGGTGGCTTCGATTTCTGCCTGTTGAGTCTTGACTTTTTTGATAAGGAAGCGCTGATCTTCCTGCAGGGCGGTAATCGAGCCAAGGATATTTTCCACCTGGGTTCCCAGAGGTTGATCGCGCATGTCAGCAGTAGCGAGGCTATTGGCAGTCTCGTAGAGGATTCCTTCCATCCACAGGGTGATATCTTCGGGTCGCATTGATTGAATCGTCTTGCTCTGTCGTGTCACCTGAAGAAGACGCCCTGCTTGCAACAGCGCCGCACTGGCCATGTTGTGCATCTTCAATTTTTGGTAACGGTATTTGGAAATAAATTGATCAACTTCTTTCAACTTCTTTTGCGCAGCCTCATAGGTCTTTGGCGCTATTTTTCGTGCACCCTCCTTTTCTGCTTGTTTGATTAACCTGCGGGCCTCGCCGAGGGTCTGCTCTTTAATTGCTCGCAACTCAAGCTGGCGATATTGCTCTTCAACCTTTGGTGCATTCTTGCGGGCCCGTTTGACCTTGTCTTTCTCAACCGCCTTGGTAAGGTCCAGGAATTTTTTCTCCACATCAGCATAGTCGTCTCCAAAGTTGGTGGCCCCGGCAGCGCGAGCAAGTTCCCGGGCTTTAATCACTGTGGCCAACTCACTTCTCGCCCGTTGAGATGCCTCTTGAGCACGCTGGAGCTGAGTTCGTCCGTTGGCGATCTTCTCCAAAATTTTCGAAGCCTTATCTCCACGGTCCAGTCTTTTCTTTGCGTCATTCAGTGATGCCTCGGCCTTGGCAAATGAGGCTGGCGCCAAGATATTGAGGTGATTTTTAAGTGCGTCGCTAAGGTCCTGCTCTAACTGGTTAATTTCTACTATTGGATTGTCGGACCTTGCAGCTGCCTCCGCCTTCACAATGCTCCCTCCGCAGATACCCAGGAAGCACAATGCGGCGAGCACTGCCATAATTCCTAGGTTTTTCCTGATAAGCATCGTTTTACTCCTTTCTCCTACTGTGCCGGGTGCTTGCTTTGCTGAGGAAGACTCAGGTTTTGGTTCCAGTCATATGAGAGAGCTGGAAAAGTAAAGTCGAAATACACTTATACTGCTTGTAAAGCATTTTCCATATAGTCGAAGATGTTCTGAATGTTGGTGATCTTCCCCGCTTCTTCATCGGGTATCTCGAGGTCAAATTCCTCTTCCAGAGCCATGACCAATTCCACCACGTCCAAGGAATCCGCACCCAGATCATCCACCACACTAGCCTCAGCAGTGATGTCTGACACTTCAATTCCCAGCTGATTGGCGATAATCTTCACAATCCGCTCTTTAATTTCCGCTATGCCCATATTTCCCTCCTCGCTGAGATTAATGTTCTCCCTTCTCCATCCCGCAAAAGTAATAAACACGGTCAGCAGTTTGCTTTCGCTCTCTATGCAAGAATCATGCAGCTGAAAAGCACCTAGGGGACGGCTTCCTATTGGTGAACCTGTTTTTCAGGTGGATGCGTTAATACCAAGTCCCTCAGCGATTCTTCAGACTATGACAACCGCGCATACTGATCACAGGAAATCGTATGGGCTACTCATTAGAACAACCTTTGATATAGAAAAGTGAACAATTTTAGGAAACAGTATGGAAGTGAAATTGCGGCTAATTCTCATAAGGACAGCAGTGCAGATAAGAAAGTACTGCAGGGATAGGTCTGTGGAAGGTGTCAATCTTTGAACAAAAAATTGCCGGAGGACCAATGAACGGCTGAGCACCGATGACAGGTCCCAGCTAGTACACTTGTGTGTCAGTGATGGGCAAATGTAGGATGACTGTCAGTTTTTTCCGTGCTCCGTTCTTGCATTTTCCTGGCCCAGAGGGGATCTGTAGAGCTTT
Organism: uncultured Desulfobacteraceae bacterium; assembly: GCA_964346905.1. Lineage (GTDB taxonomy): Bacteria > Desulfobacterota > Syntrophobacteria > BM002 > BM002 > BM002. The sequence continues at coordinate 47,454 of CAYFXH010000003.1, read as the reverse complement.
CATCCGGGGACTCCAGTTGCCAGATCTACCAAGGTCATTGGGAATGTCGGTGAGGTCCCGCCGACCGGGCCCTGTTGCATTCCCACCTGGAGGGGCGGAATTTCACAGGGCGGGCTCTGCTACCGCCCCTTAGGTCCAAAGCAAACGCCGCGTTCCGAGCTCTTAATAAACTCTATTAGATACACCACTTCCTCGGAGAGTGAGCCTCTGCTTTCCAGTTCTTGAATTGCTTCGGAGAGATTACCCTTACGGCGAAAGAGTTGAGAGAAAGCTTGTTTGATTTCAACAATTGCCTGTCTACTGTATCCTGCGCGTTCCAGTCCAACTTGATTTACGGCTTTAACCGTATGGGTATTGTCCATGATACAAAATGGGGGGACATCGCGGCTGGTGCGGGAAAGCCCACGTAGCATGGCAAGCTTGCCGATTCGCACGAACTGATGGACCACGCAGTTGCCGGAAATGAAGGCCTCATCTTCCACCCGGACATAGCCGGCCAAAAGAGCGCCGCCCGCGATAACAGTGCGGTTGCCGATCTCACAGTTATGGGCAATGTGGGCGTGGTTCATGATGAAGTTATCATCTCCAATAAGGGTAGAGCTCTCAATCTTGGTTCCCCGATGGATCTCTGCATGCTCTCTGATTAAGTTCCGATTCCCTATTTTTAAGTATGTCTTTACCCCCTCATACTCCCTGTCTTGCGGCTCATGTCCGATGACAGCCCCTATGTGGATGGTGTTATCCTCACCTATCTCAGTCCAACCCGTCAGATAGGCATGTGCCATAACCCGCGTTCCACGGCCTATTTTCAGTGGTCCGTCAATTACCACGTAGGGTCCAATCTTGGCGTCGGGGTGGATATCTGCCCTGGGATCAATCACGGCGGTAGGGTGTATGTGCGAGTCGGGCTGCCTTTTGGTCATTCCTGGACCCTCCTTTCGCAAAAGCCGACGTATGGTTAGGCGGTAAGCAATAAGGGAGTTTTGGCTTTCAGATGTAGGACTCCAGTTTTTGAACTGCACAGTACGATTTCTGACTTCAAAATGTGAACGTGAACCTCTATGGTGCGGACCAAAGTAGCTCGTCCGCCTCGCCGCGAAGTGCAAAACTCGGCCTTCCCTCTGCATTACATGCCACCACTGCGCTGCCCTTTTCGCCATGCAGCTTGAGTAAAGGTTCGCCGTTTAGCAACTCCAGCGTAGCGCGCGACTCATGATTCTCGTCGTAGAATATCATTACTGCTCTATCAGAAGATGCGGAGATTGAAATGCGCTCATTCCCATCCGCGTCCGCCACGCTTAATTGCTGGGCCACAATTTCCAGCGTGGTGACTCTCGATGAACGTATTTCGTATTGAAGCTGTTTTAAGCGCCCGAAAATAAGAGCTGCAGCAGCAAAAATCAGTAGTGGTATCATAAAGGTCCTGGTCTCCACGCTTAGACGATCATAGTATCCACCAAGGAGCATGAAAAAAATAACCAGAGCTATTAACTTCGGCCAGTCTTTTTTTACTATCATCGAGCCCTCCTCTCACAAAAATGTGGGATCAGGTCCTGAAATATGATAATTGGGAGAATTCTGTTTAACGGTTATCCTATTAAAGTATGTCGTGAGGGCTGGGGTATTCCTAGAGCAGCAAAGGCTACCATAGCTCCCGGCCCGACGTTTCTGTTTTACTCCTTGTTGATTATTCGAGCCTTCTTTTTTTCTGCTTAACGAAACCTTTTGTCAAGAAGAAAGAACGGACCCTCGCATTAACGTTGCTGGCTCCTCAGGTGTGGTTGCTCAGAACCTTGGTTGAAAAATCAGGACGGATTGGTTTTCTTACCTGAAGACAGAGGTTACAGTTATTGTGCTTGCAGCTCGTTCCAAGAGCCACATATTATGAAGCGGGGCTTGGTGGTGATCTTTGACATCACCACACCACAGAAAATTAAAATATGGTTATTACCTTAGCTACGCGTAAGCACTTGAGAGCTGGGTTTTCCCTCCGCTTACGGTCGGTCTGCCGTTCTTGCTGAGCGGAGAACCCGGTAACCGGAGGTTATGGCAGCGCGGAGTTACATGCATAGGAGCAAAGTTAAATAGTGAAACAATAGTCTCTTTGCAGAGCCAGACTTGTCCATTTTGGCAGGTCTGACCCAGGAGGGGCAATCATGTATATCGATGAACTCGTTACAGCGGACAATATTGACGAAATCAAAGAAAATCTTGGCGATTTTGATTATGTGGAAGAGATCGAAGTTGGTGATGTTATTTCGGTAATTGAATGTGCGGACGGCTACAGGATAATAGTCTGGGAAAATCGCTCAGATGAATTAAATGCTGTTATTGACTTTGGTGACGATTATTTATGGGGCGAATGGGATGGTGACAGAATAACCATCGAGTATGGTGATCAGATACTGGCCTATGATATCGAAGGTGACTGCAAATTCTTGGGTGCCATCTAACAGGGCTAGCCTAGATCTATGCGAGAAAAGCAGCTGGGATGCTTGCCTCGTTATACGTATTGAGTACTGAAGGAGCTATAATCTTTACTCATTTCAATCTCTTTTTCTCTGAGCCGACGGCCACCACCGCAACAGCCCTAGGTATTACAGCTGACTAAGCCGGTATTATCGTAACACCCTAATCTGCCTATGAGACAATGAGCTGGAGCTAATCTCGTCCAGTCACTTTTTCTTGAACTTTTCAGCAATCTTGTCATGGATAGTTTCAGATTTTGCCCTGTCACCAAATGAACCTACTCGAACACCCACCTCCGTTAGGTTATCGGATAGCCTTTTCAGCTTTATAGTAACTTTGGTTCCATCATGCATTATTCCTTCAATGAGTCCGCCGAAATAGTCCTTCTCCTGCACATTGGGTGCTATGTTTAATTCATCGAGTGCTGCCAACGTTGCTTCCCAGGCGGTAGACAGTGGTCCAACATAGTCCCTTTTCAGATTCCCCTCGATGTAACTATAGGTACCGAAACCGGCTCCCGCTCCTACTCCTGCTGCTATCAGGGGAGCACATCCGCTTGATCCCACTACGAGACAACAAAGCAACACTAACGCTCTCTGTTTTCTGAGTTTCATCGCGGTCTCCCTTGTTTATAAAGTTAAGGCTGCAGGTTCTGGCGCCACAGATTAACGATTCCTGCTAATTTTGTCAAAATCAAGCGGATCGACATTCCAGGAGTTCCCTCAAAAAGCTTAGGTGCTCGTTGTTTCGCAGCTTTGCCCTTTTGGTCTTTTCTGGTGTTTCTTCTGAGTGACTGCGGCAGGTCTGTGCCACTTCC
>CAYFXH010000003.1:42936-44158 GCA_964346905.1 uncultured Desulfobacteraceae bacterium | reverse complement strand
AGCCTTGGAACGACAGAAGAGACACCAGAAAAGCATTCTCAGGTGCTCCTCAGCATAAACCGATACGAGACCTCAGTTCACAAACATCTACGTTCAATCTTGGTGGGAACTCCTGAATGTAAACACAGGCGTGGGTAACAAAGCATATACTTTGGCTGGGTTTAAGGGTAGCCTATTTTACCTGAAATGATAACCATTGGGGTGCTGGAGCATTGGAGTCAGGAGTGTTGCTTAGACATTTACCAACTGCATTCCCGCTTCTGGGTACCGATCGCCCGCAGCAGCACCTTGTGGCGCGATCTCGTCAAGATGTTTCAGGTCCTCTTCTGATAGCTTCACCTTCAGCGCACCGACGTTCTCTTCCAGATACGCTGTCCTTTTGGTACCTGGAATGGGGACAATATCTTTTCCTCGTACCAACACCCAGGCCAATGCAAGCTGTGCAGGAGTGCACCCTTTCTCGCTTGCCATTTCCTGGATTGCTTTCACAAGCACCAGGTTGCGCTCAAAATTTTCCCCTTGAAATCGTGGTGAAAAACGGCGCCAGTCGTCTTCGGCTAAATCATCAAAGCTCTTGATCTGGCCGGTGAGAAAACCCCTTCCTAGTGGACTGTAAGAAACAAAGCCAATGTTGAGTTCCCGACAGGTTGCAATAATCTCATTCTCCACATCTCGACTCCAGAGCGAATACTCGGTCTGTAAAGCGGCAATTGGGTGAACCGCGTGCGCACGGCGGAGGGTTTGCGCTCCCGCTTCAGAAAGACCCAGGTGGCGAACTTTTCCTTCCTGAACCAGTTGTGCCATGGCGCCGACCGTCTCTTCTATGGGCGTATCCTGATCAACCCGATGCTGGTAGTACAGGTCTATCGTCTCAACTCCCAACCGGCGCAGACTCGCTTCACAGGCTGAACGGACGTATTCTGGGCGTCCATCGATCTTGTGCTGTCGCACATCCTCAGTTCGGACCACGCCAAACTTGGTGGCCAGGACTACCTGGTCACGGTATCCCTTAATTGCTCTCGCCACTAGTTTTTCGTTTTCACCTCTCCCGTACATGTCTGCAGTGTCGAGAAAGGTAACGCCTAAATTGATTGCGGTGTGGATGGTTCTCAGTGACGCTTCGTCATCTCGAGGGCCGTAAAACTCCGACATACCCATGCAGCCAAGACCTACTGCTGATACCATAACATCCCCGCCCAGCTTGCGTTTCTGCATCCCGGTT
>CAYFXH010000003.1:39229-42926 GCA_964346905.1 uncultured Desulfobacteraceae bacterium | reverse complement strand
CTCCGACATACCCATGCAGCCCAAACCAATGGCTGATACGGTGAGCCCGCTTTTTCCCAAAGTTCTCTGCTCCATAACTGTATTCCTCTCCAGTGGCTACTGCTTTATCACTGACGCTGAACACCAAAAAGGTTATGTCTTTTGTAGTGAAGATAGTGCTCGGCAATGAAATTGAGCGGCTTCTGGGCGGCGTACAAATTTCCATGGAAGAGCCAGAAAATCTCAGATAATCCGAAGGTCCTAGCAGCGGGATGCTCTGCAGCAAGTTTGTAAAATTTCCTGCCCTCCTCCACATAGTCGGCCATGCTTCTTCTGACCCTGCCAGTTATTTGCGGCCTTAACTCCCCCGAGGATGGATAGCGATAGCTTAATTGGACATACTCGGGGAACACGCCCAGCATGAACAGGCAAATATCGGCAATTCTTTTGAAGAAGCCAAGCCTGTGCTCCTCCTCCACTGACTCACAGAACCTTCTAAGACTGTCGATATCCAGGTCGTTGAATCTAAGTTTTCGCCAGATCCCTTTTCTGATCCGATAAGAAATCGAGTAACTTTCAATTTTGGTAAACGATGAGAGCATGTCAGCCAGGTAGGCAAGTACCGGTTGGGTGGATATGAGATCAACTACGTCTTTGGTGTCAAAGACCGCAATTTTCTGGGTTCCGGATCTCTCAATGGTGTACGTTGCGGTCTTCATTTCTTTACGGGTTTTTCTCAGTAGAATTTCAAAATACAGTCTTGGCGAGATTGTCAAAAACACCTCTTCATCGGCCATCACTCGCTGAAATGTCTTTTCGTCACCGATGAAACCGTTTCGAAAGTCCTCGTCTTTCTCAATCAATTGTTTCAGCTTCGCCTTGTCTTTCACTCCTGGGGCCGCTGCTGCCACCAGAAAGTCAAGATCTGCATCTGTTAGGGTAAAATGTGCGCTGTCCATTGTTGTTGAGTACCTTGTCTTCTCACGATGCTTTCTCTGTTCCCGCCGCCTGTCAATCTATTTTAACATCATTCAATCCTGCGAATCTACGACCAACAGTTACCGTGACTCCGGCAGAGGAGGATTTGGCTTCATGAAAATGCAGCACAGTCACTGTCCCCTTTTTGGTGACCAAGCGAGCAAACTAGACCTAATGCTAACCTTCCTTCCATTGCCAAGCCTGCAGCGATGTAACTGCAGGGAATTTCATTCATCAGAATCAACTCTACAATTTCCAAAAGAGATGTTAAGATTCCCCCAAGGTATTCGCAAATACGCGGGCAGAAGGGAGCTATTCCTCTCTGAGGTGGACCTGGTTAAGTATTGGAAACCTATGGAAAATGTCGCGATTCCATCACTTTGTCTAAACCAAAAAAACCTTGCTCTGTACCTTCAACCAAGGATGTGGCTCCTGAGGATGCGAGGAATATGGTCCAAGGTTTAGATCAGCTGGCCGATAGGGTGGCTATCATCTCCGATCCCCATGCCAATCTGCGGGGGGTTGAGCTTTGTCATAAGAAAATAAAATCGCTGGGAATTGAGCAGATATTCTGTTGTGGTGATTTGGTAGGTTATGGAAATGAACCCAATGAGGTCGTTGAGTTTATTCGCGCTAATAATATCCTGTCGATTTCCGGCAACCACGACCGGCTGGTTTGCGATCAAGGCGAACCGGAGGGATGGAATCCTTTTGCCTTGAGAAAAATCGAGTGGACCAGATCAGTACTCACCGAAGCAAATTTTGCCTATCTGGCCAAGCTCCCGCTCCATGTGATTGGAGATGAGCACTGCTTGGTTCACGGCGCCTGGAGCGACCCGGACAAATACCTTTTTGAAGAAAGGGATTTTTTTGAAGAATTGGAACATCTACCCGCAACGCTAATCTTTTGCGGCCACACACATATGCCCAGTGTGTTTCAGTTTCTGCTCGCCGAAGGAAAGTTCGACTACCGCCATCTCATACCCAACCAGAGATCAGATGTGTATGTAAAGTTTTTGGAGGGAAGTCCTCTGATGCTGGTCTCCTTTATCAATACTGGTACAGTGGGTTACCCACGTGGCGTAAGTAATCAGGCGACTTTCGTAATATGGGAAAAGGAAGCCGGCAGGGTATCATACATATTTTACGACTTATTTTAGTGAACCCCCTGAAATCCTCTTTTAAAAGTCCAACCGCCAGCATCCACCATCCAGCATCAAGCATCCAGCAAAATTCGTTTTATTTCTTACTTACTCTGGCAGTGCATTGTGGCTCTCATCAGCTGAAATCTTTGTTAGTCGGTTGGCTACCCAACTGACGTCACGATCAAAACCGATCTTTCGGTATAACCGCAGAAGCCTCCGGTACCGGTCCACCACATCGAAGCCAATGCTGTATTGAAGTTTGCGAAGACAAACGGGGCACAGGGAAAGTGGCCTGGAGTCGCTTTCTTGTAAATGATTGGAGCCATTGAGAACGCACTTGAAAAATATGCAGTGCTGCAGGAAGAACATGTGAGCCGTTTCATGGACCAATACTTTACAGCTTCGTCGCAATAAGAGTTCTTGGTAATCTGCTCCTCTTCGTTCGCCGTAGAAGGCGGGGTCATAACGGGCAAAGCTAAAGACCCCGATGCGTTCCCAAAAAGAGGCTTGGCCGAAAACGAAATTCCACCACGGGTCAGGATAGAGATCTTCCATGGTTATGGCCAAGATGCAAAAATCACTGGTAAGAATATGTTGTCTGAGGAGAGCCAACACATCTCCTGCCAAGATTTGTCGATTCCCGGTAATAGGGTTGGTACGGGTGGTAACTTCAGAGTAGCTAATATCCAGAGGAGAGCGTATTTTCACCTTCAGAGCGAAGTAGGCAGAAGCGTATTCTTGTAGAATTTCCAACGAGGGACTTCGATGTACATGAAAATTACCCAGTGGCTGAAGGATGATTTTGTTTCGACGCGCATTCGGCGTGTTTCGCCTGGATTTTACGAAAGCATCAAAGGTCTGACCTGCTTCAGGATGTTCCCTCAACCAGTCTCCGGGCCTTGGGTCAGGTATCGGCTCGAAATCGTCGCCTGGATCCAGGGCCCGCCGTAAGCTGTTTGGCAGATTTGTGGTGGAGCCGATGGCCCTCAGAATTTCCGCGGGTGTCGGCGGTCTGTAATCCATAGCCAACCAATAAATAAAAACGAGCAAAGCTGCCGGTGGCAAACGACGTACTGCCTACACAGTTATGCTTTGGTACGTTTTCTAGCTCGTCGTTAAACTAAGAATTCACGTCTTCCTGGCTTTGGCGAATTTCTTTTGCGCGGTTTTCTAGTTTACTGGCGCTGTTTTTATCTCCAAGATTCTTATACAGCTCTGCCATATTTTCCAACAGCGTCGCCACATTGGGATCGTTCTTACCCAGAGCCTTTTCCCATACGGTAAGTGCCCGTTGGTAAAGCAACTCCGCCTCTGCATATTTGCCCTGGATCTTGTATAGTAGCGCCAGATTGTTCAACGATTGGCCCAAATCGGGATGGTCGGGCGGCAAGGTCTCTTCTCTGATTGTCAGAGCACGTTGGTAGAGAGGTTCGGCTTCGCCATACTTGCCTTGGGCTCTGTATAAGCCTGCTAGATTGTTCAAAGCCGTTGCCACCTTTGGATGGTTTGATCCCAAAGATTTTTCCTTTAGTATCAAAGCCTGTGTATAGAGAAACTCCGCTTCATCGTATTTCCCCTGCAGCCTGTATAAGGTT
>CAYFXH010000003.1:0-39219 GCA_964346905.1 uncultured Desulfobacteraceae bacterium | reverse complement strand
GCCAGGTTGTTCTGAGAGATCGCCACCCTTGGATGATATGGCCCAAATGTCTCTTCGGCAACCTCGAGGGCACGTTCGGCTACCATTACTGCCTCCTGGTATCTTCCTTGTTGATGGAGTTCGGCCAGCTCTATATTCAGTTCTTTCCAGAGTGTCTCTTGGCCCGAGGTAGTTGAGATAAAGGTTAAAGTAAACACAAAAAAAATAAGTAAATTCAAATATATTTTCATCTCAAGATGACCGTTTTATTACTGCAAAATCTCGTGCAGCGAATACGCTCGGCCCGGGCCCACGGATCCAATGAACTTAGGCAGAAGATGTGACATTTTCTCTTACAGTATCACATTATGACGAAGGATGTTTTGCTCCGATGACAGGGCTGGCGGGGAGAAATTCGCCTCAGTCTTAGCTGTGGCGGACAACGTAAGCCGCCCCTACTTCTCAGTGTCTCTTTGCTCTCACGTAAGGAAAAAAGCGGGGTGTTTGTTCTTTATACTTCTGGTATTCGATGCCAAAGGCTTCTTCAAGCTCATTTTCTTCTCTCAGCGCGAGTCTGTAATAGATGGTGACCAAGATCGGGAAGATTGTCAGAGTAAGGAGCGTTGGCCAGTGGAGTAGCCAGCCGAACATTATAAGGAAGAGCCCAACATATTGAGGATGTCTTACATAGTTATAGACTCCATCAGTGACGAGGGCTTTTGCTTTATGAATCTTGCGCCAACCAATAAACACAAGAAGTATGCCCGCCAAGGTAATCCAGGTTCCGACAATCATACCGGAGCTACCCAATATTCTTTTACTGAAAGGACGAACAAATGGATAATCAAAGAGTGGGGAGAAGAGGTAGATAACGAGCGGGAATCCGAACATCTCTGTGAAAAGTGCAATCAAAAAAGCGAAAAAGGCCCCTTTTGATTTCCACTGTTTTTCTTTTGATGGTAGCCGATACGGGAGGAGCGCGAGAAAACTGGCGAAAATGAGCACGTTGACAGCAATAAGACCGTTTCTGCCAATGTAAGCTTCAAGAAATGCACTGGTCGCAGGTTTTCCGTGCTGTCCAAATAGTTTTACTGTGTAGAGATACAAAAACCCTGCAATTCCGAAAATACCTAGACCGAGTAAGATTCTGTCTCTTGTACTGGTACGCATGGCCTTGCTGGCTATTGTGCTCCTTTTGCAGGCAGTCCATTTTTTGATGCTGTAGGTGAATTGATCACCCCTGAGGGGGTATTGGTAAAATTATAGGCGGGAACGGATCTATCTTCAAGAAGCTTCTCACGAAAGATCTCCGTTGACCGTGCATGTTGCGAAAGCTATGTGGGAACGGCTTTATCAGCCTAACTGATCATCACCCGAATGTAGACGTTTCCACGGGTACCGTTATGGAGTTGCTGCCCCGCACCGGTGAGGCGAAGTACAGTTCCTTCACGCGACCCGGGTGGTACGGTAATTTTGAATAGCCGTTTTCTCGAGCCCGAGGTAATGCTGAGTAACTTGCGCGTTCCCAGTTGAGCCTCTGGTGGGGTAATGGCAATGGTTCCGTAGGGATGGGGATCGCCGGATGGGCTCAAGCTTGAACTGGTGGCCCACGCTGGAGCGGAACTTGCACTCCACGGAAGACAGCACGATTACAACGGAGAATGCCATCAGGGGATTCTTCGGTGTCAGCCAATTTCCATAGACACCACACACCCCCCGCGACTGCTGAACCTAGTGCTTGCTTGTTGCAGAGTCATCAACGGGTTACGGTGTCTTCGCTTCTTGCCAAATCCCCATTTTGAGTGATCTCCAGACTGTATTCTTGCTGGTGAGCTCTGTTCGATTCTAGAACGGCCACGCTAGAGAGGATCGGAGCGAGTGAGAGAACCAGAAAAATAAGGGAAATAACAATAAGCGATGTGATTCTGACAGTGCGCTTCATTGGCTCTACTCCTAGTGGGTTTTCAACAAAATTATTAACTGGCAGCGGTCTAACTAGCCGTGAGTACGCCTTTGGAAGGTGGTCGTTTGACCGGGAGATTTATTACAGAGGTGAGTGGGTGGTGTGGAAACAAGGGCAGAAGTATTAGGAGGAAGGACTCGGCGAATACGTTCGGGAGTATGCTGGCATAGAGGTTGCAGACCATGACCTCTGCGCAAACGGAACACATTCTTTCTTAGAATCGGACCCAGTAATGGCGACTGATCGCCGCATACCCACAAGACTGAGAGTAAGATGGCCTGTTGTTATGATAACGGCTAAGGGGGTTCTGGTAGCAGAAACGGGAGATATCAGTGGTGAAGGAGCGTTTATTCGTTGCAAGACGGTTCTGCGCCCGAGAGAAAAACTCAGGTTATTCATTATGGCCCCGAATCAACAACCCCTGGAAGTACCAGCAGAGGTTGCCTGGTCGAACCCCTCTGGTTCTGAGAAAGACTCAACACCTTCGGGAATGGGCCTGCGCTTCACACAAGTCTCCAGCGACAACCGTCAGTCTCTTCGCGAAATGCTAGGAAGGTACTACGAGAAAAAAATTAAGCACACCGCGGTAAGAAAATAACAACCATTATCATATACAGCGGGAGAATAAAGGCTAATTCCGGTGGGGGTGGTTGTTGACTCATGGAGCCTTCCAGGAGACTTCGCCGTTTTCTTCCAATAAAACAAGTGAAGAGACGGATCTTTTCTCGATAAAGCCTGTTCGTTTAATCTTTGTCAGGTCGACGGTTCCGACAATGACGCGTTCATTTTCCTGCTTGTCATACAACGCCACATAAGGCTCGCCTTCATCGTCAAGGGATAAGGTGAGGCGCTCTTTGCCAGCTTTATCACGCAGCGTCAGATATGGCTGCCGCTTCGCTCCTAAACCTACTATTGCACGATGGTTGCCGTCCTTGTCGGCAAAAGTCAAAACCGGTCCTTCTTCCGGCGATGTTAAGCTGAATACAGCACGGAATTGGCCTGTTTTGCTGAAGAGAACCATCCCAGGACCGCCAGCATACATTCCCCAGGTGGATAAGACCTTACCGTCTTTGTCCACTAAACGGAACTCCTCTGCCGCCACGACTGTATGCATCCTAGCTACTTTTTTAGCAAAAGCGGGTTTGCCAGGGAAGAACTGGTTGGCAATCATACTGCCCAGCAATCCGGTTAGCAAACACAATGAAAACAGTAAGCTATAGTGTTTCCTGCTCATCTCTTTCTCCTTCAGAACCTAAATTGTCTTCAGTGCTTACCCAGCCAGCTAACCAGACTGAATGTTAGATATCAACCGTGACATCATCTAAATCTAAGCTCGGGTCTCCATCCAACACCTGGTTCAGAAATTCCACAGCATAAAACCTACTCAATGCCTCCAGGATATCTCCTCTGGGAGCTACAGCAACCTCGACCCTCATGCGTGTTACCATGCGGAGAACCTGCATGGCATGAGGATCAAGCGGATTAGCCAATGCCACCAGAAGTTTGCCCTCCGTAATCTTGACCGGCATGAGCAAGTGGGTTCTTGCCACCTCGACGGGTACCAGTGAGATGACCTCTTCTGGTATTTCCAGTTCATTGAGGCGAACTAAGGGGACTTTCAGCTGTTTGGCCAGTGCTTCGGCTATGTTCACATCATCTAAGACCCCAGTGTCTATAAGAATCTGATCAATTGTTTGGCTCTTTTCCTCCTCGTCCAGTGCCCTTAGGAGGGTAAACTCATCAACCGCACCGGCTTCCAGCAGGTATTCTCCCAGTGTTTTGTAGGATTGCGGAGTTGCCATGCTCTCTGCATGTTTGTTCTCAGAAGTTTCCTCTGTCTGAAAAAACCGGAGCGTTACGTTGCCAATCTTGAGTCTGTCTCCACTCGAAAGTACTGATTTTTCTACCTTTTCTCCGTTTACGAAGGTACCGTTACGACTGCCGAGATCCCTAACCACGGCTCGGCCCTTCACTCTGCCCACTATAGCGTGCCGCTTGGAGGCAGTGCGGTCGGGCAAAGAAATATCATTCTTCGACGCCCTGCCAATGGTGAGCTTGGAATAAAAGGGAAAGACTCTTTTCTTGCCCAGGTCATTTTCGATTATGAAACAAGACTTAACCATAACCAACTCCCAGGATTAGAAACGCTTTGAGATTCTCAAAAATGTAACGACAGCAATCAACCTTCCCGCCCATATCCAGGTCTGGGTTTTTTTTAGTCTACGACGATTTGATCAAAACTTTCCGGGCAGTACACCTCTTGCGTTCTCTTTTCGGCGGTAATATCAAGATAATCGCCCTGAACCAGATTGCCGTCTTCATAAAAACTGATTGAGAGAGTGAGCGACCCGTCTGACGGACGAAGTAGTGCCGCTGTGATGGAAAAAGCGTCTCCACCATGTACGAAGTCAAAACCATAGATCCTGATATTTTTGAGGGTCTGGTCCGTAACCACAAGGCTTACCACACCACCGCGGGGAGTATGGATGCGCCAGCTCTTCTCAGCTAACACTGGAAAGGTAAAACTGAGCACCATTATCCCGAAAATTATGATTAGTGCACTTTTCTTGATCTTGCACCCGTGGGACCATGGTGCTGCAAGTGCTATCTTGCGATAAGAACCCTTATTCGGTAAACAGTTCTCTTTCATGGTCTTCAATTTCCCATCAATTTCACCTATCAACTTCGGTTCAGATGCAAGGGTTGTACCGTTTTGGGACATAAAAAACATCCATCTGCACATTCAAGGAGATACCTAATGTCCTGGTGCAATGAGAGCTTAAAGGCTACTATATCTCCACTGTCGGTTCAGTTTGTTCAACAGAGCTTGCTGCCCGTCTGTACTGCTTATCCCGCCTGTCCCGAGCGACTCCACCTGAGCCTGTCGAAGGGCCTGTCCTGAGCCTGTCGAAGGGCCTGTCCTGAGCTTGTCGAAGGAAAGCCGCACAGTGGCACAATACTTGCTCTCTTCAGAGGGTGCTATCGTCACAGAACAAGGATTGGGGCCCACAGTAGGTTTAGAAAGGAGCAGGAGAGTGGCTGATATGGGTGCGAAGATTATCAATCTTGCTGAGAAACGCAAGGAGCGGGAAAGGGAACGCATGATAGCCAAGCTCAATGAATACTATAGACAACTGCGTGCGCAGGGTTGCATTATACGTGCCCCGAAAAAGGATGAATGACACAGAACACAATCCTGAAAGGAAGTGGAGGTAATGAAAAAAGGGCGATTGATAGTACTCATGAATGTTATTTTAATATTTTCCGTTATTTCGGTATGTAATGCAGCATATTTTGTTTTCACCAAGAAGGGCAACATTCGATCAGGACCCGGGACCAAGTATAGAGTCATTGGTCAGCTTGCAAAAGAAACAATATCAGAGATACCTGATACCTTCACCAACTACGACGCAACATGGATAGCCATTGATGCGAAGACTAAATACAATAAGATAACGAAAACCGAAAAAGTGGTTTACACCAAGTGGGTGCACAGAAGCCTTGGTGTCGTAATAAAGGGCGATATAGATGACGTGGAAAAGTATCTTGCAATAAAAGAATCTGGTTGGCCAAAAAAAATGCAAGATTTAGTCCTGGCGGGAAAAGTAGAGATAGGAATGACTACGCACATGGTTTACTATGCCTGGGGTAGACCGGATGCGGTGAATGAATCACCTACTTCTGATGACACCAAAGAAGAATGGATTTATAAAAGACCAGGCACGGAAGTGCGATATCTCTATTTCGAGGATGGTCTTTTGACCGAGATAAAGAACTAGGACTGGTCCGAATTAGAGAAAACGCCTCTGTATTTAGCACCACAGGATGACTACATATCCCCTCTTCCCTCAAAAGACTGTGTCGCAATTTCGTCATCCCGGCCAAGTCCCGCAAAGCGGGACACGAGCCGGGATCCAGAAAGAGTCTGATTATATTGAAAATTCACTGGATTCCGGATCTCGTCCGCTCAGGAGGACTCGTCCGGAATGACGGGTTCGACGAATTGTGACAAAGTTTTCGAGGGGAGAGGAGATTCTTGCGGAGTTGAGTGCACAACCGTTTAAAGAATTTACTGCATCTAGAAGCAATTCTATTGTTGTTTATCATTGTTTGCTATCTGGAAGTGCCTTGAACTTACCTGTTTCCTGGATCACCACCGGATAGCCTTCGAGAGTCTTGGGTATTTTCCGTTCCAACTTGGGCGTCTTCTTGCTGACAAACACTTTGATACAAGGCTTACCATTGCAGAGACCCTGAGCCGTGCCAACCACACCGGGGAGTGACATTAGCTTACTGGTGTACTCCTTGAGTACTTCTTCGATTGGCTTTTTAGCCATCTGCTTTCCTTCCTCCAGATCCTTAGCAGTTTCGTTTGCACAAGTCACCATACTACTCCAAATGAGCAGCATTGCTAGGCTCAATGTAGCCACGTGCAGCATCAGACGAGAAGCTCTGGTAATGATAGTGTAAAGCATATACCTCTTCTTTTTCTTTGGTTTACTTCTAAGAAAAAAGTGGGGCACCAGAACCAGCGCCCCACTTCATAACAAATCCTTGAAACCCTTAAATGAACCTGTCCGACAAGGTTATTCTGAGGGACTGTGCGAAGATTTTCGAGTGTTTAAAATCTGGAATTACGAGATTCTTCGCCTCGCTCAGAATGACAGTCAATCCCTTTCGAGGGTTGGCGGACAACTTCAGATGAGCAGTTGCTTTACAGGGGAGGTGTTAGCCCTCCCCTGCCCATTTTACCCTTTTCGTTATTCAAAAACTATATACCCCACCTGCTCGGTGGTGTGCTTGCGCTCGGAATCCCAGGCCATATCTTCATCGACAGCTAAGTTAACCCCACTTGCCGTAATTGGATCATCACCATAAAGAACCGCCCAGCTTCCGTCTCCACCGTCCATAGCCGCTTGACCGAGGATTGTGACAGCAGTTGCAGGAGAAGTAATACCGCTTACAGCATAGTTATACGGCGGGCTGTTATAAACGCCTCTGATTGAGTCGGAGCCGAGCCCGGCCACATAGTTAGTAGAACCAATGCTGCCGCTTCCGGTTTCCATCACAACGTATCCCATTATCTCGGGGTCCCGAGTTCGTGGGTCCTCGCCAGCGTGCTTGCCGACCCACAGCGCAGTACTTGACGGAGGACTACTCCTCGAGGAACCACTACACCAGAATGCCGACCACAAATCCACACCGAAGGTGGAATCATACGAATTGAGTGACATCACCTGCCCGACCACTACTGGATTGGTGTATGGCTGGGCATAGGAACGGATCTCTCCCACCCATGATCCTTTTCGGTCAGTGAGAGTGGAAGTGAATTTTGCCGCTTCCATCTTCACCCCGTGCTCGGCCTCGTTGTACACGCCCGCTTCGACTGCCACACAGTGGACGTCAGCAGACACATGTTGGAGGCTAAGCCCAACGGCCTGGACGAGTCTTACCTGGAAACTGCTGCCGCTAGCGTTCTGCACATGGGCCACAAGAGGCTCTGGTGTATACAACTCATGGTACTCGTAGTTAGGGGTACAGATCACGACCATGTTTTCGCCGTAATCGTGCCCGTTATCGAGGTTCACTGTTTCCCATCCAGCAGTGCTTACCGTTCTTTTTCCGATCCAGAGATGGGGTCCAGCGGCGGTTTGGGTCGTTACTTCCACTGTAGTAGTTTTGGTGTCATTTGCGGTGTTTTGATCGTCGACTAAATTGTGGCTACCCTCTAAGGTGTGGTCACCTATACTGGCACCAGTTGTGTCCCATGAGTAGGTGAGGATTGTGGAGGCACCTGCTGCAAGGCTGGAAACCGTCTCGGTGCCAATTGCAGGAGGTCCGTCAGTGGTGTCCATGAGTGTAACATCGAAATTCTCAGCGACCTGGTTTCCCGAATTCCACACGGTCACGTCCACTTCAACAATGCTGCCCTCTACCACAGATGACGGAGCCCTCACTTCTGTTACAGCAACGTCCATTAAAGACTCCACTACGTTTACCCCGGTACTGGCATCGTCATTAGTGGAATCATCGTCAACAACATCATGACTAGCTGTCAGGATATGATCTCCCAAGGATACTGCATTCCAGTAGAAAGTAAGGGTCGTGGATGCTCCGCGAGGCAGGCCACCTTCGATGGTCTGCTCCGGAGCGAAGCTTGGATCTAGGTTGTCTTCCAGAGTGACAGTGATGTCGCTGGTGACATCTTGGTTTCCCACGTTAGCTACCACGACATCTACGTCAATTGTATCTCCCTCTATCACAGATGCCCGGGCAGTCACTGATTCCATGGAGATATCCGCAAATGGCTCAGCGCTCTCTCCATCAATAGTCACGCCAAACCTGCTCAGTACCGGACCAATAGGATTGGCAAGTGTTCTTGTCTCGCTTCCGGCAAATAGGAGACCTACCGGATTATTGCCCTCAGTAGTAACGATGAGAGATCCCGAGTCTCCTGGCTCACTGAAAGGATTAACGTTTATGGACTCTACTGCGATCTGGCCAACAAACTTCGCCGACTTAAAGCAGAAAATCCACACAGGCTCGTAACAAACGTTTACGGTCACGTTGATTTCTGCAACTTGCCCATTGGTCAATTCACTTGTGCGGCCGTATTTTTTTACTTGTTGCCCAACGAATGGTTCAGCTATCTCCTCACTTGGGGTGAACTGCTCATAAAGGATGCCGTTATCAGGAGTGTTGTTTCTTAGATCCGCTGTTGTAGAGAGTGCAATGGCAGCGTCTATGGTGTTGTTACTGCCGTCAAACTGAAGAGGTTCATAATCAAACAAGGTACCTATCTTGTCGTCAGGATCAATCCCTCCATCTGCAGTTCCAGCTTGAAGAACATTGTCACCCAAGGAAGCCTCGTTGGCGTTGGCGTACACGTGGTTATTGCTCAGGGCGTATACCTCATCAGTACCATCGCTGTTCTGATCACCCCTAACCCTGGCTCCAATTGTGCCGGCGGTAATGTCTGGATGGCCCGTAGAAACTCCGATGGGAACGGGTCTGGGTAGTGTGGTCCTGGGATTTTCATAGTAAGCGACAAATCTGCCAGTTACCTCGACTTGTACAGGAAAACCATCCAGCCTATCAGGAAGACCGGTTATTCCAGCCCAAGAAGTAAAGATCTTAACAACCGGACTCGCCGTCTGCTCTGATTCCTATGGCCGTGCCCTCGACACCAGACATTCCCATCAAGTCCTGGGTATGCCTTTTTTGTACTTCAATTGCTTTTCGGACGCGCTCTCTAAACTGAGTGTGGTCAATATCTCTCTCAGCAAGCCACGTTTTCAGACCTCCTCTTCGGTTGAAGTCTTGCCCATGACCTGTGCCTAGAGACAAGGAGAGTGAAAAGATAAAGACTAAGAAACAAATGGTAAGCTTAAAGTGACGAGAGAAATGATTTTCCATACGACACCTCCCTCCCTGTATAGAGGTAATTGCCCCCTGACTCTTTGCTACTTGCATCTACGTCCACATTACCTGCTGAAGTTGCGTACGGTTTAAATTCCAAGAACCACACCAGACTAACTGCGAGATGCAACTCGGCACCAGAATCCCACGGGAGAATAAGGGAAGACCATACGAACGTGCGCCAAACGAATATATTGAGTAATTGGAACGGTATGTTGATATAAACTGTTTATATGTTAGCAAGAGGTGGCTGATGACGCAAGAAAAAAGTCTTCATCCAGTGAGAAAAATGGAGTCATTACTGATACATAACAGCTGTCCATATCAATGAATTCATACGATAGGTGGAAACTTTGTGCGAGATGGAAGGAATGAACTATACAAGATTCTTCTAAAATTTGTCTATGACTAAAGATAACACTTTAGAATTGCAGATCTGGCGTCAGCTTGTGTAAACTTCACTTATGTAAGAGGCTTCCTGAGATTACCATTGCCGCCAATAATGTGCCTAATGTGTTCTACTATCTGGGTCCGTTTAACTATCTTCCTCAGTGATTCAACAGTTTTTTTAAGACGATCAGAAGTTGAAGTCATTTCTAAGAATCGTTGTTTCTCCTCGAAAGTAAATCCATCATTATAAGCGATCAAGAATGAGACCAGCTTGGGATCTAAACCTGAGGCTAGACGGTAATCTGTTCTCTTGCCCGTCAATCTTTCCAACTGCTGCAAGAGATTGATGCCCTCATTAATGGATGCGTGAAGCTCTTCGGTGCTCTTCTCTGTTGCGTCGTCGAAATATACAACTTTAGCCTGAAGATATGATTTTTCTTCGATAATACCTGTTGTAGTAAAACGTTTATCCCCTTGAGTCAGTATATCCATACGACCATCATCATAACGTTTCATTACTTTTACGATGTTAGCTGTGCAGCCCTTTTTCCTAATCTCCTCGTTGTCATAATATACAATCCCAAATTTTTTATCTTGCTTTAGGCACTCGCCAATCATCAACTTATATCGTTCTTCAAAGATATGGAGCGGTAATACCATTCCAGGCAACAGAACTACTCCCAGAGGAAACAAGGGAATTGTCGTCTCGAGCTGCATGAAATGACTCCTTCCACCGTTGGGTATTTTCTGAGCGAGGCATCACGCTGATCTCAGTACAATATGTATTATCGCCCAGAATGAAGCGGAGGAAAAGGTGGGAGGGAGAGGAAGGCCGAAATCTGTTTCATCTGGAGGGAGCCTGACTCGGAGAGATCATGTTGCACTTGGTTCAGGTTTTCTTATCTCTCTTTTTCACAAATTCTTGAAAAGCATCCTTCACTTTCTCCATTTCGGCTGTGTTATACGAAATAAGATTTTGAAGGTGGAAAAAAGCATCAACATCTAGATTTTTAAATTGAATAGCCATGCCTATATTCTCGTGGCGCATTATCTTGCCGTCTAGGAGAATGGAAACGTGTGAGGAAGTCCCGGTAAATAACAGTTCTATTTTGACTACCCTGTTTATGTTCAACTTTTCAGGTGTCTTGAGAAATATCCCATTTAAACTCAGATTTTCAACTACTCCTATTACTGTGCTATTTTTGTATCTGACAATCGCTTTGGTCTGAAATGAAATCCTGGTAAAGCTTCGTTTCTCCATGCCTTTCAGTCTCCAAGGCCTCCCGAAAGTACCCAAAACCCGGGGGCATGCTCCCTGCTTCGCTGGCGTAAATTCAAGTGAATTTCGACCACGGGCGCCGTGATCTTGTTTCTTGAAATACCGTTAACTCAGAAGTATGTTTCCTCCTCTGCTGATCCGCCCGGAGTTAGATACAAGTAATGTATACCGAAAAAGGGCAGTCGGGACGGTGAGTCAGTTTCTGACCCGAAAATAGATTGCAAGCTTCATTTGGCTTCCCGGCCTTCGCCATAGAATGCAGCTAGCTCTTCGTAGGTTGGTCTTCTAATGATATCCTCGTCAAAATCCATAACACCATCGTATAGCTTTACATCTAATCTGATCTGCCAAGATCTCCTCAGATTCCTGGGCCTGGGGTTACTTTCCTTGGAATCATAGTCATAAATGAGATCACAACCGTAGTCCGGATCAGTCCAAGGGACCATGAGTCCGGTGTCTTGATGGACACTCAGGGCGATGATAGCAATCTCAATCTCACTGCCGGCAACGTCCCAGACTTGAACTCCAGCTTTTTCGTCATTGCGGTCTATTATCTGGGCAAGCATCCTCGGGTTTTTTCCGAGCAAAATACCTCGCTTTGCAAGTGTTCGATACCCCTCACCTTTCTCTAACTGTTTCTTTGCGTCCTCGCAGATAGGACAAGCTTCACTCCAGTTTTTATTAAGGCATGGTCCCCAGCCTTGATGAATCCAAAGCCTCCCAATAAACTCGACGCTATCTTTCCAGGCCATGAATCTTATGCGGTTTGCGCCCTTACCTTCTCGGTGGCGATAGATAGGGATACCGGGTTTGATGTAGTTAGGGCGGGCCATGTCAAACTCCCACTTCATTGGGAAGAGGAGTTAAGCGATTTCAGTCATGTTCGTAGATCAACCATTGCCGCAGCTGAAACGAGGCAAGAAATGTGCGGACGCTCATTGTAGTGTCGTTCTTGTTGTAAGCGGATCACTCACCCGAAAGAACTAGGTCTTTTTCTTTTCTTCAGACAAATCTACAATTAAAGTGCTCAAGGTCTTCAAAAGCTCAGGCTCCACTTTGAGTGCCTTGAAATGGTTCAGGGACGCTTTGGCAATGAACGTACGAGCCTCACTGGAAATTCTTACGAATCGAACACCCATTCCACGCGGGCTAATTTCGTCATCCGGACCGTAGATGTTCGACCACACTACTTCTGCCCTCGCTTTAATGGAATGCTTTGACTTTGGTATCTTGATGGCCAGGTCAAAGACTTCATTTAGCTTTAGCGGTTTTCGGCAACTGATGAAGACCCCGTCTGGGCTGATATTAAGGGTTACTCCTTCCATTTGTCCTTTATCAGTTTTGATCACAACGGGCCATTTGATTTTAGCTCTGGGGTATGCCCGTTTTTCTATCGACATGAATCACCTCTTCGCTGGGTATTGCAGGTTTTGCCTTACCTCATAATCCCTTAATCAGGTCAGACCTTACTCGTTGTGTGTAGTTCTGACCAGCCCCTCCGCCCATTGTCGCAGCTGTTGACCCGGGTTATCAAGTCCGGAAACATCTTTGCACAGAGAGATGCTACGCGATTATAGGCTATATTGCAAGAGATGACTTTCATTCAGTGGTTGCCTCTTTTTCCATAGACCGTCTGAGTGGTTAGATACGTGGTATATGATTCTCCAAGGCGAGCAAATGAGTCAGCGAACCAGCCGGATCTTATGTAAGAGGAATTGAATACCTCATGTCAGGAAGAACTAAAAGGGCTCAATAAGGGTTGTTCTAGGGGTGAAAAGAAGCAGAGAACAGCTAACCTTAATGATCAAGGGATTCTTTGCAGCCGAGAACTGCCGTGACCGTTTGCTCTCAGCCGTATCAGATGCTGTAACCCTCCAGCCAGCGTAACGAAAGGTACTGAGGCAAAATCACCACCACGGCTCAGTACGGTGTCAAAGTTGGCGTTTTGGCGAAGTTGGCAGTTTGCTTTATCTGGTTGTGGGTTACGGAGTATTTTTGTTTGTCTTGAGCCGAAACCGTTCGGTAAGCCGCAGTGTAAGGCCCGCTAAACCGCGAAGACCAGACAGTACTATGAGAAAGGAAATCAGCGCAGTCACTGCACCTGCAGTTGCGCATTGCCAATCTGGGGGATAAGAAACCAGCTCCAATGATTTACCATAGACAACCGTACGGAACGTTTCTCGGTAGACAGCAGATCCGGCAGTAAAGCTCAGAACCATAACCATCGCCGCTGGCAGAATGAAGAACTGGTTAAGTCCCCTTCTTAGGTTCATTTTTGTTTTCCTTTATCTCCGATAGCTTAAAGCGAGGTAGTAGTAAAAGCTGCAAGAGCTGTGCCTATTGACGCTTCTTATGTTGCTGTGAATCTTACTTGGAAGAGAGCTAGGTAGTGAGGGTATCTTGGGACAAATTACTCTTTGTTGATGAGCTCAGTTGTCATGCCTGGCCCGTCGCAACTTCAGCGCGGGCCGGGTCGGAGGAGTGGCTCTGCTTCTTTTCTTGCCTTCCGTGAGGATCTATAATTCTGGATGTTACCACGCTTTTTGAGTTGACACAGAATGATTGTTTCCATATACTCCCTCAGCCCAAAGAGATCCTTATGAGAGAATCAAGGAACAGGACAGGAGTCAGGGCCATGCCAAAGAAAAGCTACTCAAAAACAGGACAATCGTGCCGGGTGACTTTTGAGCTCCCGTCGGCGGTGAATGCGACCAAGGCTTCGCTCTGCGGTGAATTCAACGATTGGAGTCGCACCTCTCACATGATGAAGCCTCGAAAAGACGGCAGGTTCAGTACCACCGTCTCCTTACCAGCGGGTCGAACTTACCGATTCAAGTATTTGCTGGATGGTGAGCGCTGGGAAAATGACTGGGCAGCAGACGGCTATGTGTCCAATGGTTTCGGCAGCGAGGATTCTTTGCTCGAGCTGTAGCCCTCGCAGCTCATTCTCAGTTGCAAATAGTCAGTGACGTTGCGTACTTTGCTGACGCAGTGTGGAAATGCTGGTGGCAGGAAATCCTAGTGCTATAGGTCTGCCCAGTCTGTTACCTCTGCTGCGTCTTTTTTACCTGCCTTGCCTGCCGAAGCGGCATACAAAAGCGGGTGCTTGGCTGCTGGGGTTGACTGCCGGCGGTTCGTTTTTAGAGGCGTTTGACTATATTCTTTTCGTATTCAGGAAAGTAGTCACCAATGACCGGAAGGTCGAAGCGGGACAGAATCATCGTATTGCTTTCGCGTTCCAACAAGAATTCAAATGATTTTTCAATGAGACTTTCTGGAGACACCTTGCCTCCTGTTACCTTCTGGTAGTAATCTGAACTCAGTTTTACCGTGTGAGTCGTGGTGGTGGACTCCCTGACCGTGACTTGGAAGGTCTCGTCGTCCTTTTGGACAACCTCTATTCTATCCATACCAGTATCCCTCCATCCCATATTGTTGACCCTTAAGCTCTTTAGCTTTACATGAACTCATTACAAGCCAGTTTTGCTCTCTTTGGCAAAAAGTTTCTTGACACACATACCGTTACTATCGATGACAACAATAAAAAAAGTGGCGGTTTCCTGACCTGGCAAGAAGACCGGAGCCGCGAAGTGGCTCCACCTACTATAGGTCCATACCTCATATTGATCTTCTGGAAAACTAACCTCTGCTGGTCTCTCTAAAGAAACCCTACGAATATAGTTTTCCAGACTTTGCTTATGTAATCTCAACTGCTGCTCAGGATTTCCTAGAAGACTCACAATTTCGTCCTTGGTGGTTTGACCCTCCACTACTTTATCAACGACCTCTTTGGAAAGCCCCGGAGCGCCTGTTGAAACACATGACATAAAAAAAGCTAGCAACACCGTCGCTACTACCAGATATTCTCTCTTCAGTCTGGCCAACTGAACCATGATCTAGCCCTCACATAAACGCATGAACGAGACCGGCAAGATGGGATATTGATCCAGGCGATGTGGCTCCAGTGAAGAATGGTACGTCAGTTTATGCTATATTTCAAGAGCTGCCCCTCCGATAGAACAATTTTCGAAAAAACTGCAGGATGATAAAGAAACGTGATGTTCTGAAAGGCTGTAACCCTTCATGATCGACATACTGCTGTGGCTGGGAGCGCTTTTATGGTTTATCTTTTTTGCCCAACTCATGGTAAATCGTGCCGTGATACGGGACTTGTCCAAGCTCGAACTCGAGCCAGCAGCTAACCCGCCATTCGTCTCCATTATCGTTCCTGCTCGCAATGAAGAAAGGTCCATTCGGGAAGCGGTTTCCTCCTTTTGTAACCAAGACTACCCTCTGTTTGAGGTCGTCGTAATTGATGATCGTTCAACTGATGCAACCCCCCAGATTCTTGCAGAGCTTCAGACGACTTTCTTAAACCTTACGGTGATTCAGGGTAAAGATCCGCCAGATGGCTGGCTGGGAAAGCCCAATGCACTTGAGATCGGAAAAAATGTAGCCAAGGGCCAGTGGCTTCTGTTTGTAGACGCTGATGTGGTTTATGCTTCTGATCTATTGAGCAGGGCCATATCCTATGTCATGCGCCAAAAGGCTGACATGCTCTTCCTGGTACCCAACCTCAGCACCGGGGGAGTTATGGAAGCCGTCCTCATGTCGACCCTCTATTTCGTGGGCACCGCAGCTGTTCCCCTGTTCCTGGCAACCCACTCAGAGAGCAAACATTTTGCGGCAGGCGGTGGGGTCTTCAATTTAGTTCACCGAGATGCTCTGACCGCGTGCGATGTGTTTGAAAGTCTCAAGACCGCTGTGGTCGATGATATAGGGCTCGGTTACAAGGTAAAGTCCGCTGGTTTCAGACTGGCGGGAGCCATGGCCGGGTCGCTGGTCAGCATCCGCATGTACCATAGCGTATCGGAAACCGTACGCGGCTTTACCAAGAATATATACCCACTGACACGACAACTGCCCTGGCTTTTCCCTATTCCCTTCATTGGGGGATTCGTTCTGACCTTCCTTCCCTATTATGGTTTCACCAAAGCGTTACTGGCTGGCTTCATCAGTGTCTCTGCTTCGATTTCACTTTTTTTCATGCATGCAGTTTTTACCTGCATAGCGGGTTTCTTCCGACAGCCCTGGTACATAGCGTTTCTGAATCCGTTGCGAGAGGTTGGCTGGTGGTGGATCATTTTGCGCTCTCTAATCGTTTATCATCGGCAAGGAATTGTCTGGCGTGGTAGGCGTTACAGGGGCAAGCGGTTCAAGGATGTGAGATAAAGTGTCACAGTGCGATCTGCTGATTTTTCCCAAGGGAGGGTTGTTCAACAGGACGAGGGGAGTGAATGAAGTTCCTTAACGAATCCCGCCTGGGCGGGAAAAGGAACTTCCATTTTCTCCTTGTATGGACATCCCCGGTTGTTTACGTGTCGTGCTTGTTTACCCGGCTCTTCAATTCATTACACATCTTAAAATATGGAAGCTTTTTCCCGGCCACCTGAACAAGCTCGCCAGATTTTGGATTTCGCCCCATGTAGGGCGGATACTCCTTGAGTTTGAAGGTGGCAAATCCACGGATCTCAATGCGCTCACCTTTGGCCAAAGCTTCAGCCATGGCGGCAAAGACTGACTCGACGCAGAGCTTAGAGTCAATTTTAGTAATACCTAATGTGTTGGTCAGTGTGTCAATCAATCTTCCTTTATTCATTGTGATTCACCCGTTGGTTACTGGTTTGACCATTTATATAATCTTTTGAACTAATTGCATCATCTCCCTTTGGCGGCAGACTAATCCTCTCGCACATTGACAGCAAAAATCCACCGTTTTTGGCCCACAGACATGTCATCGATATAACTCGTAAATGCAATGAACATGCCAAAAAAGAGGTGATATCTGTTGCCGTTAGATTTATGTCATGAGATGAGCATCATGGGGGAGAGGTAGGTTTTTGGCGAGTGTTGGCATCTGCTTACAATCGATAACTGCGGTTTACCTCAGATTTCCATTTGATCACATTTCAACGTTATTTTTTCTCTTGTCTCATATAGCTATTTCTCCAGCGATTGAGCTGACCTTCCACATTCTTCATGAGCTTTCGCAAAGATTCATTTAATGCTCGAAGCTCGGTGTTTTCGTTTCTGAGCTGGCGGTTTTCCCTTGTCAATGAGCTGATATGGTCGGTCATGGCTCTGAGCACTTTTTTGCCCTCTTCCGGAAATCCTGCCTTTGCCAATAACTGATGTGTTTCTTGTCGTAGATCCCAATAACTACTTTTCTGGCCCATCTCATTCTCCGACTTTTTGGTAACAACAGCCCCAGAGACTTTGGGGACAAGTTACCTATGCTTCAGTGAAAGAATGTATTCCTTGTTGAGAATGATATCATTCTGATCCCGGCACAGATAGATAAATTGCGGGGTGTGATTGAGGTAATCACTGAGCCGCAATTTATCTGGGGGTAGATCTGTATGAAAATTTCCCTCCAGTAAATCGCCATTAATCAACTCGATCTGAACCGGAATTTCTGGGGCTTCCAATATTTCTGGCAAGAGATCTCTTTCAGCTAGTTCCACATCCATAAACATATTCTTACCGATCATGAGAATATCGTCTTTTAGGATGTCCTCCAACGGAATAAATGAGCGCTGAGAATTGAGCACATCTATGATGAGTTCCCTACCCTGATGGGTCTCACTGGCATAACTGAGGAAGAAATTTACATCCAATCTCCCGCCGGTACTGACCCGAAGAGTTGCTTGTCGTTTAAACTTCTCAACTTTCATGGCACAGTCCTTTCCGTCTGATTATTGGCAGATATAATCTGAAGAAACCGTACTTGCGAGCTACAATTATTAAACAGGGGTAACCCCTCTTCCTTTCGCTTACCCGTTCATCTTTTTGCGTGCAAGAATCATGCAGAGCAGACGTACGTTTTGCGGACATTGCCTTTTCGAAAGCTGAGATTGCAGGGTTCGACATTCTCACTCTCGCCTCTTTTCCCAGATAGTGGCCAATACCCCATCGCAAATGATCTGACTTGGGTGGAAGACCAGCGCAGGAAGAACGGCTAGAGGGTAGACTTGGGCAAAAGCAATGGACCAGACCGCAATGGCAATTGGCAGGGTTTTCTGGGAGCAGACAATAGCCAACGAGCGGCAAGCGGGTTCTTGCACCCTAAAGAGATATCTAGCGCCAACATATCCGACCACAAGAAGAATGAGGTGCACCACCACCGAGGGAATAAGCAGGGAGCCAAGATAGGTGAGCGTCAGCTCTTTCAGCCGATCGGCTTGGGAGGAGCAGGAAAGATAGACGATGATTCCCATGGCGATAATAGGTCCATTCTGGATGAATTTTTGTTGATTTTGAGCCCAGTTGGGTCTGCGGTGTCGAATGAGTTGTCCCACTACCGCCGGAACCAAAACCAGAAAAATCAGCTTAAGGATGAGTCCCGCTGTATCTAACCGTACAACCGCTCCCAAGGACCACTGCAAATTAAAGGGTATTGTTACAATTCCTAAAAGATTGATTCCTACTGCCAGAATAAGGGCGGTTGCAGCATCCCCCCCTCCCCTGCTTGCTAAAACAGCACCGGAAACAAGGGTAGGTGCCATAGAGCAAATCAAAATAAAGCCGACTTGATTGTCACCGTGCCAGTTTAAAGAAAGGACGGAAAAATACCCGAGTGCTGGTCCCAAGATTTGAGAGATTACAAAACCCCAGCAGAAGACTTTGAGGAGCTGCGATTTCTTCTGAAGCTCCGCTGCCTCAAGACCAAGCCCCTGATAAAAAAAGATCAAGAGTATTAGAGGGCTGGACATTCCCCAGCCCTTCAATATCCGCCCGGGTTCGGGGAAAAACCAGGCCAGAACAATACCGAGAGAGATGGATAGCAGCAGCAGATTTTCTTTAATGAGTTTCAAGATATTCCGTATTCAAGCTCTTTGTACTGCCGTTGTGAGAAAAATTAGGGAAGCTGGTAACAGGGGTTGATCAGTCGCTACGATAGGGTAACAAAGTATCATAACGCTGCAACATTTGAGTTCATTGCGTGTTGTCAATCTCGTTCCAATCAGAAATATTTCCTTCCTTTTTACAATTGGCTTCAAAAGGCGGATTAGGATGTCGCCTTCTTTTCTTGTACTCTTCTGAAGGCTCCGTTTTGTCCCAAACGGATAATACATTCACTAGAGCAAAGACATAATTCCCCCTTTTATCTACCTCGAAATTTACCGTAGTGTTATACCCACAGCCTTCCGGAGGATAGTCTTCATTGAATGATACTTCGGCGGTAAACCCACCGAATACCTCATAAAAAATTGAGAAGAATTTTTTATACGTTTTATAGCTACAGCTTGTTGTAAATTCAAATTTTCCGTCTGCTAGTGCGTCCAAACATTCTCTAAAATCGGCCATCAAGTTGTGTTTTTCCAATAAACCATGCAAAGCCTCCACTCTATCCCAATGAATAGGTCGAGGTAGGTTAATAGTATAAGTGTCTAATGTACGGTACATATTCACACTTTTCTTGAGATGTAATCGAAAGCAGGGATACCAAACGTATCAGCACAACACTTCATTGGAATCTGATAAAGCTGTTTCTTCTCCGCATAGCGAAATCTTTAATTCAGACCATACCACGGGCAATGCTACGCCATTAGATGTTCTATTTCAAGACCTGTTCCCTATTTCTACGCGCTCTTGCACTCTCGAGGGGTTTCGCCCTTACTCTTCCCTTCATCTCACTGCATTCAGCCAAAAAATTGGCTCTTTTTTTGCAGATGTTCCGGAAGGAGTCTTTTCCTACGAGAAACAGCGGGGTGGCTCAGCCACACCTGGAGCTCACCTTCCATTGTAGTGGAACAGATTCTGAAAGAGAGCTGCTTGGATGAATTTTCTTGAAATCACTCGATATGGCAACACTGTTAAAGATTATACAATCGCCGTAGCTATTGTCATCTCAGGCTTTTGCGTTGCAAGGTTTGCATACACTATTTCGCGCAGAACACTTTGCGAGTGGTTGGATAGACTTCAAAACGCGCTTGATAAAAAGAGTCTTATTCGTTTGTTCGGTTTCAGTAGCTACTTGATACCCATCGGAGCATTGGTGATCGCCAAAAATCGCTTGGTTTTCCCTGAAGAACTCGGAATCTGGATTAACATCGCGCTGGTAGTCGCAGGTCAAATCACCTTTCTTCTCATTCTTGTCACTATTCTTGAACCTCTTGTAGAAGTTCTCTCAATTAGATCCATCAGGAATGTGGAGTTAGAAGACCGCAAATCTCTGCGAGTACAAACTCAGACCATCGAAAAAATAAAGAAACACATAAGAAACCTGGCACGAGTACTCATATTTCTTATACCCGCATTGACCATCCTTTCCTACGTCACTTCAGTGCATTGGGCAATATGGGGCTTGCCTTTACTGATCGTGCTGATTGAGGTGATCCTTTGCCTCAGGATCGTTTGGGTTACAAAAGATCGGTTCAAGAAAAGTGAACCGATTACAATAAGACAAGAAACGGTGGCCGAGGTAGATACTTTTTCGCATGAAGATGACCCTGATTTAGAAATCAGGGAAAGCATCGTATCGTTCTTCTTACGCATATACAGGCATCAACTGCGCGCTATACACAATAGTTCGGCGGAATTTCGTCTCGTGGATTCTCAGGCTTTTGCCGCCAACTATATTTATGAACTGCGCATAAAAGTGGATGGCGACTGGCAATCAAGGCGTATGTCTATCGGTCGCTTAGGGGAAGATACCGGCAGCAGGAGTAAGTGTTTCTATGTAATTTACGATGATCACCTGGTAGTCAAGATTCCCCCTACTCCCATCGATGACCTTAAGAAGTATATGGAAATTCTCGAAAAAGAGAAACGTATCGTAGATAAACTCTCAATGAAGGAGTGTATCATACCCTCCGTATCCGTCATCCTGAGAATGATACAGCGTTTTGCTGATAAAGAGAATCTACCCCCAGAAGAACTTGAAAACGACTATGTGAGATGGCTTCACGTATTTTCAGAAGCCCAGAAGTATTTAAGGATTGGCGACACCTTTGTTTTCTTTATGGACCTATCGAGATATTATTTTTTGGGCCATATCTTAAAAAGCCTTCATACTGCAGAAAAGAAAACGTATGATGAAATCTGTCAACACTCAGAAATTGCCTGGGATTTTTTCAAATTTGAACAACGATATGGATCTGAAAGCACAGCAATCTTCGAGGAGCTCAAGAAGGTTTATAGCGAATATGAGTCCGAAATCCGAAAGTTCCAAGACCAAGCTGGAATGGTTTCCCCCTTGTCCCAAAACCAGATTAAAAGATGGTTTTTCGTACATTTGGCGGGAGATGAGGCCGAGCAAATTGGAAGCGACTTGGATGCTGAAACCACCTCTGAGCTTAATGCACTCGCAAGGAGGATTTTCACCAGAAACCTTGCTGCTATTAGCGCCTATCGAGAAGCTGTAAGAAAATTCATCCATGAAGCAGCGTTTAACCGGAATAAAGCCTACCTGGGGGGAATTATTGCAAACCTTCTCGAGCTCTTGGCTCACCTAAGAGTGAAAAAGGTTGCAATGAGAGATCTTAAACCCGATAATCTGTTGGTAGCAGGAGATCGAGACAGGTTTCCAGGTTTTCTCGCCTACCCCCAGCAGTACACCATAGGTCTCATCGATGTTGAGACGGCGGTGATTAACCAGAGCATCAATAATAGGGTACTAGATCAGCCTTTGTTGGGCGGTACTCCTCAATACGCCACACCCTCACACCTTATCAGTAACCAGATTCTGGATTATACGTATGCAGATACATCCATGACTTTACATCTCCAAGATTGGTACGCCATCATTGCCATCATTTATAAGAGTGTCACAGGGGAGCACCTTTTCGAGACAACAGCGCAGCTATTTCCTACAATAGTAAGTATGATAAAACGTTCAGGTCAAAGAATGGACGAGCTAGGGGTTATGCTCAGGGACGTGACCAAAATGTTCTGGGATAATGCAGCTGTCGAGTTTGCTACAAAAATAGCTGCCAGAGAAGATATGTTTAAGTCTCTGAATGTACCAATGCCGGAGACAGCTCAGAAGTTACTTAAAGAATTTGTCCTTCAAGAAAAAGAAAAGATCATTTGTGCCATAAAGGAATGCGTAAGCGGTGAAAACCTACGCCTTAGCGCCAAAGACCGTGAGTATTTATTGACATGTTCATACGAAAAAACCTGCCATCTTAAAGAAAAGTGGGAAGGTGGAGCAGAGCCCAAAACAGCTCAATCAATAGATAGAGGGCAAATCGTAAATTTACTGCAGGACCTGGAAAGGCTAAAACGACAATTAGAAACGAACACGCAAATACTTGATGCGTTACATCAACCTAAGCCAAAGATCTCAGCGTATGAATTGTTGCATACCATGTTTGAGATTGTACGCAAGCACATGCACAAAGAGGAATGGAGGTCGATAGTCTCCGATGATTCAAATAATCTCACCTCGATGTATGGTGACACTTCATCTGAGGCTAACGTGCAAGCGACAAGGGAATGGCAAACGGTTACAGAATAGGAGTAATGATTGCACCTCTAGAGGACAAGGGCTTAGTACATCCTAGGAACTCTATCAAGCCCTCAAAGACTTAAAAGCCTCCGCCGGTTCGAAAACCCGCTCCACCGAACCCGCCCCCACCAAAGCCATCGATTCCGGGAGAACGACGAAAACGCTGAGCCCCATCGATCTCATCCCAAACCGTCTTGGAAGAAGTGGCACCTCTCATGAGCTGCTCGAGCAGTAACGCAAGTCCAAAGTTAGTCGGAAAGGTGGAGGGGTGGGCATCGTATCTCTGTCTGCGAAACCTGCGGCGCAGTTGCTCAAGCTCCGCCAAAGCTTTCTGCTGTTGCTGCTGCGCTTCTTTGACAGACAAAATTTCATTATGTACTTGTTGTTGTTCGTCTTGCAGCTTGCGAAGGCGGGCCACGATTGCATCGTCCTCAGGGCGCGGTGTAGCGAGAGCTTCCCGGTTCAAGCTGAGTAAGTCCTCGCTCTCAAGCTCGGCCACCTGCAGCTCAATGGCCTTTCGGGAATATTCGTCACCACCGGATGAGAACTCAGTCTGCCGTTGCAAGAGCTTCTGATGGTGGGCTTCTACCGTATCAATTTTATCATCAATCTGGACCAAGTGTTTTTCTGCCTTATCTAATTCAGCCTGCAACTCAGGAATGCCGTCTTCCTCTGCCGCCTTTCTTTCCATCGCCTGCAGGGTTTGTATCTCTCTTTCTACTTCTTCCTGTAGTTTTATCGCATGCTCCCTGAGGCGGCGGGGAAGCTCCAGCAGCATGTGGTAGTTTGCCCGCGCCTCTTTGAAATTGATCAGGCTTGCCACCCACTCGTCCAGGGATCGGATAAACCGGTTTGCACTGTATATCGGCGTCAGGTAATGACAGTCCCACAGGTACATGAAAAGACAGTCTTCCTCATAAGGTTTGCCCTTGTTCGTTCGGTCGGCCTCTGCCTGGGATGCCTTCTCATCTGCCCGCTCGGCTACCTCAACCGTTTGCTCTACCCTTTCCTTTTGAAGTCGGTAGGAATCGGTCTGTTCCACCCGAACCTTGGTCTCTTGGAGCTGATGCTCTAAAGCTTCTACAGCTCTATCACGAAGCTCTTGCTTAACCTCGCGCTCTTCCTCAGCTTTTTGTTGCTTTGCCAAGGTTTCCTGTAGGCTACTTTCCAATTCGCGTAAACTTTGCGCTCTTTGATCTAGTAAAGTCAGGATGGCATGATCAACCTTGTCCAGCCTGGATATCAACCGGCCGGCGCTCATGTCGTCAAGCCGAAATTTTGCCAGTTGCCGGTACTGTTCCCCCAACCCCAAGCGCAGGGTGTTGAGGCGCGAGTTCAGAACGTTCAGCCGCTGCCTGACATTCTCCAATGTAGTTTGACTCTCAAGGATGCGGTCGTTAATCACCTGTAACGTATCTCTGCCCGTTACCATCGTTTTGGACCCCTACCATTGTGTAATAGCACCCCCCGTGGTTGCTATGAGGTATTGGGGATGCAGGTAGCCGCGCTTTTTGACGCCGAACTGGTTGCGGCCGATGATACCATCGTCCTGTTTGTCCCTTCTGATCTGTTCAAAAACCGCCGCATCTACCCGCAGCCCCCAAGCCTGAACCTTGCGGGTCTGTCCGTCTTCCTCACTGGTAATGGGTAGCGTGAGGCGACGTCCATTTGGAGTGACAGCCTCCACAATAATGTAATAGTTGCGTACTCCCGACTGGTTTTTCGGATATCGCCAGACACCGCTTGGAGTTTCCGGTCGAGATACAATCTGCAGTTGGTATTCCTGGACGATTTGTTCGTAAAGGTGCCGAAGAGCCTGATATCCCCTCTGGGTAGCCTGAACATCTCCCTGCATCAGCGCCGTCATCGCTTCCCTGTAAAGATCTTCCGTCTGTTTGGGCACCCCAGGTTCCCGCGCCACGTCAAGTATGCTGTCCCGCAGGCCGGCCAGTTGGTTTGGTAGAACTCGGAGCTGCTCCATCCCAGTGATTGCCGCCTCGGCCTTATCTAGATGAACGCTAAGAGCGCTAACGAGCTCAGCCCGTTTTTCCAGACGGCGCGTTACCACGTTGTCTCTGTCAGTTACAGTCTTGCCGCTGAGATTGGGTTTCACCTCTAGTTTGTTAAGGGCTCGAATGTTTTCTTCCGCTGCGCCAATCTGCTTAGTGGCTTCGCCGGCCAGACGTTTGAACGGTAAAGCCGCCTGCCGCGGCACACTTTGCTCCACCTTGATAAGAGAGTTTTTCAGACGGGCGATACGTTCCTTGGCCACGCTGACCTGATCTTGCTGTTCGCCTATTTTGAGGTTGATCTCACGGGCAGCTTTCCGTTTGCCGCGCTCCAGCGGCGAGACATATATAACTTGGTAGAGAAGATACACTATCACCAACGCTGCCAGCAGTACAGCGGACCTCTTGACCCAGCGCCACCGGCTTACGTACAGCCGGGCCAGCACCAGCTGAAAGCTTCGTGGGGGCGGTTTGTAGGTAAAACGGTCCTCCCTCAGTGCCGCAACGCCCTGGGCAATGATGTGATCCGAGACCTCTAGGCCCTGGCTAGCGTAAATTCTGCGAACTTTTTCGATCAGAGCTTGGTCGTACTCCTCGGATTTGAGTTCGCGTTCCACCAGAGTTCGCTGATGTCTGAGAGTGTCAACCACGTCCATGGCCAACATCACCTCATTCAACTCAATTTTTTCGGAATTCCCGACGTTACTCATTGGTCAGCAGCTTTCCTGCGGCAGTTAGTTCAACCAGACGTCTTTTCCCGTCTTCTACGGCCAAACGGATCTCCTCCTCGTTGCGACTGCTCAACTCCCGCATCTCGGCGATCAGGGTGCGGGATTTATCCTGAAAGTTGATAACCGCCTCCAAAAGCTTCTTTACACTTTGGGCCTTGATGGTCGGGCCGTAACCGGCTTTCAGGGCGTCCTCCTGCACTTTTCCACCCACGTCGGCTAAGGTTTCCAGACTCTTGTCGATGCCATCCTTCATGGCATCCAGCGTCCGCGTACTTTCATGTAGCCCCTGAAGACTGGTAAAGGAGGCGTTCAGAGCAGTAAAAACGGTCTCGTTGGTACCAAAAAAGGAGACGGATTGGGAATAAACCCTC
This sequence comes from uncultured Desulfobacteraceae bacterium, assembly GCA_964346905.1. Classification (GTDB taxonomy): domain Bacteria; phylum Desulfobacterota; class Syntrophobacteria; order BM002; family BM002; genus BM002. Next base: position 13,566 of record CAYFXH010000003.1, on the reverse strand, counting down.
TCTTTGACTTCGGTGGCCTGGGCCAGACGTGCCATGATCACTTCGGTGGTGTTGTAACTTACCGAAAGATTTTCTGCCAGGTCTTTGACAATCTGGTAGCGTTTGTCCACTTCCTGTAGGTCCCGCAATCTCTGATCTCGCTCCAGCTCCAACCTGGCAATGACTTCACGATCATCGCTGGTATTGGTCTCAAGCGCTTTGGAGGCTTCCTCGAGCTGCGATTTTGCCCCCTCGACTTCCCCCTCCGCCACTTTGAGCAGTTGGAAAGCCATCACCTGGGCCTCTTTTAAGGCACCACGAAAATCACGATAGGACTCCAGAATCTGATTCTCTCTGTCAACCTGGTCTTTGGTGTCTGCCGCAACTTCCAAGTATGTCTTTTTGATCTTGCGGAAACGGCTGGGTATGTCCCCACGCGTCACTTTCATCCAGAAGTTCTGCAGCCGTTCCAGGGTGTCCAGCTTCCCATCGTCGAGCTGCTGCACCATGGCTTGGGCGTCATCGCGGATGCTGTCGAAGGCATCGGTGATAGTTTCGTACCGCTCACCAACTTTCATCGCCACGATCTGCTCACGCACCACTTCATTAAATACCGAAGTATGGCTGAGCGTACGGGCAATGGCAACGGCTTTTACCTCGTCCAGGTCGCTGACTTGATTGATCAGCGAGACAACCGGCATTTCGTCTGGCTTGTCAGGCATCAAACCAAGATCTCGCAGCCCATTCAACGCCTTGTCCAGATAGCTTAATGGGGAAGATAAGATGTTTGTGGCAGTCATAGTCTCTTTCCTTTCTTGCTGTTACGTTATGTTGCTCACTACGATTTTCATCACATATCTGTCCTTTTCTAGATTGGGCACAATTGAAGATGATTCATACCACCCGCTTCACGCACAGATAAAGACTACTCTTTAAGCTTGATCCATAAGTGTTCTTGACGAATCTTGATATCTTCCACCCCTTTGGAAAATTGATCCCAGAATCCCCCCTCGCTACCGAATTCTTCCACCAAGTTTTTATTCTTAATATCGCCCCACCAAGCGCTGGGAAGGGGAACCCCACCCAGGCTCACCCCGCGTATGGCTACCATTGGCCGACTCGCTTTGTAACTTAAGGTGATGCCGAAATTTAGCCGCAGTGTTTTCCCGCCGAGGATGGGGAAATCTTCATCCACCGGCACTAACAGCTTTACACTCACCAAATCGTCGGCAAGATCGATCGCCACACGCTTTGCCGTCTCTGGATCTTTGGCAATGAGTGCGTTCAATTCCTTTTCCGAGAGGCTGATTTCTCTTTTGGCGTTGTCCTCACTGTACGGTTCAGGCTTGAGCGGCATACTTGGATGGTAAGGCTTAGCCTTTTTCACCGAAGCCTTTTTTTTGACCGCCGAGTGCTCCAGCTTGGCAAGCTTTGAATCTAGCACCTGCTGTTCCTTGGCGCTCAACCGCGTCGGCTCAAACTGGGATGCATAAATGTTCTGCTTGATCCACCATGCTGTGAGCATGGCGGTAACAATCATGCCGATGAAAGCGATTCCGAGGACGTGGAACCAGCCAAAACGAGTCTTCTTCGGAGGGATCTGAGAGTTTTGTTCAGTCATAGCTCTAACAGTACCTTGATGGAGGCCATGGGCACATGATCAGGTATATGGACCTATACCGACGCAGAGTACAGAGTAGATGATATCCAGATGGTTACCGTCTTTTCTCTTCGGTGTATTGTATGAGTCTATTCCGTGCTAATCGTTGACATGTAAGAGTTCAGCGATTCTTTCAATTCGCCTCTCATAAGCGTTAGAGAGTTTCATGGTAAATCCAGCCAAGTACCTTTCTGGCTGAATCTGGAATTTCCATCCTTCTCATGTAAGCAAGAGTTTTGGCACTGACCAAAGACGGCACTATCGGTAAAAAAGAGAGAGTGGAGACAACCAAACTTTGCACCGTTCGGGTGTATAGATCTTCGTGATTCCTCTATAACCAAAAGGCCTCAATATCGAGAGCATCCAAGCATGTTTAAGCGATAGTATACAGTAATCATCAATCACGAATATTCAAGGAAGGTGCCAATGGTTCAAGCAGGTCTGTTAGTAATTCTAACCAATTGAAAACAATGAAATTATTGATTATTGGCAAATATGTAGCTTGAAAATAGCAGGTACCTATTGGGGGATTACCCCCAGAAGGTACAGTTGTTTAACCCAGTTTTGGTGATACTCAAGAGGAATTGGTCGAGATCAAGGCTGAGACCAACTACAGCAACGGTATACTCACCCTAAAGATCGTGTCAATACGAAAAATTACTATTTGCTGAGACGGGTTTCGTGATTATTATAGGACACGTTTGCGTCCAGATATTGATATACTTTTCAACCCCTATAATGGTGTGGCCGATATGTCTTCATACATTCCGTTGATTATGTTATCCGTCTTCGTGCTCTTTGTATCCGTGGCTTGGTACATCCGTACCTACAACCGGTTTATCAAATACAGAAACCAGATCGAAGAAGGTTGGAGCCGCATCTAGGTGACACTGAAACGCCGCTTCAACCTGATTCCCAACCTAATTCGCGCTGTGCAGGGCTACGAGGAACACGAAGCCGAAGTCCTGGAGAAGGTTAGCCGTCGGTTTACCGGTACAACAGAGGTTCCAGAGCGGATGGAAGAAGAGAGTAACCTGTCCCGCTCCCTCCACGGGCTGCTCGCCCTCGCGGAAGACTATCCAGATCTGAAAGCCAGTCGGAACTTCTTAGGCCTTCAGAACAGCCTGAATGATATCGAGCAGGACATCCAGCAGGCCCGGAACCGCTTCAACACGGCCATTAGAAGATACAACACTCTGGTGGAGTCTTTTCCGAGCAGCTTCATCGCCAGAAAGTACAACTTCCCCAAAACGAAGTACTTCACTCTGGAGCTGGCGACCCAGCGGGAGATGCCAGAAGTCGATTTTTCTGCTTCCCGAGCTGCAGATAAACGGGAAGAGCCAGCGCAGCCCTGAATCATCATTGTTTTGCGTCTCTTGCTGCGGCATATGGTCCTATTCAGGTGAAGGTCTCCTTTTTTTCACAAAAATAGAGATCTCCACCAAATTCAACCCATGACCTACGCTAGTCATTTGCCGAAGTCTCAAGAATTTGCTTGAAGATTTCCAGGTGTAGCACTCCCTTCTGGATTGATGCATTTAGTCGGTATGCGGCATACACCTGTCCTCCTGGGGAGACATGTCTTATTCCAAAGGAAATTTACCCGCATCGATGTGGGCTTTTATTTCTTTGAGGATCATCGACAATTCGTTTTTGCGCTTTTCCGCAAAATTGGACCACAGCTCTTGACAGGACTTGCATTCAGCCGCGTCATTGATATAGGTGTCATAACGGTAAAGACTTTTTGATAGTATCGCCAGTGTCTCTATGAGGTTGTAATTCAGATTTTTAAGCATTGATTCCTCCTTTCTTCTCCTCTGTATGCCGCATAACCGTAAATAAAACTACAGTGTTGGGAAGTAACAGTTTATCCTTTTATCCTTTCAGACTCTCAACAGAACAGAGACGTCTTGTTGGGATACAAGCAACCACATTTTGGGCTTCAGGTGTTACACCTAAAAGGTAGCTGATTGTGGGTCAAGAAAGGACATGAATCAGGATACAACCGAGCGCATGATTCAGTCAATACGAAAACCGTTCGTTTTGCCCTGAATTGAGCGGGTTCAAAGGGAGACTGCACAGGGTCAGAAATGATGAGAACGGTATATCCACCTCGAAGGCAGCAAACGTTTACCGTACATTTCAAGCTGGAGCTGGAATCTCATCTGGTACAACATATTGTGAGATGTGAAGGTAGGGGAAGCGCATGATGGAAAGCCTGAATGGTCCGCACTGAGATTACTGTTTGAGGGTGTGTACCAGGATGGCGGTTTTGTTTGTGGTCATGGGTGCGGCTCGTCTTTTTTTTCAAAATATTCACCAATGATCTCAATAAGTAAATGGCGATCGTGACTGCGAACCTCGATGAAACAGGAGTCTGTTTCACCGGCAGAGATTGCATCAGGACCGTTTGAATTTAACCAGTTCGGCTTGTTGCTGACCACGATGGTTGGATGGTTTGGGGGTGTGATGAATATGCGAAGGATTTCATTGGGCTGCAATGGTTGTTGGCAATGAATACTTACACCTACAGAACTGATATCCTTGGTCTCGCCCTCTACGAGGTCTCCGGTGGTCTGTATGGTCACAGGCCATTTAGCTTTGAATCTAGGGTGTCGGTGTTTTGCTGTTTTAGCTGCCATCTCCATGCTCCTCAGGCGGTATGCTCCTTGTTATCTGAAGTCTCTGTTTGTTTTTTTGAACGATGGTGAGTTCCACAGATATCAGCCCTCTAGCTCTAGGTAGCGATATATTTGGCTTCCACCCAACCAGTATTGTAATGGTTCTGGGGCAGATACTTCAGTTTGGAACCATTGAGCTGTTTCATATAGACCTGGTTCCATTGCAGGAAGAAGGTTGGTTGTGTTTTGTCCTTGGGTATCGCCACCAGATCAGGCAACTGAGTAAAGGGCAATGCGGTAAAGCTTCCCTTTTCCCAGGTGAACGTCTTCTCTTTGCTTCGACGTTTGTAGCTTGTTTTGGCTCCGTTTGCTTCGATTCCTGACAGAACCGTGAAGTAATAGCCCTTGTAGGGCTTGAGTTTATACCCAAAGCGCGCTTGTCCAGCAGGGTCCGAATGAGCCACCAGCTTGTTAATCAACCTCATGGGATTTTTCTTGTTGTTGTATAGATAATAAAGACCAGCAAGGTCGTCACCATAAGATGAATGATCTCTGTTCCTAGCTTGACCGATTTCCTTGAGGATTTTGACAACTTCACGGTGTATCTTTATGTCCTTTTTGAAGGCTCCATAGGCGGCTTCATCTACCTGACGCTGCTTTATTTCAAAGGGTATTAATTTCTCGATGCTCTTGGTGGCCACGTCAACTACGAATGTCACCGGCTGTCCCCAAAAGTAAACCATCCGCTTGCCGTCCTTATTACCGAAGAAAGTATCATTTTTTAACCGCCGACCTTTGGCATCGTAGGCCATAAACTGGATGACGTTGGCCTTTACCGTATTGTAGGAAATCTCATTCTTGTTGAACATTACCGTAATTTTCTCTCCGGATGGAAGTTTCTGTTCCACCGGTTGAGCATTGGTCTTTTTGACAAAGCTCAATCTCTTGATACCTGCGCTCAGTTTCAATTGAGCCAGGCCAAAGGCCGCGTTGGCTTTTTTTAGTTCGCCTTGCTTAACGCTGAAACCAACAGATTTTTCTCTCCCCAAGGAACTTCCCGAAAGCAAAAGGGGCTTGTCCCTACCGAAAAAGTGCACCTCCCAGCTGGTATGAGCCTTAAAAGGCCCTTTGGGCAATGTAATGGAAAGTCCGTCTTCCCAAGAGCGCTCTGGGTCTTCAATCCACTTTACCTCAAGGTTGGTCAGATCTTTTTCAGTGAAGTCTGCGTAGGTGGGGATGGGGGAATGGTCGTAGCGCACCCGCACGGGAATCTCAGGCTTATGCGACAAGCTAAGCTTCTTACCACCATTGAGATCCACCTCAACTTCAAAGGGATATTGCAACCTCTCCAGCACAACTACAACTTTGAGCTTATCAATAACACCTTGAAAACGGGTTGACGTTGATGATGAAGAGCTGGTGGACTCCTTGAACGCCAATGAGCTTCCGCTCCTGTCAAAGGCTAGAAGTTGGGCGGATTTTCCACCGGTATACGTTACTGTGGCCACGTCTTTTTCCAGTTGGCCGAGCTTGACCCGCAGTCCCTTGGACTTTTTCACGCTTCCCTCGGGTTCAGCTGCGGTGAATTCAACAATCGCAAGTGCTACCGGTAGGGATAGATCGAAGCGGATTCTCGCTTTTCCAAGGGACTCCCCTGGTGTTCCTTTTCTGATTTTGAGAGAAATATTTCCGGGAAAGCTATCCCCTAGACGGATTCTCTGTTGGAACTTGTTCTCTTCTTTGCGCAGCAGACTTTTGCCATCAACCGATTGGATTGCCACAACTTCATAGGTCAGTTCTGCCAAGCCCGCGTTTGGTATATCCACAGAGTCAAACTCCAACGTCATGTGAGGCTCGCCGCCAAAATCCCAGAAATGACCAGGGAACAGGCTCTGTTCAAATATGCCGGGAATGTTCGCTTGTAGTTTGTTGACGTTAACAGTAGCCACCAACTGAAGCTCATCGGTATATTCCGTTTGTACTTCTCCCTCGGAGGGTATCATTTCCATGCTGTGAGAGACCATCTGTCCAATGGTGGCTTCAGAGAGAGCCGAAAAAATGGCCTGATCGTCTTCCTCGGACCAGTTAAATTCCAGGACAAGCCGATTGTTCTTGAACTCAACCTTGCTGTCAAAGCGGTCATCCCGAAGCACTTTCACCATGTTCTTGACAATGGTATCGGAATCCATGTCCTCCCAGTTAGCATCGTTCAGCTGCTGATATACTTTAGCGCCATCCACACCTTTGCGAAACTGCTGAGCGTAACGCAGTACCCTCCCCTTCTCACCGGAAAACCGGAAGCCAAGTGCTAGAGACTCGGTATGTTTTAAAGAATCGGTCAGCTGCGACAGTATGTTCCCGCCCATACGAGAAATCATGACCGCCTGGGGGTTATCCTTTAGGGCAGAGTGATTCTGTATTTTCTTTTCCCATCCCTCCTCAATGTCCTCGGGAATGCGGATGGCCAGTACAGCCAGATCCTCAGGGGTTTTGATGGATGCAGCGAATCGAGCAACCCTGGATTTGAGTAATGTGCTTTCTCCTTGCTCCCCGGTTGGGAAGAGGGACTTCGGGGCAAAAACAGCCCCGTTTTCCAGCAGCCAGATCCTATAAAGATCCACTGGGAAGTTGTTTTTCTCGGCGTCGGGGAACGCTTCCTTTTTAAAGCGATAGCTCCCGTCCTCCATGCGCTCCACAAATGGATTAAAGGGCCCTGCTGCGCTGAAAAGTTCATTCAAGCTCTGACTATCACTGTTGCGGAGCAACAACGCAGGCAATGTGGAGTACTTCGGGTCGGGAAACAGAAATAGTTGGAGCCGCTGCAGATTTAGAGACTGAAGGGTAGTCATGACCATCTGGTATCCAAGGTCTTTTTTTTCCTCCGGGACCTGTTTTTCGACAGCCTCCAGGAACAATGGCACGTTGACATCCACCCCAAGATAGGGTTGTATTTTGCTAACTGTCCGCGCTACGGGGGCAGCTGTTTTTTTTGCTGCTTCCCGGGTTGTCCATTTTCCCCAATATACTTTCAGGGATTCGCGTCCAAAGACAACGGTGATAATCGCCACGATAATAACTGCAGTCACAACGGCTAGAATCCACCGGTTCTTGCGGGTGGAAGATGAGGATTGCTGCTTCAGCTGCGATCCTTGGATTGGCTTATCCTGGGGTGGGATAACCTTTTCATATTCTGATTGTTGTCGGGAAACCGGCTCTTTACTGACCCCGGTTTTTTCTGCAGACAGTACAGCTGCGGTGGGTTTTAGGGGAATGTGATGTGCACACGATTTGCATATTGCCGCCTGCATGTGTGAAGGAATCTTGCTGGTATCAATGTTATACGCTCGCTGACAGTTTGGACAGGTAATTTTGCTGATCTTCACTCCTGCTGAAGCGGCCTCGGCTGGGCTAGCTACCAACGGAATTGAATGTCCGCAGTTCCTGCACGTCGTTGACGACATGCCAGGAGGAATTTTGCTTTGAACAATCCGATATTTTCGCTGGCAGTTGGGACAGGTAATCTTGATCATGTTTCTCACCTCACTGGATTTCTCAAACGCGCGTAACCCGGGGACAATTCTCCACGAGCCACCAACGTAGGGCCATGCATTTTTGATACCAGAAAACGCGTTGTTCTCCGTTTGCGTAGGTTTCGCTTTTTCTTGAAAACTCCGTTTGCTCGCGGTGAGTGAAACAGTAGTGGCAAGTGGGGAATCTATCGAGCCTTGTACGCCGTGTCCTGTGGTTTCTTTTGTTCACCCTGCCCTGGTATTACTTTTGCTTTGGCGAGCGGTGCTCATTGCAACCTTGGCAAATTTCATGCGAACCAAAAAATTTTTGGTTAGCTAGATTTTCTGAGCATGTATAATGAGTTTAGACGGTTCTTCATGATGTTGGTTGGAGAAAGGGTTGTGAAAAAGATAATTGCTGCTACCCTGGCATCTCTGTTTTTGACTATTACAGCTGCCTGGGGTCAGGATGCCATGGAGTTCTACCAACGAGGTCTCAGGAGCTCTCTGGCCTACAAAAGGATCCAATACTTTACCAAGGCACTGCAGTTGAACCCTAAACTGGCGGAGGCCTACGAGAAACGCGCTGTACACTATTACTTCCAAGACAGGCTCGATGAAGCCATTGAGGATTACAACAGAGTTATAGAACTCAAGCCTGAGAGGGTGAATCCTTATGTGATGCGGGGGTTGGCCTACCTTAAAAAGGGTCACGGTGAGGGGTTCTTTGCGGAGCTCCACCGTTTAGCTCGCAGAATTCGGAAAGCACCACCATCGGAGTCGAGGGAATACTTGGAGCGAGCCATTGCTGATTTCAGCCGTGCCATCGAGCTGGATCCACAACTGGCAAAAAGTTACAGTTATCGGGCAGAGGCTTATCTTTTCAGGGGAATGATAGATCAAGCAATCCGGGACGCCAACATGGCCATACAGTTGCGGAAAGATCCGCACAGTACTGCCGTTGCCTATGCTACTCGGGCCGAGATCTACAGGCGACTAGGTCAATATGACCTGTACGAGACTGATGTTCGTAGAGCTGCCGAGTTAGACCCCTATTCCCCAGATTATCCTCCCTTACATGTCCCCCTCATGTTTGGCTACCCCTTGGACTACGGTAAGCTGGAAGCCCTCCGATGGCTGGGACTGCTGGGCATTGTCGTCCTCACCTTTGTGGTGATCTTCCAACTGCGTCTACGCGTCCCCAAGAAAAAAGAATAGGGCTGACTCTGCGGCTCAGTGATTCCTGCCCACCGCTTGATGCGGCCATGCCGGAGGTCTTGACCCCGATCCTTGTAATCTCAATCTGCTGTGGCATACTCTGGGGTTAGAGAGGAGATGATTTTTCGTGCCGTATTAGAAATCTTGATAAATTGAACACTCATCCCATAACAAAGCGTCTCGTCATCAAGGCAGAACGTGGTTGATCGGAGCACCGCAGCCTTTGCTTTCAAAGGTGGACTCAAGGGGGAGAACCTGACGGTTATTCTAAGGACCTCATCAGACTGAAGCGGCTCCTGACAACAGATAAATGCTCCACCAGCGCTGATATCTTTTATTTGCCCGATCATAAGTCCCTGAGAACTTTTCAGCAAAACCGGATACCCAACCTGGGCTCTGGTATATTTCCGTTTTTCTCTTTTCATAAGCTGGCCTCGAGTTGAGGGAACTAGTTTTCGGATGCGTGAACCTTTTGTTTTGGGTGACCATGTACCTACAGTCGGATAAGAAGGGGGAATTTTTACACAGTAAGGCTTTTGATGAGGTTCACCCCATCTGCTCTGGAGGGAGGACAAGAGGAAGGCTGCAAGAGTTATTCCCCGCTAATCTTTTTGTATGCTCGGGTTCATGGCGGGACAACCATTCTAGCTCACTTTTTATCACTGGTTCAGTCCATGGCCCGCAGAGCCCTTGTCAGTTATAGTTCCAACATCAGTACTCCGCTATTTTCAAAACAGAGGAGAAAGTTGATGAGTACCAAGAGCCCAAAAATCCCCTACCCGCCTCGCCTCGACCTGGCCCGCACCCCGACACCCCTCGAGCCGCTCACCCGCGTAGGTGAGAAGTTTCGCATCCAACTGCACATCAAGCGCGATGACCTGACCGGTGCCGACCTTACGGGTAATAAAGTCAGAAAACTGGAATTTCTGCTTGCCGACGCCCTGGCGACCACCAGCGATACTCTGATTACCTGTGGTGGAGAACAGTCCAACCATGCCCGGGCAACAGCAATAGCCGCCGCCAAGTTGGGACTTCGCTCGCGGCTGCTTCTTCGTACCCGGGATCCGGCGAACCCTCCACCCTCTCATGGGAACATATTGCTTGATCGGTTGGTGGGCGCTGAGATTGTCTGGCTTACCTTTGAAGAGTACGGACGACGCACCGAAATGCTTGCCCGTGAAGCTGAGGCTTTGCGGCAGTCGGGGAGAACACCTTACATTATCCCCGAAGGCGGCTCCAACGGACTGGGTGCATGGGGCTATGTCCGTGCAGTGGAGGAATTGTCACAGGATCTCAGCAGACTCCCGGGGGGTACGGATCGACCCACGACCATCATTCATGCCACCGGCTCCGGGGGCACCACCGCCGGTCTCGTATTGGGTGTAAAGCTGCTAGGACTGAACACTCGGGTTGTGGGAATTAATGTCTGTAACGATCGAGATTATTTTGTCCGGGTGGTGGGTGAGATTTGTGAGAGTGCCATAACCACGTATCAACTCGACCTTCCTTTTTCTCGCGAACAGGACATCGAAATAGTAGACGGCTATGTGGGGCGTGGCTACGGTAAATCAAGCCCCCAGGAACTTTCTCTTCTTCGGGATGTAGCCCGCGCTGAGGGCATTGTTCTCGATCCGGTCTACACCGGTAAGGCCTTTTTTGGGATGATCCAGGAGCTGGGGCGGAACCCCAAGGTTTTTGGTGAAAGGATTGTCTTTCTTCACACAGGAGGTATATTCGGTTTATTCCCTATGGCCGAGCAGATGGCAGCGCTCCTTTAGGGAGAGCGTTGAGCGGGGGTGGGATTAGAGCTCTTCTTCGCAATAGTCACAGATGTAGAGGGTTTCGGGATTTTTCACGTCGTCCAGGGTTAGCAGAATTTCCTTTTTGGGATCACATCCCTTCCAGTAATTGTGGCCGCCAACGCAGTTGCTGCATTTTACCTTACCGTCAGCTTCAACCACTGCCTTTATTTTTTCAAGATCTATAACCGTCAATGTCCTCGTCTCCTTTCAACCCGCATTATTCAGCAATCGGTGCCGCGAGACCATTACGCGGCTCTGCCGCAGGGAACTCGCCAGAACTGGCACTTAGGTGACCAGTATGGAAGCTCGTCCGATGGACCATATTTGCGGTGGCAGGTAGTGGGTCGTGCGTAATATGAATCATAATTTTTTCACCGTGCAAATAGTCGGTGAATGATAGGTGTTTTTTACAAAAAGAAGATGGAAACCGGCAAGTCCAGCCGACACACCACTCGCGATGGTAAACATAGATTCGGCTGTTGCCCCTGATTTACCATGAAAATGTAACCTCAGTTTCAATCCGTTATCTCGGTTCTGAAGTTTTCAATGAGTTGGATAAACTGTTGTACAGCCTCTTTTTTTTGAAATACGCGCATGTTCGAGGTCAAACTTGATCTGTCTCGCTTCCGTCTCGGGATCCAGTTGATCTGAAAAAATCCCGGTGAGTTCACGTATTTCTTTAATTATATGTTCTGGACCGCAATCATAACAGTGCCATAGCCTGCAATGAACAGGTTTGTACAAGTCGATACCGCAGCGATCAAGCACTATTGAATAGTAAGGGCAGTAGATCCCCAAGTCACACCTTCCACAAGCTTCGTTCAGGCACTCGAGTTCCTCAATGACTTTGATGACGTTCTCTCCGAAAAGATCTCTGAATTCACTCTCTGTAAGGAAAGGATAGACCTGGAGATATCGAGATTGTACCTTTCCCCAGACTTTCTCAATGTAACGCTCCTTTTCCCTTTGGTCGCTGAACATGAGTAACACTCTCCTGGTCCGACCCTACCCCTGGAACTCCTCTGATAGCTGCGTTTCGCCTTTGGCCTCAAGGTAACTCGCTCCGACATAGCGACGGCCAACGCACGGTCTCAGCCCTGTTGGTACCTGGCCACCAAGGGTGGTATGGTCATCCGGAGCGGTCCTCCCAATTATTCTCCTGATCTTTGGTTTTGAAATCATGGATCAAGCTTTTTGGACAGCGCCAAGGCTGGTTGCCCCCTAGGATAATAACGGTTTTCAGATCCAATAATTTTGAAACCCGCTTTCTGAAAAAAAGATATGGCTTGCGTATTATCAGTCGCCGTCCAAAGTTGGATCCCACGTACGTCGTATTTCCGGGCGAGGTCCTCAATATGGCCCAGAAGTCCGCTGCCAATGCCTTTTCTCTGATATTCAGGAAAAACGGCAATCGCCAACAAATGTGCCCTCCGGGGTTTAAACATTCTCTGTTTTTCCATTGCGAGCATTGCAAAACCCAGAGGATCAGTTTTTTCCGTGACGATTATCGTTATCACCTCCGGATCCGAAAACCAGCCGGGCACAATCTCATCATACGTTCCGTACTTTAGAAATACCCGGGCCGCCAGCTGGATAATAAAGTCCAGATCGTTTTCGTTTGCCGGTCGATAGACAAGTGGATCCACTGATAGCTCAGGTCCAGAAAAGGTAAAAGAGTCGCACCATATCTTCGGAAAGTACTGTGTCAGAAGTGTAAAGATTTTGCAATCCTTACGATCAGAGAATATGGAAGGTTAGTCGTACACTCTTGAATGGCAAGCAACCGGTCCACACCGCAGGACAGGATCCCTGATAAAGGGTTTGGATTATCTCTAACTTGTTAGTCTGCTGTTTGTTGACATAGTGCATTCCTTTGTCGTAGGGTTTGGTAGAATGGCATCTGCAAACATGGAAAGCAACGAAAGGAGATTGGTATGAAAAAACTCATTGTTTGCTTGATATTCCTTCTTACTTTCGTGGGATGTTCGCTTAAGGGAAGAACACCGTTCGATAATCCTGAGCTAAAACCAGATGCTTTTTGCGATGTCATCCAAAAACCAGATCCCTTATTGATGGGAACACGCGAGGGTCGTTTTACCAGAGCAGCGGATATAGCCGAGCTCGACAAAAACTATATTAAGTATAAGTTACTGCAGTACGATGACAAGTACGCCCTCTATTTTTATCGCACATGGCACAGCGGCCAAAAAAAGGCAAGAGGATGGAAAAAATGGACTATTAACGGACAAGAAATAGCGGGCAAATATGGGGTTAGAATATTCGTACAGGGCAGCGATGTCTACTTTACCATTCGAGGACTTAAAGAACCGATCAAGATGTCACGGGTCGAAAACTAGTAGTGCCGGGCTTAAGCCCTGAATGCTTCCGCAGGCGAAATGTCAGACAAGCGAGGTAATCCTGAATTCACCTGTCGCAGGAATAGCTACACTCTGTCTCCTTAACCTTCACTTACCACATTCAGACTTCTCATCAGTATGATGAGTAGACTGCTTTCCTCTGTGTCCTCTTCCTGGGAAATAATGGTGGTTTATCGTATTGAACTTTCTGTCTTCGATCTTAGTATCTGCCAGATGCAATTTTTATTACAGCAGTATGTACTTCACAGGCTATTATGGGCTGGATGAGGGTTAGATGACAAGCTCAAATATCTGTAACAGTGGAAGGAATAGAAGATGTTAAAAGAATTCAAAGAGTTTGCCATGAGAGGTAACGTAGTTGACATGGCTGTAGGTATTATCATTGGTGTGGCCTTTGGT
>CAYFXH010000002.1:102240-105872 GCA_964346905.1 uncultured Desulfobacteraceae bacterium | reverse complement strand
AAGACAAGGTTTTTCCCTTCGATATTCTGCGGTTTTTTGTTCTGCGGTTCTGCGGTTCATATTCTTAAAGACTTGATAGTTGATAGTTGACTGCTGAGCACTGACCGGGGAGACCGGATCCGCCTGTTTTGCAGCCCCTTCCAGGCGGCAGCTCAAAGCCGGGCTCTTTGGGTCTGTCTTCTTTACTCTGCAGGATACTAATCCCTCAATTTATCTTGCGGTTATGGTCGTGCCGCTACGCCCCTCCAGGAGTCTTTCACCCCGTTCTTCCACGTGACCAATAATGACCCGCCCGGTGGGATTGGCGGCGAGGTATTGGAGTGCGGCCTCAGCCTTGGGGCCCATGGAACCAGGAGGAAATTCACCGGCAGCCAGCCAACTCTCAACCTGCGAGGCCGTTATCTGCTTCTGTAATGTCTGCGACGGAGTTCCATAGCCAGTGAACATGCCTTGCTCGCCGGTGAGAATCAGGAGAAAATCGGCCGCCAGTTCACTGCCCAATAGAGCCGAGGAATAGTCCTTGTCCAGGATGCCGTCAGTGATTTCCCTACGGCCGTGATCATCAAGAATCACCGGAATACCACCCCCGCCCAGAGCCACCGGCACCTTGCCGTCCTCAATAACCTCTCGGATGTCTTCAAGGTTCAAGATCTGCTGTGGTCGCGGCGAACCGATAAGTCTGCGTTGGCCCTCGCCATAAGCGGCGAAGCGGTAGCCAGGGTGTTGGCGTGACAGCTCCTCCACCTCATAGTTGGAAAGCTGTGGGCCCACGGGTTTGCTCGGTTCCACAAAGCCGGAGTCATGTGGATCCACGGCGACCCAGCAGAGAACAGGCTCCATGGGCGGGAGTCCCTGAAGGTTGTTTTCCAGAATCAGTTCCTCGTACCCCCGAGTGATGGCAGAGCTAATTTGGGAGGTGGTCACGAGGGTTACAACGCCGAACGGAGTGCTGGGGATCATCTGGTCGTAGACCAACCCAGCCTGGGGTCCATTGCCGTGAGTGAGGACTATTTGAAAACGGCTGAACAGCGGTATCAGATTCCAGAGAGTCCGTTTGGTGTGGATGAGTTGGGCAGTAAAAGACATCTCTGCGCCCGGGTGCGAAGGGCAGATACCGTTGCCGCCGATGGCCACGATGATAAGTGGTCTTTTCTCCATGATTTGTTTGATCTGCCAACGAATTAAGCGTGTTTGTATCACTACTATAACGGAATTTCAGGCTTACCCGACACACTTTTTTTCATGCAAGGTGCCAAAGCTTCTTCGCGGGAGCCCATTACTGACGACTTAACTGATGTGGCTGTGCCCTACAGCACCCAATCCGGGACAACCAAAGCAGGTGGTATAATGATGGTAGATCCTAGAGACTTTTTTTGAATTGGCTGAGAGGAGCTGCGGTGAGAGCGCTCTGCAACAGCGATGTCAACCAGCAAGCCGGGGCTGAGTCGGCTTTCAGTGACCCGGATTTCTATCCTCATCCAGTGGGGAGTATTCAGGTAGAAGAGACCCACATCTCAAGAGTTTTTCTAACGGGAGATTTCGTCTACAAGGTAAAGAAACCGGTGGACTTTGGCTTTCTGGACTTCACCACCTTGGAAAAAAGAAAACGCTACTGCGAACAGGAGGTCCTGCTAAATCAACGATTGAGTGAAGGGGTGTACCTAGATGTAGTGGCCGTCACCCAAGAGCCAACGGGATACACATTGAACGGATCGGGAAAACCGGTGGAATACGCGGTGAAGATGCGGCAGCTGCCCCGGGAAAGAACCATGCTGGAACTGTTGCGGCGAGGAAATTTGAGCTCTGGCATGGTGCAGGAGCTGGTCCATGTACTGACTCACTTCTACGAAAAGACTCGGAGAGGACCAGAGATTGATGGTATGGGTTCCCGCGAGATGATTCAGCTGAACATCGAGGAGGATTTCACCCAAACAGAACCTTTCGTAGCCACCACCCTGGACAAGACGAAGTTCGCTCGCATGCACCAAGCGGTGCGTTCATTTCTCAGCAGTCGTTCGGATCTTCTTGAGCGTCGCGTACAATCAGGTCGTATTCGTGACTGTCATGGTGATCTGCGCTTGGGTCACATTTACTTTGTGGATACCATCCAGATTATCGACTGCA
The DNA here is from genome assembly GCA_964346905.1 of uncultured Desulfobacteraceae bacterium. Lineage (GTDB taxonomy): Bacteria > Desulfobacterota > Syntrophobacteria > BM002 > BM002 > BM002. The sequence goes on along the minus strand of CAYFXH010000002.1, from coordinate 103,748 downwards.
TAGAGTTTAATGATCGTTTCCGCTACGGTGATGTCGCGGCCGATTTGGCTTTTCTGGCCATGGACCTAGACTACAATGGATGTGCAGACATCGGGCAGACTCTGCTAACCGGTTATGCCCGGGAGGCTAGGGATCCAGAGGTCTTCCTGCTCCTTGACTTTTACAAATGCTACCGGGCGCATGTACGCTGCAAAGTGGAGTGTTTGCGATACGGAGGGGGCGATGTGCCGAAGGGAGAGGCTGACGCGGTGCAGAAGCGAGCCCAGCGCTATTTCGAGCTCGCATACAGGTATGCTACCTGTTTTGATCGTCAAACCCTGTGGATTGTGTGCGGCTTGAGCGGTAGCGGCAAGAGCACTATAGCCGCAGAAATGGCAGAGCTATTGAACGTCAGGATTCACAACTCCGACGTCATCCGCAAGAAGCTCTTCGGGCTGAGCCCAAACCAGCCAGTGGTGGCTCCCTTTGGTGAGTCAATTTACACTGTTGCCGCCACCAACCAAACCTACGAGCAGTTGCTGCTTGAGGCGCGACAAGATTTGTCTCTCGGAAAATCAGTGATTCTGGACGGGACCTTTGGGAAACGTTACCATAGAGACCTGGCTCAGAGCCTGGCTGAGGAAATCGGGGTAAATGTAATCTTGCTGGAGTGCGTTTGCCCGGACTTGCTGTTGCGTCAGAGATTGGCGGCGCGGGAGGGGGAGGTATCGGTCACAGATGCTCGGCTACAGCACCTGGAGGCTCAGCGCCAGAGATTCGAGCCCCTGGTTGAGTTGGCGGACCACATCCACCTACGGATCAGCACAGAGCAACCACTGCAGCGGAGTCTCCTGGACATCTTGTCGAAGTGGTATATCTTACAAAGTCAGCAGGCAAGTTTCAGCAGGCAGGAAGCAGAAGACAGCTAGGTCATTTCACTTGTATCATTTCTCATCACTCATTTCTCGTTGCACAACGAGATATAGAATTCCGAAGGTCATTGCCCTCAATGACACATGAAAAATGGGAAATGCGCAATGACCAAACCAAAGCTCCCGGAGAGAATCTCAGCAAGTTGTGCACATGGGCCGACTTGGAGTCGACGGCAACTTGCTACCGCCCTTGTCGGGAACTCCCACCGCGAAGGTTGACATGAGCTTTTTCACCTCTCCCTGACAAAGCGGGCAGTTCACATTGGTGTGCTGATGCATGACCAGCTTGTCAAAGGTGTAGTTGCAATTCTCACAGTTATATTCAAAAATTGGCATGATAATCCTCCTAGGTGACTAGGGTTTCACGGTAAATATAATACCTCAAGAGCCGCTCGGCAAGAGGGCGAGGGAGGGAGGGGCATGGAGCAGGGAGCATGGGGCATGGAGCATAGGGCAGAAGTCAGAGGTCAGATGATTCTTGCCCTACGCCTTACGCCTTACACCTTGCACCTTTTGTCCTACGGTTAATGGGTCCGCACAGCTTCATTCTGGCGTCAGATGAAATATGGAGGGGATAGGAGACATGAAAATTGCGAC
>CAYFXH010000002.1:71042-102230 GCA_964346905.1 uncultured Desulfobacteraceae bacterium | reverse complement strand
TTCGAGGGCGTGATTGGAAACCATGAAAATCGCGACTTGGAATGTGAACTCCATACGGGTGCGGCTGCAAACCGTGTTGGACTGGATGAAAGAAGCGCAACCGGACGTCCTCTGCTTACAGGAGATAAAGGTGACAAATGAACTTTTTCCCGCCGACTCCTTTGAAGCTCTGGGCTACCAGGTGGCTGTCAGTGGTCAAAAAACCTATAACGGAGTAGCCATCGCCAGCCGGCACCAGATAACCGAAGTGCTGACCGGATTCCCTGAATATGATGCGGAAGGGCAGAAGCGGTTGATTGCTGCGACCGTTGACCAGGTGAGAGTGGTTAACGTCTATGTTCCCAATGGCTCCGCCCCAGACTCACCCAAGTTCGTATACAAGCTGGAATTCGTAAACCAGTTGCGAATGTACTTGGACAGTTTGCACGTTCCTGAGGAGCGTCTGATATTGGTAGGAGATTTCAACATCGCACCCGAGGTTAGGGACGTCTACGATGCTGAAGAGATGGAGGGAGAGATTGGCTTCCACCCCAAAGAGCGGGAGGTCCTGGCAGCATTAAAAGGCTGGGGATTTGAGGATGTCTTTCGTCAGTACCATAAGGAACGTGGTCTGTATAGCTGGTGGGACTATCGGGCTGGTGCCTTTCGTCGCGACATGGGGTTGAGAATCGATCACATCTGGGCGTCGCCGCCGCTGGCTGCCCTGAGTACAGGAAGCGGCATGGATAAGGATCAGCGGTCCCTGCCCAAGCCTTCCGACCACATCCCGGTGTGGGCCACCTTCGATCTACGAGCGCTTCGCGCTCAGCATGGAGCATAGAGCATGGCGCAGAGCGCCGAAACCAGCTGGCAGCAGACAGAAGGTACTTGACACCTTTAACTGCCGACTGCCAGCTGCTGGCTGCCTGCTTAAGATGACCTTCCACAAGAAGTGTTCCCCGAATGATGGTACTAGGTTTTTTAAGGTGTACGCTCGTATGTTCAAAAACCGACGCGTCTCCGTCTCACTTCGTTGGCGCGTCATTCCAGCCAACGGCTATCACTTCTCCTCGGCTGGGGCCACATTATCCCTTCTGGAAGAACATCAGGGTGCGCCCGCCACGGCCGTGGGGGAGTTCCAGTGCCACCACCCGAGTGAGTTCGAGACTCTCTGCCAGGGCGAGATTCTGCAGCCTTTTCTGTTCCTTTTGCGTGGTGGGACCAAGCATGGCAACGAGCGTATTTTTTTGCTTCAGGAGAGGGGAAGCCAGCTGAAGCAACGGCTGCAACCGGAGAAAAGCCCGAGAGATGATAACTTCAAAGGGTCTTTCCGAAAGATCCATATTCTCAATGCGGCCCTGGATAGCAGTAACGGATTCGAGTCCCAGGGTTCGGATGAGGTGTTTTAAAAAAGAGATCTTTTTGCGGCTGGCATCCACCAGCTGGACCTGAAGCTCAGGGGCGGCAATCTTGAGGGGCATTCCGGGAAACCCTGCTCCAGGGCCGATGTCAAGAAGGCAACCGGAGCGGTCCAGGTAGGGAAGAGGAGTTAGCGAGTCAACGAAATGTTTAATGATGATATCATTCGGATCCTTGATACCGGTGAGATTGAACGTTCTATTCCACTCCAAAAGCTCCTGCAAATACAGCCAGAAAAGCTCTATTTGGGAATCACTCAGGGAAACGTTCACCTGTTGCGATGCCTGCCGGAGCAAGGATGTGAGTTTATCTTTAGCCAATCTGGTTACCAATTGTATGCAAGTTCAAACTCTCTCCATCGCACTTCTGGAATTGGGGGTCAAATCTTTACAGGCTCTTACCCAAAATCAACCTTAATCAGTCTCGAGACGACTTCGGCAAACAACAAAGACCGCGAAGAACACAAAGAGTTTACTATAATTATAGAAATTTCCTTCGTGATCTGTGAGCACTTTGTGGTGAACTACTATCCGGATAAGGAATATATCCCCGAGTATTTCCCCACCTAACAACAAGTGGCATTTCATTTCCTATTCTATGACGAAAAATACCAAGATTCTCATGCAGTATTCTCCGCTCTGCACCAGGTAACTTTTCAAGACCATTAGGATAATAAGCAAATCTGTTTATCTGGCATCTTTCTTGTTTCATGAAATACATCAATCAGTACATAGTTCAATTGGCAGAGCGCAACGTTTTTAGGAACGTCGAGAACTTGGGTTCAACCGCCCCGCCACCACCAACCAAAGGACATGTTCACAATGACACGTATCTGTTCACAGTGTAAAAAAAGATTTTTTAGTGACGCAGCACCCATGATCATCTGCTTCGGATTGGGTATTTATCATTTCTGTAGCACAAGATGCAGGAACAAATGGGTGTACCCTGTTATTCCAGAAAAGAAGTCAATCAAGGTGCCGCAGCCATCAGCATAGCGACTCTTTTTTCATCGCATTCTTTCATCGCGGGTGGCAGGGTGTCAGATGTCCAAAGTTTTTAGATTCATTTCTTTGTCATTCACTACCAGGTACGAGGGTGGCCATTCTGTCCAGCATCCGGTGTTAATGTAACGGATACCCTGGATAACGGTGTCTTCCGAATAATGCGTGTGTCCACATATAACCGCTGCAAAGCCATTTCGCCTGGCATATTGTACGGCGTTCCGCATCAAATGACGAGAAAATGCTGAATATAAGGTAAAGCTTCTGGCGAGACGGGCTAAGTTCACATCTTTGCCACCCAGCTTCTTCCATACTGCATCTGTCAGATAGACCATCTTGAAAGCGACGGGGTTCCTGCCCCAAAACCTATCAAAAACATCGCCGTGAGTAATTAAAACCTTCTTACCTATTGTGTGAATGTGCTTGAACTGAATATTCCCTGCATTGGACATTCGGAAGCGATTGTCGTGGTTCCCGCGCACCCAAACAACCTCTCTCTGAAATGATTCCTCTTTGATGCGTTCTAAAATTTGCCAACTAGAGTGGTTTAGCTTGCTACCTTGCACATGGACGACATCGCCGTTCAGAATAAGATCGTATTCTTCGGGGAGATTTTTCAAGAATCTCTTAAAATGCTGCGATAAAGAAAAGCTAACTCCCAGGTGCAGATCACTAACAATAATTGCCTTACTGTTACTTGTAGCGTTGTTGTTTTGCTGTTCACGTTCCAACTCATTATCTCCTGCGTGGATTCCTGTCGTCAGAGCCCGCCTAAGTTTATCATAGTCCAAGTATCGCTTTGCCAATGTGATTCTCCGTGCTACTCAGAAACTGAAAGAGGAGATCCACAATGATACTCTCACATCTGAAGAAATCCACTCCAGCAAAAATGGTGGTTTTTTGGTTGACCGGGTAAGCACTTCTTGTGCCAACCTGCCGTCTTGATGGAGTGCCTCACCCTGTTGTGCCCATGACCTCAGCAACTGGTGCGCGGTTGCTGGGGCACTTTTTGCCCCCATTGGCCTGAACTGGACTGGTCAGTGAGGGCTTTTCTATGTTTCCGCTGAGAGAAAACCATATCTTGTGACAGAGTGAAACCCAACCAAGTGTGCAGTAAGGGATGTAATCTACAGTTTTCTCCTTTCATTCTGTGCCAGCCGATTGACCCAAGGATGGTGGTTTTTCGTATTGACAGAATGGCAAGGGGTATGCCAATATACCACAAGATGTATTGATCTATTGTTATATCCACACAATATATAATTAATCAGAAGACTTATTGTGAATCTCAAAATGTGCATAGCAGGCTCTCACTAGAACTATGTCCGTTCTATTGAGGGCTTACAATATCAGCTAATGATTAGTTGTGTTCGATGTGTGTAGACTTCTAGCTTAGTTTAGAATGAGCAAATCCCTCCGCCTTTGAATAGTAAGTTTCAGTTCTACATTTAGCCTCGATTACTTCAGCACTGACCCTCCCGTTGAAATATTTAGCCGATTAACTAGAACGCAGTAGATGATTTTAAACGGGGACTCGGAGAAGGGTCCCAGAAGATTCACCATAAAGCCTCTAGGTGTGTGGTGACACTCGTAGGGACAACAGGGAGGAGGTGAGAATATGAAAAAAATTGCGGTTTTTTTAATGGCTCTCATGCTGAGCTTGGTGCTGTCAATGGGCACAGCGTCAGCCTGGTTTTGGGGGACGAACAGGCGTACCGTAGACTGTACAAAGGGGCAAAATCCTCAGAACGTCCTGGACCGAGCGATCGGGGCACGGGATCTCGAACTTTATCTGATAGGGGAGTGCCCCGGTTTCGAGATTTCTCGGGACGATGTGACTGTGGCAGGAGGAAGGGTACTGGAAGTGGACGATGATGAGGAAAACGGCGAAAACAACTCAATTGACTCAAACGGCGGAAATGGCGAAGAGGACCCATGCACCAGCCGCGCCACTATCACGAGCTCGATCAAGCTTAAGGGAGCAAGGCGCGTTGAGCTCTACTGCCTGAATGTGACTGTGGCAGAAGGAGGCACAGTAGATGATGAGGATGATGAGGAAAACCGCGTCGGTATTGAGGCTTACGAAGGCGCAAGCGCTTTTGTTCATCACTGCCTTATCCAAGGCAATCCAAGCAATGGTATTCAGATTGGGGAAGGCTCAAATATGTTAGTCGAAAGCTGTGAGATCCTCGACAATGTGGGCACGGGGGCAAATGTTGCATACTCCACCGCAGTATTTTCTGAAACAGAGATTGTGGGGAACGAAAGAGGCATCACTGCAGCTCAAGGCGCCCGAATCGAAGTTGTTGACACATCTGTCAGCGGCAATGACTTCGAGGGCGTTTGGTTAAGCTTGGGATCAAATGCGTTTTTGATGAATGTTATGATCTCCGGGAATGGGACCTACGGAATCTGGATCGAATCTCACTCATTCGCGCAAGTCTATTATTCGACGATTGAGAATAATGGCGACGATGCCTTTCCTGAAATTAACTTGCGATGGGATGCAGGCTTGGTCTTGACCGGTGGATCAGTTAATGGAGACCTCGGTTCGGCCATTGACTGTTTTGACTCAGAATCTAGCCTCGCCATAGAAGGAGCTGACGTGAATCCAGATCCAAGCCCTCCCTGTTCAGGCTTCTGATAGAGCCTAGACCGATACCCAGACAGCGATCGAATCATAAGAATAGATCCAGTCTATAACCCCGCTTCGGCGGGGTTTATTTTGCAGTAGCCTTGGAGTGCAGATACTTTAATCCCCACTTTACCTCTTGAGACCAAGCTACAATATCTTGTTTTTAATCTGAGAAGATGCGGAGTCCCTGGCTCCGCTTTTTTGTTGTATTGTTACCTGCTATCACCTCGCCTTCTTACAGGTCAAGGACTCCTAAATCCAAGATCATATTACTCAGCGCAGAATTTGGCACAGCGTTTGCTCTAGTACTGAGACAGTGCAGTATTTGCCATTTAACTGCATATAAATCTATGCATCTTACTCCCTGGTTGTACACGATAGTATGCTAAACGATTAGTGGGGATTTTCTTTACCCCTTTTTAGAGCTTTCTTTTCAGATAATTTTTCGCAGCAATTATTTCAGGAAATTATTTTGTAATAAGAATCCGTTTTTTGTCTAAATAAAATAAGCACTAGTTAAATAAAGTTTTCCCAGGAGGTCAAAAATGGAAGCTATCAAACTTAGAGAACAAGACTATTGTGCCGCTCCGTTTGACACCCAAGAAAGGATCCACATTCTAGGGGAACTCGCTGAACGTAGAAAACATGGGAGATTGAGCCACCGCTTTTCCGTGAGGTTTTGCAAGGTGGGATTATATTTTCCAATCGGGGGAGTGACAGACAACTTTGGGCCGTGTGGAGCTTATATAAGAGTCAATAAATTGCATACTTTCCAACTCCACGATCAGATAATCCTTACCCTATTTCTTCCCTCCAGTTTCTCTGGTCAGGAGAAGACCATTGGTCTTCAAGGTCCAGCACGTATCATCAGGCTAGCCGGGGATAACGGAGGAGTTGCAGTGAAATTTTCAAAACCTCTGAAGCAATTTGAGAGGACTAATAATCAAGAATAGCAATTGGACTAGCTTAATCGTCAATGTGTTAAGTCCGCACTGGCATCGTCAAAGTTCACATTACATGCTTTCATGCACACTTTTGCCCTTTCCGATTAGCCCCCACATGTAGCAGTATCCTTCCTAGAACTAAGACGGTGAATGAAGGAATGCAATGTTCAGTTTCAGGTCGCTTTGGTCGGATTTTCACTAACTCCATCTCAGTGAAGCTTCCGGCCTCTTACATAAGGCTTGCACTAACTCATCAAACACTATAGTCCCCGCCTCATATCCGCAAAGAAGTCAAATATTCGTCGAGATGTCTCGTAGATGACTGTAAAGTTCGGTGGTTTGATCTTAAACTCCTGGCATACATTTTGCTCATAAAAGTCTCCAAACTGTAGATACTTGCCACAGCAAAGATTGCCGAACTCCAGACCTCGGAAAGAAAATATGGGAAAACCCTCTGCCTCCAACACTCCTTCGCCAAACGATGATTCCATTGGTCTACGAATACATTCCCGCTCCTTACGGCAAAATATAAACTGGGCTTCCTTACAACTGTTCTTGTGCGGCCTGAGTGCCCTTTACTGGGAGCTGGTTTTGATCCGGTGGCTCAGCGTAAGCATCAGAATTGTCGCCTACTATTCAAACTTCGTACTCATTGCGGCGTTTTTCGGCCTGGGCGTAGGCGCGCTGCTGGCTAGGTATCGAGTTCGCCTTCAACGCCTGATTTTCCCTGTGGTGAGTTTGACCGTGATGCTTGGTTTAATTCTGAGCGGTTTCTTTCACTTGAATCCGAGCTCGCCTGACGAATATATTTGGATTGGACCCCCTTTTGGCCTTTTGCTCTCCGAGCACGCGAGCCCGAGTTTCTCCGACTCACTATCCGTTTCGATTATTTTAAGCGTTGTATATGTTGCCGCCGCCTCGGTTTTCGTTATCTTCGGCCAGTGGATCGGCAACCTCTTTAAATCCCACAAACCCCTCTGGGCCTATTCAGTCGAGATTTTTGGCAGTATCATCGGAATCCTCCTGTTTGCGATACTCTCCTTCATGCAGTGCTCGGCAATAGTTTGGTTTGTAGTCGGCTTCATACTGTTACTCCTGATTCTTGATAAGAAGGTTGTCGATTATGTGGTGGCGGTTGCGTGCTGTGTAATCGTGTTGCTTTCTGTGAGCCCATTCGCTAACACATTTGTTTGGTCCCCATATTACCGAATCTATGTAGAGCCCCTTACAACCGTAATTGACAAACAATCCAATCAGCCCGTTCAGTTTCAAGAGCCGATTGGATACGCCCTTACGGTTAACAGTGACTATCACCAAATGCTTTTGAACCTCAGTAAGAGGCCTGACGAGCACATTTTTCTCAGAGCATGGCGAGGACTCTACGATTTTCCTTACCGGGACATTGACAATCTTCCCGAGGGTCCCATTCTCATCGTCGGAGCCGGCACTGGAAACGACGTAAGTGCTGCCCTCCGCAACACCCGCCGACCAGTCTATGCGGTTGAAATCGATCCCGCTATTGTCCAAATCGGAAGGGAACTTCACTTCGAGCAGCCATATAGTGATCCACGCGTAACCCTAGTCGTTGACGACGCCCGCTCCTTCTTCCACAACACAGAGCAGAAATTCGCCTTGGTGGTTTTTGGTTTTCTGGATAGTCATACATTACTGTCGTCATTTTCGTCGGTGCGTCTTGATAATTTCGTCTATACAAAGGAATCCCTCGAACAGGTCAAGCGGATTCTGTTGCCAGGGGGAAGAGTTGAGGTGGTCTTCGCCAGTAACAAGCAGTGGATCCACGACCGTATCGTCAGCCTGCTGGATGACGTTTTCGACTATGAGACACGGTTGGCCAGTGACAGTTTTGGGTATGCAAATGGAATCACATACTCGAATGGCAAACTCAGAAGACCTGTCCCAGCTAAAAGAGAGAGCGCGGATCGAGAATTACGCGAGCCAGTCCCCACAGATAATTGGCCGTATCTTTACTTGAGGAAAGCGGCAATTCCTAATCATTACCTGATCTTCATATTTATCGCCCTCACATTAGGATCTTCCTCGCTTCTATTCTTACCTAAAGGGGAAAGGAGCATACATTTCCCGTATTTCTTTCTTGGAGCTGCTTTTTTTCTGATTGAAACCAGTAACGTGGTTAACCTGTCTCTTCTGTACGGCTCGACTTGGTATGTAAATGTGCTGGTGTTTACCGGCATTTTGGCACTCGTACTGCTGGGAAATCTGACGAGCTATATGATGCGTGAGCCTAGGATCAACAGCTATTTTGTCCTGTTGGCATGTAGCATCGTCTTGGCCATCATAGTGCCAACATCCTCACTGCTGGCGATTGATTCAGCCTCTGTCAGAGCAGCTCTAGCAATCGTAGTTTTTTTGGGCCCTGTCTACTTTGCGAGCTTAATTTTCGCCACTTTAATCAAGGAGGAGGAGAAACTATTTCAAGCGTATGGCTCAAACATCCTCGGTGCAGTGGTCGGGGGAGTCTGTGAATACCTGTCGCTAATTTTGGGCTTCAAATTTCTTCTGTTTCTCACGTTGGCCTTCTACTTCGCAGTCTATGTTACGATGAAGAAGGAAGGACTAATTTCTGCCTGGCAGGAGTAATCTGCTTAGCATTTGAATCTGACATAGATAGTGGGCAGGAACACCTCTGTCCGATCATTCTTAACAAGCAAGGACAGGCCAAACAGTATAGACACGGTTACAGGTTGATGGGAATGAAAGGCCGCAAGGAGTGGGTATCAAGAAATCGTTATTATCTGAGGTCACCAAGAGTGAGGATAAAACTTTGGTTAAAGCGTCATACGTTGAAGTCCCACCTTGCTCACCACATGAGAACGCAGATATAATCCATCAGCGAAGACTATTCGGGCCATGCTACCATCTCGTTTTTATACAGCGAGGGATGTAGCAGCACTGCCTCTGCTCTCTTCCAATACTTGTTTCACTATAACTTCTTGAAACAACATAGGTCACCTCAACTGGTTGGCAAGAGTATGGTTTTCGTCACTCGTAGAAAAATCATTTGCGTTCTCAGTGCAGTAGGGATCGTACTGCTCGGCTATGCTCTCTATTACGGCTGGCAACTCAGCACCATTGGCGCAGCGTATAAAGCTAAAATGCTCTGCTCAGGTGTATTCATATCAAAGCGGAATCCTCAAAGCATCTTAAATGAGGAGTTGGAAGGTATCTTGGGCATCATGGATGCTGAGATTGACTACGAAGGTAGGTCTGTGACCACATCATTTCCTGGGATTCCAAATCAGAGCGCAGTTTTTCGAGAGGGACTCGGTTGTACCCTGCTGGCGGGCGCCACTGAGAGGGGCCTATGGGAACAGACTAAAGGTACGAGATTGAGCAGCCTCACTTCGCCCCATAGACCTGATGCCCTGAATGTATTTAGAAATCCTGACGAAGCGCTCCCTCCTGAAGTATCCTCCGCTAAGCTTGAACAGGAACTCAACAAAGCCTTTTCCGAACCGGACCCTAGCAACCCGATAAGGACGAGAGCGGTCGTTGTAGTCTATAAGGGACGAATCATTGCCGAGCGCTATGCTCCCGGTGTCTCCCGGGATACAGCCTTACAGGGGTGGTCCATGACCAAGAGTGTTACCAATGCACTTGTGGGAATTCTCGTAAAACAAGGCAAACTATCAATTTCCGAGCCTGTACGAATATCTGAATGGTCAGGTTCTGACGACCCTCGCTCAGAGATAACCCTAGACCAGTTGCTGCGCATGAGCAGTGGGCTTACATTCGACGACAGAAGCGGGCCCGTGGTTTCAGATGTCAACCGGATGCTCTTCAGGTCACCTGATGTCTCGGCATACGCAATTGCCAAGCCGTTGAGCCATGCCCCAGAAGCCCACTGGTATTACTCCAGCGGGACAACGAACATCATTTCTCGTCTCATACGCGACAGTGTCGATGGCACTCCGATGGACTATTTTGCCTTCCCGCGCAGAGCCCTGTTCAACAAGATCGGCATGCATAGCGCCATTATAGAACCTGACGCCTCAGGAACATTTGTGGGCTCTTCATTTATGTACGCTACCGCGCGAGATTGGGCCCGCTTCGGGTTGCTATATCTACAGGATGGCGTCTGGGAAGGAGAGCGTATACTCCCAGAAGGATGGGTATCCTATAGCATGACGCCGACACCCAAGGCTCCACTTGGACGGTATGGAGCCCACTTTTGGACCAATGGTGGTAAAGCTGCAACCAGCAAGGCAAGACCGTTTCCAGATCTCCCGGCAGATACTTTTTACGCTGCAGGTTACGAGGGACAGTACATCGTAATTATTCCATCCCGTAAGGTCATCGTTGTTCGTTTAGGCCAGACTAAGAACTATAGAAGCTGGAATCTGGCGGGCTTTATCTCTGGCCTCCTCGAAGCAATCTCGCTATAATTTTGGGGACGTTGTTGACTGGGTTGAAAAAAAATAAATATGCTATGGGTTCTTCATTTAGCATTCACCATTCTGGGAGTGTTTAGAGAGTATGCCAAGACAAGCGAGACTTGACGCTCCTGGCACCCTGCATCATGTGATTGTCAGAGGCATGGGTATTCCCATGGCTGAGGTGGCTCGGCAGTTAGGTGTTACCACCTCCGGAATCTGCAAGGCAATAGCAAGGTCGAAGATAAAGCAATAAGTCAACCTAGTCAACAACGTCCCCCTTTTTGTGAGGATTCGAGATGACTGGTAACTGGCGTTACCTGGTTGGGGCTATCTTGTTCCTGGGCTCGGGATGTCTGTTTCTTTTTGTTGTCCCACGTTGGGGTCTTTACCCTGCCTACGCAGTGAGTCTGCCCATATTTGCTGTGGGCGCCATCCTCGTTTGGCGTGCCAAGCGCAAGTCTCTATGAACGGGGTCAAATCTTTGCTCTTTGAGCAAATTTAGGGACGTTGTTGACTGGGTTGGGAGTGTTTAGAGAGTATGCCAAGACAAGCCAGACTTGACGCTCCTGGCACCCTGCATCATGTGATTATCAGGGGCATAGAAAAACGCAGAATCGTTAATGACGAAGAAGATCGAGAGAATTTCGTCTCCCGCATGGGAGAGCTCGCCACTGAAACCAAGACTGCTATATATGCGTGGGCACTCATAGATAACCATGCGCATATCCTTTTACGCAGTGGCCCTCAGGGTTTGTCCAAGTACATGCGTCGTTTTCTCACCGGCTACGCAATAACCTATAACCGTCGTCACAAACGCTATGGTCATGTCTTTCAAAACCGATACAAGTCCATAGTCTGTGATGAAGATTCATATTTTAGAGAGCTCGTTCGCTATATCCATCTCAATCCTCTGAGAGCCAAGCTCGTAGATGCTGTGTCATCGCTCGAGAGGTATCCCTGGTGCGGGCATGCAGTAGTGGTGGGAAAAATGAGGCATAAATGGCAACATCGTGATTTCGTATTATCGTGGTTTGGGGAGAAGAAGCGTGAGGCCACGAGCGCTTACAGAAAGTATGTTGAGGAGGGGGCTACTCAAGGCAAGCGACCAGAGCTTGTGGGTGGTGGTTTGATTAGATCTGTTGGTGGCTGGTCAGAGGTGCGGTCTCTACGTAAGCGAAAAAAGAAGGTACTCACTGATGAGAGAATACTGGGTAGCGGAGAGTTTGTAGAAAGACTCATCGAACAAGCCAATCAAAGGCTGAAGCATCAATTCTCAGCGGATAAGAGTTTCTACGGGGCGGCAAAACTGATTGAGGAAGTATGCGAAAAGGAAAATGTCAGCGTTCAAGAATTGAGGATGGGCAGCAGACGAGGCAATATTCCTCGGGTGAGATCGCATATTGCGCTTCGATTGGTGAAGGATCTGGGTATGCCAATGGCAGAGGTGGCTCGGCAGTTAGGTGTTACCACCTCCGGAATCTGCAGGGCAATAGCAAGATCGAAGATAGAGAAATAAGTCAACCTAGTCAACAACGTCCCCCTCTGTAATTGCGAATTTACTTGCCAATACAGAACCGGCTAAAGATTTGATCCAGCAAGTCCTCGGTGGTAGTTAAGCCGATGATCTCTCCCAGGTGAGCCAGGGCTTCCTGTACTTCCAACGCTATCAGTTCGGCTGAGGACTGGCTATCGAGTAGATCCAGAGCCCGATTCAGGGCATCCAAACACTGCTCCAAGCACATCTTATGGCGCAAGTTGGGCGCCACCACCGAGGTTTCCGTATCGAGCCGTCGTCCGAGAATGGTCTGGAAGACAGCGTCCTTAAGCGCTTCCATACCGTCGCCGTGGAGCGCAGAGATCTCCACGAGGGTTTCATCCGGCAAGTGAGCGCCGATTGCGGCAAAGTCGGGATGGGGGTCCAGGTCTATCTTGTTGACAATGATGATTCTCGGCTTGCTCCCGATATCCCCATAAATCTGCAGATCCTCTGGGGTGAGTGGGGTACTTTGGTCTAATACGAACAGAACCAGGTCGGCATGGGCCAGCCGCTCTCGGGTAAACTCCATACCGAGCTCTTCCACGAGATTGTCGGCCTGGCGCAGACCAGCGGTATCCATTAATCTGAGAGGCATTCCCCTAAGGCTGAAGCTTTCCTCGATAACGTCGCGAGTGGTGCCGGGAATGGGAGTGACGAGGGCACGGTTTGAGCGCAGCAAATTATTGAGAAGGCTGGATTTTCCAACATTAGGCTTGCCGGCGATAATTACCGACAAACCCTCGCGCAAGATTCGGCCGTCCTCGTAGTGTTCCAACAATTGGGTTATGGGGTCTTTTACCTGCTGGCAAACCCGTGCGGCCAAATGCTCCCCTTCCAGAACCTCCAGATCATCCTCCGGAAAATCAATGGCGGCCTCCACCATTGCCAGTATGTCTAGGAGGTGGGTGCGTAGATCAGAAATGATGGCTTGGAGTCCACCTCTTAGGTGTTCGCTGGCGAGATCAAGGCTCCGTCTGGTTTTTGAGGTAACCAGATCCAGTACAGCTTCCGCTTGGGTCAGATCAATGCGGCCGCTGACGAAAGCCCTCCGGGTGAACTCGCCCGGTTCGGCCATGCGGGCGCCGGTCCGAAGCACCAGTTCGAGAATTCGGTCAAGCACCGCAAGCCCACTGTGGCAATTGATCTCGACCACGTCTTCCCGAGTGTAGGTGGTGGGGGCGCGCATGAAGCTGATAAGTACTTCATCGACGGTCTTACCCGTGCCCGGTTCAACGATGTGGCCGTGGTAGAGGTGGTGGGATTGGATTTCCTCCAGGGGACCGGACTGACGAAACAGTTGGCGGCCAATGGCCCACGCCTGGGGGCCGCTGATTTTGACGATGCCGATGCCTCCGGCCCCAACGGGTGTGGAGATGGCGGCAATGGTATCGTCAAAGAACTTAGTGAGTTTCATGACTTCTCGGAACCACCGGATTCGGATGGAGGTTGGGCCGAGGAGTCGGATGGGGTGGTCTGTTTTTCTGCCAGATGCTCTTTTTTCACTGGGAAGACGACTACTTTGCGCAACGCCCCATCCCCCTTGCTTTTGGTACGAACCTGGCGGTCTTCTTTGAGAGCTAGGTGGATGATACGGCGGTCGTAAGCGCTCATAGGACTACTGGAGGCCGGCCTACCCGATTTCTTGACCCGGTTGCCCAGATTCAGAGCCACCTCGGTGAGCGCCTTGCGTCTCCTCTCTCGATAGTTTTCGGTATCCACAATGATGTGGGCTCTTACTGATCCTCTCCTGTTATACATTTTGTTGACAATATACTGCAGTGAGTGAAGGGTCTGCCCTCGTTTGCCGATGAGCAGGCCAGACCCATTACTAGATATGTCCAATTTTATCTGGTCTTCCTCCCAGGAGGCCTCCACGGTTGCCGCGATCTGGATGTGGGCGAGAATGTTTTCCAGGATTTCTTTGGCGTCATTAAGCGAGGCTGCATCGCCGGATTCTCTCGGGGACACGAGAATCTTTGCGTTTCTGGTCCCGATACCAAAAATGCCCGATGAACCGTGGGAGACGATCTCAATTTCCAACTGATCTGCAGCGAGGTTTAGACGTTGGCAGGCCGTTTCAATGGCCTCCTCCACAGATTTTCCTTCGATTTCCATTGCTGACATGGTTTCCTCCGCGTTCCACTGGGCAACGACTACGTTTGAGCGCACGCATCAGGAGATAGACAGCAAGAGTCGAGTTCAGGCTGTTTTCTTAGTGATGTAATATTGTTGTCCAATGGACAGAATGTTGTTGACCAACCAGTAAAGCACCAGACCACTGGGAAAAGTGACAAAAATAAAGGTGAAGAAGATCGGCATATAGAGCATCAATTTCTCTTGCCTAGGGTCGCCGGCGGTGGGCGTCATCTTTTGCTGAATGTACATGGATAGTCCCATGAGCAGGGTCAACACAGGAAGTCCACCAAGATAGGGGATATGGAAGCCCACCGACAAACGATCCGGTGCCGACAGATCATTGATCCAGCCAACGAAGGGAGCGTGGCGCATGGTTATGGAGCTGTAGAGCACTCGATATAAGGCGAAGAACACCGGAATCTGCAAAATCATGGGCCAACAGCCGCTTGCGGGGTTCACCTTGTGGGTCCGGTACAGTTGCATGACCTCTTGATTCATCTTTTCTCTGTCATTTTTATATTTCTCCCGTATTTTTTGCATTTTAGGCTGAAGTTTCTTCATTGCCTGCATGGACGTGTAGCTTTTTTTGGAAGGCCACCAGAATAGGATTTTGATCAGTACAGTCAGCAAAATGATGGCCAGCCCGTAGTTGTGGAGATAGCGGTAGAAGAATTTGAGACAGACAAGCAGTGGTTGGGCAATGACATCAAACCAGCCGAAGTTAACCGCCTTCGCCAACTGGGGGTCAGCGGCCTTCAAGTTTTTTACCTCCTTGGGCCCCAGGTAAAGCTTGAAGCGTAGCTCTTGTTGACTTCCAGGCCGGAGCGTTATCTTGGGGCCAATGAAGGTGGTCTCCACCATATTGGTGGACGCATACAGGGGTTTGAGCCGGGCGTGGTTGGGAGCCAAGCTCTGAGGGACAGCAGCCATGGTAAAGTACTGGTTGGTGTAACCAATCCAGTCAATGGGCCCGGCGAGCTGTTCTTCCCCTTTAATCTTGCCGACCTTTACCTCCTGCAATTCGTCGTTCACCAAAAGAGCCGGCCCCTGGAAGCTGTAGCGGCTAGAGCCTCCAGCGGAGAAGGGAAGATTAATGAGACTTAGGATGGGGGCATTTTCCCAGGGCTGACTGCCCAGGTTCTCAACCCTCACCGTGAGATCAATGAGATAACTATCCGGATGGAAAAGGTACTCTCGCGTAATTCGCAACCAACCCGGTGCCTCATAGGTGAAGGTGAGAGTCTTGTTTTCGCCGCTGCTGAACTTCACCTCCGTCTGATCGGCCACATACGGCGCCAGGTTCAGGGCCGCGACCGGGTGATTCACAAAATCAAAAGCAAGGGGCAAATCCTCGACCCTGGATTGATCGAGGGACACCTTGATCTTCGCATTTCTAGCGCCGATGCCGAAAAAGCCCGATGAGGGGCGAGAGATAATTGTCGTTTCCAACTGGTCTGGAGCGAGGTTCAATCGTTGGCTGGCCGTTTTCATGGCCTCCTCCACAGATCTTCCTTCGATCTCCATCTCACGGGTGACGAGCTCCTTCCCCGGTGAGTTCTTGTCTATGCTCTCCCGATAGTTCTTGAGGACAAAGCTTTTGAGACGCGCCCCAGTCTCTGTAAACACCGCACGGTAAAGGGGAGTGTCTACAACCACGTCCCGGCCTGCGGGAGCAGCAGGCGGCGGAAGTGACGGTACTAATGGCGCCGGGGCTGAGCTCACCGGAGCCTGCGGCGGTTCAGGCTGTAGCGTACCTGGTTTGGCGGGGCTCGGAGCAGCCTGCTCAACCTCAGGGGAGGTGCTCGGTGGGGGGGGTTGTCTCTTCGGAACGAAATACCTCTCCCAAAGGACCAGCACCAATATGGAGAGCACAATCGCCAACAAAACACGTTTTTCCATGTTGCAGAACTCCTGCCGGAGATCAGTGAGCAACCGCCGTGTGAGACCGCTAAGTCACGCGCCAGTACTGCACAGAAACACTGGAGCAGAAAAGACAAAGGTGCGGTCGCGACGACGCGTACCGGTTAATACCGGATTTGGATCACCGGTAGTTGTCAACCGGGTCGAAACCGCCGGCATGGAACGGATGGCAGCGCAGCAACCGTCTGACAGCAAGCACCAGACCCCGCCCCGCACCGAATGTGGCAATGGCCTGGCGAGCAAACTCAGAACACGTGGGGGTAAAGCGGCAGGACGGGAAGGTCCATGGCGAAATGACGAGTTGGTAGGCTCGAATACATGCGAGCAGAAAGGCTTTAATCATAGGCTTCTGTTGTTGACTAGTACGGCCGCTAATTCCTCGCATACGTCATTATAAGCAAGCGTTGCCGCGTCCTTCTTAGCGATAATCACTAAGTCATGTGATGGTGGCAACTTATGCTTATGTAAACGAAAAAATTCGCGAAGGCACCGTTTAACTCGATTCCGCTTAACAGCGTTCCCTACCTTCTTACTAACCGTAACCCCCAGACGTGAGAACTGCAGGGCATTGGGCCGCAGGACGATGGTGAAGTGTTCGGTATGACGACGGCTTCCGTAGCGGAGCGCGAGCTGGAAATCCCTCTGGTGTCGTAGCCGTTCATGTTTCCTAAAGGAAAATTGTGTCTTCTCAACGGAACCGACGCCAACAGACGGGTCCTGCACAATATTTTGCTCGTCCTGACTCTTGCCATTCCGTCCCATTTCTTCAGACGGTGAGTCTTTTCCTCCCCTTAGCCCTTCTGCGATTAATTACTTTCCGGCCCGACTTGGTGCGCATACGGACCAAAAAGCCATGGGTTCTCTTCCTCCGGGTGTTGCTTGGTTGATATGTACGTTTCATTCTGTTGCTTTTCGGCTATGAGCAGCTTTTCCGTCCCACTCCGGCGACGGCTGTCAGTTGTTTTACATGTGCAAAGGGAATAGCTCGGAGCGGGTGCAAGTATGTCCATAAAGGCGTCTTTAATAAACACATAGATGAGTTTTTGTCAAGTGGAAAGGGATATTTGCCTGTCTCTGCGTGACATCTATTTCCTATGGCGATCACCAGATGGTCCCGCCGAGCGACCAGGACGACTTTGTTAGGGGTCCGTTGTCCGTAGTCCGTTGTCCGTTGCAAAAAGTCGCATGGCGCAAAGCAGAGAAACCCTATGTCTAATTGCGCCATGCGCTTGGCGCTCTGCGCTTTGCTGCGAACGGAGTGAGCTGACCACTGACGAGCGGCTAGGTACCGCTATCCTGGTTCGCTAAAAGGAAATCCACGAAAGCCTGCCCCAGCGGGGATCTGGAACGCTTTTTGTGAGTTACCAGATAAAAGTGGCGGGCAAAGCTGAGCCCCCGAATGGGAACTTCATAAAGTTGCTGAAAGCGCAGATCGTCAGCAATGGCGCGGCGAGACAGAATGGAGACCCCTACTTTGGCCTTGATCGCCTGACGGATAGCGTCGGTGCTGCCCATCTCCGCAATGACAGTAAGTTCTTGAGGATCGAACCCTGCCTGCTCAAGGATCTCCAGCATCATCATTCTGGTTCCAGAGCCGTGTTCTCGCATGATAAAAGAAGCCTCAGGGAGTTGCTCTACGCTGATGGCGGAACGCCCCGCCCAGTGATGGTCAGGTGACACCGCCAACACAAGCTCATCGTCAAACAGCCGATCGAACTGCAATTTGACGTTCTTCATTTTGGCCCCAACCAGTCCGAGCTCCAGGGAGCCCTCCAGGACCATGCTGGTGATTTTCATGGTATCAGCAATGACCAGTTTGATCCGAATGTCGGTCAGGTTTGCTTTAAACCTGCCGATGATTGACGGTAAGATGTACTGGCCGGGGATGGTACTACCGCCCAGTTCCAGCTCACCAGACATTTTTCCCCGGTACAGCTCCAGAGTGCGACTCGCCTCCCGCCTTAGATTGAGCATGCGGCGAGCATAATTATAGAGGATCTTGCCAGCGCGGGTGGGCACCACCTCCCGGCCGAGGCGATCGAAGAGTCGCACCTCGAGAAAGTTCTCAAGGTAGCGAATGTGCTCGCTCACGGTGGGCTGGGAGAGCAGGGACGCCTTGCCAGCTTTGGAGAAGCTTTTCATCTCATATACTTTGCAGAAGACTTCCAGCCGCCGAAGGTCCATCTCTTATCCTTCCGAGGGTCTGTGATAGAGATTATGCTTTTAGTGTTTGCCGTAACAGTGCCTCAGGTGAACACCTCGTTTAAGAGTCTGGTTGGCCGGGTTTTTGTACCTGCCTTGAAAAGGTGCAGGGAGCGGTTAAGGTTTCTTAATGAGCACGAAGCTAAAAGGAACGTTATGACCAGGAGCCGCCTTGTGCCAGAGCGCGCAGCAGGAGGTTTACCCCTAACCGTTCAGCTTGTACTATTGGTGTTCTTTTCCAGCATAAAAAACCTCTTCCGTTAGTGTCAAGGAAGTAAAACTCGGCGATGAAGTCGCAGACAACCAGCATGAGTTGCTAGACCTTTCCAGGACTTTTCCCAAAAATCGATGGTTGAAGTTTATACATTACAACAGAAGAAACACCAGGAAAGGCCCATTCGCTTTATTGAGCACCTGGGCTTTTTGGGGAAACTCCGTAAACCTTTCCGCTTGACAATGAGGCGGAAAGCAGTTAGAAAATACAAATTCATTTTGTGAAAAAAAGCTTAATTTGGCGCGATCCTGGTTCCAGGCCAGCTGCCGCATGTTACGGCCTGAGAAGTGCCATCGCGCTACAGTATCTCACCCCGCATTCCTTAAATCGCACTCCAAGATACCGAGGCGTTCCATGACTGCTGAACAGAAGCAACAGGATTCGGGTCTCATAGGTTGGGCTCTCTTTGCGGTTGGGTTTATCGGCGCCCTGGTGGTTGGCTGGGCTGTTTTCCCACAGATTCTCTATTCCATTCAGCACCAGCCCATAAATTACAACCATGCCGTCCACCAGGAAGAGGCGGAACTGCTGTGTGAGGATTGTCACTTTTTTCGGGAGGACGGCTCCTACGCCGGGAAACCCAGACTAGAACAGTGCATAGAGTGCCATGAAGAGCCGGTGGGCGAGACTGAGGCGGAGGCATTCTTTATCTCCGAATACGTTGAGAAGGGTAGAGAGGTTCCCTGGATTTCTTACACCAAACAGCCGGATAATGTCTTTTTCTCCCATGGTGCTCACGTAACTTTGGCGGAAATGGAGTGCACCGACTGCCATCGGGATGTGGAAAAAGAGACGGTCGCACCACCGGTGCGGGTAAACCGTCTTACGGGGTATCCCCTTGAAGTCATGAAAATGTACGAGTGTGAGGATTGCCATGCCCGGGAAAATGCACCCAATGGCTGTGCCGTCTGTCATAAGTAGTCAAGGTAGAAGTGGAGTTAACTGGAAGGGAAGGAGCTCATGAAGCTGGACAGAAGAGCCTTCGTTAAACTTATAGCTGGAGGGGTGGGAGGAACGCTGTTGTCACCACTGCCCTGGAAACTGGCGGACGACACCGCGATCTGGAGCCAGAACTGGTCCTGGCGGCCATCACCGGAGCGAGGTGGTAGGAGTATAGCTAATACGGTATGTCAACTCTGCCCCGGAGGTTGTGGTATTCAGGTAGAGCTCGTTGCGGAAAAGCGCGCCGTCAGCATCGCGGGTAATCCCTCCCACCCTGTGAGCCGAGGCGGGATTTGCCCTCTAGGCGCTGCCGGTCTTCAGTTCCTCTATGGCCCGAGCCGGATCGAGACGCCGCTGGTACAGTCGGGCAAGCGGGGCGACATCGAAACCCTAAAGCCCATCAGTTGGGACGAGGCTCTCCACATCCTAGCTGCCAAGTTGAAAGAGGTACGGCAGCACGCCAGCGGTCTTGTCTGTGTGAGCGGCAGGCGTGAGGGAACTGTTCCCGAGCTTTTTGCCCGCTTTCTGAAGGCTTATGGCTCGCCAAACTATTTTTTGATGCCAGCGGCCGCGGACGCAGAGTCGCTGGGAACGTTGGTAAGCCAGGGAAGTAGCGCCCCACTTGGTTATGATCTGGAAAATGCCAAGCTGGTCGTCAGTTTCGGCAGCAGCTACATTGAAGGCTGGACCTCTCCCGGTCGTATGATGATGGCTTTTCAAGGATGGCGGAGCCAGCCCAGACTGAAACGCACCCGGATCATTCACATTGAGGAACGGGGATCGCTGAGTGCATCCAAGGCCGATGACTGGGTGGCGATAACTCCGGGTACAGAGGCGGCACTCGCCCTGGGCCTTGCCCAGGTAATCGTGAGCGAGGGCCTCTATGATCGTTCCTTCGTGAACCAGCATACGTATGGGCTCGAAGAGTTCAGAAACCTGCTTGACAAGGAATACACCCCGGAGAAGGTGGCCGGTATAACTGAAGTGCCGAAAGCGAAAATCGTCAGCCTGGCGCGGGAGTTCGCTGGAACGAAGCCGGCCGTTGCTCTCAGTGGTCGCGGGCAGGGAAGGATGCCCGGCAGTATGTATGCATTCCTTGCGGTGCAGAGCCTGAATGCGCTGGTGGGCAGCCTGCATCAGTCCGGTGGGGTGAGTCGAAGGCCACCGCTGCCCCTAGCCCCCTGGCCTGAAGTGGTACAAGATGCAACAAGCCGAAGGGAGGGAAATAAGCCCAGACTGGACGGTGCTGGCGGTAGCCAGTTCCCCTTACAAACCCAGCTCCTTCATAACTTTGTCAAGATGGTACTCTCCTCCGGCCTCTATCCAGCCCAGATGCTTTGGGTTTACGAGGCCAATCCAGCCCACGATCTTGCCGATTCCCGGTCATTTCTTGCCGCCCTAAACAAAATGGAAACCGTGGTTTCCTTTTCCTCCTTTATGGATGAAACTGCCCAGCTGGCCGACCTGATCCTGCCAGGCCCCACGTATCTGGAACGTCTGGAGGATGTGTCCACCCCACCGGGTTTGCAGTACGGAGTTTTTGGCTTGAGCAAGCCGGTATTGAGTCCGCGGTTTGAAACCCGGCACCCGGGCGATGTGCTCATCCAGCTGGCCAAGTCCCTGGGCGGCACTGTGGCGGCGAGCTTCCCCTGGGAGGATTATGAAACCGCTTTACAGGAAAGGGTCAAGGGGCTCGCTGTCGCCGGACGAGGTCAGGTGGCAGATGAGCCGGGCATCGAACCGTGGAATTTTGGTGCCGGGCACCGTCTCAGTCCCAACTATTCTTCTTTTGATGAGCTCTGGGAGAAGCTTATTGAGCATTCGTGCTGGTTTGATACTTCCACGGCCATGCCTTCCTGGGACACGGCCTTCACCACCCCTTCGGGTAAGTTTGAGTTTTACTGTCAGAAGCTGCAGAAACTCGGAGTTAAGAAAAAGGATGTTACCTATCTGCCGCACTTTGAACCCGTTGAGCGGGCGGGGGATTCAAGCACGTATCCCCTGCTCCTCTTGCCCTATTCCACCATGGCTATAACCAATGGTCCAGTGGCCAATCCGCCTTTTATGACCAAGCTCCTTTTTGATTTCGAACTCAGGGGAAATGACTCTTTCGTGGAGATCAATCCACAGACCGCGGCCAAGGTAGGTCTGAGGGAGGGGGATCGAGTCGCACTGCAGACCGTCCGGGGTAGGCTCACGGTCCGCGTCCACCTGAGTGAAGTGGCACAGCCGGGTGTGGTCTTTGCTCCCACGGGTCTGGGACATACTGCCTTCGATTCCTACATCGCGGACAAGGGAGTCAACGTCAATAAGATACTGGTGGTTCAACAGGAGGAGCTCACCGGTCTTGCCAGCTGGTGGGGAACTGGGGTGAAAATCTTCAAGATATGAGGTAGGAAATGGCTGAGAGTAAGTCAAGTGGACTTCGCTACGGCATGGCGATCGATTTGGACAAGTGCACCGGCTGCATGGCCTGCGCTGTGGCCTGCCAGCAGGAGAACAATGTCTCTTTCCGGGAAGATGAAAGCAATAAGCTGCGCTCCATCACCTGGCTTGAGGTCTTCTATCTCGACAATGGCAAACCGTATCCGGAACACCGCCAGGCCTACCTTCCCAGACCTTGTCAGCACTGCGACTCTCCCCATGATGCGCCCTGCACCGTGGTCTGCCCGGTGAACGCCACCAAGCGGGACGAATCTAACGGTTTAGTGAACCAGATTCCGGTACGCTGTATTGGCTGTAGGTACTGCATGGCCGCCTGTCCTTACCATGCTCGCTACTTCAACTGGTGGGACCCCACGTGGCCCCAGCCTATGGAGGAGATGCTCACCCCGCATGTGTCACCGCGGATGCGGGGGGTGGTGGAAAAATGCACCATGTGTGTCCACCGGTTGCAGCGGGCCAGAGACCAGGCTTTCGTGGAAGGGCGGCGTGAGTTGGAAGAAGGCGAGTACGTGCCCGCCTGCGTGGAGAGCTGTCCTGCCAGGGCCATGACCTTCGGAAACCTGTTTGATCCTGCGAGCGAAGTGGCCAAACTGGCCAGGAGTCCTTACGCCTTCCGTCTTTTGGAGAGACTAGGCACCGAACCCAAGGTTATCTACCTGAGCACTCAGGACTGGATTCGCAAGCTGGCCGATACGGTGCTTTAGGTTAGATGAGAACCGCCATGGAGAAGAGAGGATAACCATGGATTCAGCACTCATCCCTGACGGGGTAAAGCGGTGTTCATTTCTTAGTTTTGCAATCTGGCTGCTGGTGATCTTTGCCTTCATCGGTGTGGGTGTGCTGGCAGGATTCCTGGTGCTGTGGAAAGGACTCAATCAGACCGGCCTCAACGACTATTTCGGCTTCGGGCTCTGGATCACTGCGGACCTGGCAGTTATCGCCCTGGGGGCAGGCGCCTTTTTTACCGGGTTTCTCACGTACGTGATCGGAAAAAAAGAGCTCAAAGACATCATCAACCTTGCCGTGGTCATCGGCTTCATCTGCTACACTGGTGCCCAGTTGGTGTTGCTTCTGGACATTGGCCAACCCATTCGCGGCTGGTTCACCTTCTGGCATCCAAATGTCCACTCCATGCTCACCGAAGTGGTGTTTTGCATCACCGCCTATACCATTGTACTCACCATCGAGTTTGTCCCCTTGATCCTTGAGAACCGGCAGCTGGACAAGGTGCCGGAGTTACACTATTTCAGCCATAATCTGCACGAGATCATGGTGGTGTTTGCAGCCACTGGAACCTTTCTGAGCTTTTTCCACCAGGGTTCCCTGGGAGGCCTCTACGGTGTGCTCTTTGGCCGGCCCTTCGCCTTCCGTGAGGGATTCTTCATCTGGCCCTGGACCTTCTTCCTGTTCGTGGCCTCTTCCATTGCCTCGGGCCCGGCGCTCACCATCTTGGTATGCATGATGATACAGGGTATAACGCGTAAGCAGCTGGTTCGCCGTGAGGCGATCTCGCTTTTGGCCAAGGTTACCGCGTATTTGCTCGCCTTCTACATGGTGGTGAAGATCCTGGATACCTGGTGGTGGGCCTCCCACTCGGCCCCCAGCGTGGGCACGCGCATTAGCGATTTCTACCAACCGCCGTACGGCATATGGCTCCTCATTGCTGAATTGGGTGTGTGTGGCGTTGTCCCCGCCATCATCCTGCTCATTCCCAAGGCCAGGGACGACGATGTTTGGCTTATCATTGGCTGTTTTCTAAACTGCACCGGTATTGTCATAAACCGCTTCGTTTTCACGGTGCAGACCCTAGCCATTCCAGTGCTCCCCTTCGACCGCTGGGAGATCTACGTTCCCACCTGGCAGGAATGGGCACCCACTATTGCCCTGGTGGCATACGGCGCCCTGCTGATCTCGCTTTCCTATCGTTACTTACCCCTCTTTCCACGGGAGAGAGAGCTGAATCCCATTGATTGATACTGGTAGAAATAGAATTAAAAAAGCCCCGGTTTCTCCGGGGCTTTCTTTATTCACGAAGTACTCAAAGTTTCGTCAAAGCAAAAAAATCTCTTTTGTCCACGAAGGGCGCGAAGCAGCGCTAAGGTTTAGAGATTGATTTGGTCTTTAGATATGTTGAGTCTCTTGAAAACACGAGACGTTTCCATTCAAGTCTGGGGAAGCTTCCAAAGTTTATGAGCACACCTACGGCGAGTCCAGTAGACTTCAAGTAATGTATCACCTGTGCTTCGTCTGCGCCTGATAGTTTGAAAGAGCCTTCAACTCCACTATTATTTTCCCGTAGCACACAAAGTCAGCGCAGAATTCTTTTTTGAGGGATTGGCCTTTGTAACGTATGGTTAAGTTCTCTTGAGACTCGAACGGAATTCCTCTAAGTCCAAATTCTATCTCCAAAGCTTCTTGATAGACTGATTCGAGAAAGCCAGGTCCCAACTTCCTGTGAACTTTGATGGCCGCACCTGTAACAGCATATACTTCCGCAGCGAAAAGCAAATCTTTTTTCATTTTTGGTGCCCCTTAGCGTTCTTCGCGGATCAAATGAATTTCCACTGTATATTAGATTATCAATGTTGACACTTCAGGACCACTGGTTAAACCGGATTACGGTGTCCCGGCACCAGTGCTCGTCATCTTTCTGGGGATGGTCGACGTTGAAATGGAGGCCTCGGCTCTCGCGTCGTTTGAGGGCGCAGTTCACGATCAACTCCGCCACGGTTGCCAGGTTTCGCAGTTCGATGAGGTCACTGTTGAGGCTTATATTGGGATAGTGTTCGTTGATCTCATGCTGAATCTGAGCCAGGTGATTCTGCGCCAGGAGTAGCCGGCTGTTTTTACGAACGATACCCACGTAGTTCCACATGAGCCTCCGAATGATGTCCCAGTTGTAGGCTATCAGCACCATTTCGCTGTCGTCAGTGTTCAAGGGCATCTCCAAAGGCGGAACCGCGGGAAAAGAAACTTTTTTTGGGGAAGAGTCGCGCTGGCTGTTGATGTCCTCGGCAGCGTTGTGGGCAAATACCAAGGCTTCCAGCAGAGAGTTGCTTGCCAAGCGATTGGCGCCGTGAAGTCCGGTGCAGGCTGATTCTCCAAGGGTATAAAGATGTTGGATGCTGGTGCGGCCGTGCCGGTCGGTGCGGACGCCGCCACACATGTAGTGGGCTGCGGGCACCACCGGTATGGGCTCCTGGGTAATATCTATCCCCAGAGACAAGCACTTTTCGTAGATGCGAGGGAATCGCTCTCGCAGAAATTCAGCCTCGCGATGGCTAATGTCCACATAGACGCAATCGTCACCGCTGTGCTTGATCTCAGTGTCGATAGCCCTGGCCACCACGTCACGACAGGCCAGATCCTCGAGAGGGTGGTAGTTGGCCATAAAAGCCTGGCCGCGTTTGTCGATGAGACGTCCCCCCTCGCCACGCACCGCCTCGGAAATGAGGAAATTCTTGGCATGGGGGTGGTACAGACAGGTGGGGTGGAATTGAACAAATTCCATATTGGCAATTTCAGCTCCGGCTCGAAAGGCCATAGCCACCCCGTCGCCGGTGGCCACATCCGGGTTACTGGTGTAGACGTACACTTTCCCGGCACCACCCGTACAAAGCAGAGTATCCTTTGCCAGAAAAGTGAGGATGCGATTTCCTTCAATGTCCAGGACGTAAGCGCCCCAGCAGCGTTCCTGGCGTTGGGTGGTCAGCAACCCACGTTTGAGGAGATGACATTCGATAATCAGATCGATG
Organism: uncultured Desulfobacteraceae bacterium; assembly: GCA_964346905.1. GTDB lineage: Bacteria > Desulfobacterota > Syntrophobacteria > BM002 > BM002 > BM002. The sequence continues at coordinate 76,626 of CAYFXH010000002.1, read as the reverse complement.
GCAATATGGTTTTCAAAAATGGAAATGTTGGGGTGAGCCTCGGCCATAGCAACCAGAACCCGCTCCACCTCCCTGCCAGTCATATCCTGGGCATGAACAATCCGGCTGCGTGAATGGCCACCCTCTCGAGCGAGATCAAAGGGTGTCGAACCCTGCTGGCTTAATTGGAAGCGGACGCCCATGTCGGCCAGTTCCTGTATACGGTCAGGACCGCTTTTGACCACCGTTTCTACGATATCTGGATCACAGAGGCCGTCTCCAGAGTTCAGAGTGTCCCGAATGTGAAGGTCAAAAGAGTCCTCTGGACTCAGCACCGAGGCAATGCCACCCTGGGCGTAATTGGTGCTGGTCTCCACACTTTCCTTTTTCGTGACCACCGCCACTTTCCGGTCATCTGCCACCTTGAGGGCGAAAGTGAGGCCGGCGATGCCGCTGCCAATCACGAGGATATCGTATGTCATAGCGTCATTGTTCATTTCGCCTCACGAATTTTTCATTTCTGTTGGGAAGCAGTACCCACCAGACGAGGCATCAGGGACAGGAGACAAAGTAGAGAAGCCAAAATTCAGAAGAATCACGGTACCAGGTTCAAAATACATGGATGAGTGCTGAGAAAAAATCAAATTATACCTTTTCAAGGTTTTTCCTTGTACCCTGTACCCTGTACCCTGTACCCTAAGCCATGCGCCATCCGCTTCCCTCCCATGGGCTAGGGAATCGGTGGAGAACTTGACATGCGAGACCTTATTATATATTAGTCTGCCTTTAAAGGGAAAAGGGATAGATGTTGGCGAGCAAGGTGTTGAAAATAAGAGCATTTATCTTACTGCATGAACAAACCCGGTTGGCTTCATAGCCGGTTCAGCCGTTGCGAGGGTGCGCTTTCTGCGTAAACAGCCGTTATTATGAAGAGTAACGTCCTCGTTACGATTTCCTTCTTTGTTTGGCATTGAAGGTATTTTTGATCGCCACCAGCCTCCGGCCCCCCGCTTCCAGCCCGGAAGGAGGGGCCTGGGCAGCGGCTTCCGGCTCAGAGAGCCTATAGCTCGGAGAGAGGGGAGGTCGCTCCCACAGCAAGCTGATGATGTATGATTTTACCTGGCAACTGACCATTGATGGCACCGGAGGAGAGCATGGACGAGCAGCAGGTTGAGAATGTCGAGCAAGAGGAAAGCGAAAACCAACCAGAAACAGTGGATCTTAACCGCGTTTTTCAAGAAGACCAGCGCGATCTCAACGCCATGTTTCCTGATGGAGAAATGCGAAAATTCCTCCGGCAGGTTAACAAGAATCAACGCAGCAACAATCGCTTTTTGCAGAGAATGAAGCGAGACAGACTTTGGCAAGAAGATGAATAGCAACACTGCTGAGACGGAACAAACGAGCCGCAATAGGGGTATTACCACGGTAATATTTGACTGTGACGGTGTAATTATCGACTCGCGGGCCGCAAATGCCAGCCTCTATAATCAGTTTCTCTCACACTTCAACAAGGGCCCGCTCACCGAGGAGCAGCTGAGCTATGTACACTGCCACACGCTCCAAGAATCTCTGAAGTTTCTGTTAAGCGATGACAGGCTGATACAGGAGGCAGAGCGCTTGTGGCAGCAGATGGACTATGAGCCCCTTATTGAGTTGCTTACCCTGCAGCCAGGTTTACTGGATTGTTTGAAGGTGCTCTGCCGCAGCTATAAAACTGCCATCGCTACCAGCCGCACCCGGACTATGGACCGGGTGCTACAAAAATTCGGACTGAAACCGTACTTTGAACTGGTCGTTACATCTCTTGATGTGCGGTATCCCAAGCCACACCCGGAATCCCTCAACAAGATTCTTTCCTTTTTTGATAGTGCGCCGCAGGAAGCATGCTACATTGGTGACTCTGAGGTGGACCGGGAGACGAGCCAACGAGCTGGCGTACTTTTCATCGCCTATGGCAATGATACGCTTGAGGCGGACCATCACCTGACCCACTTTTCTGAGCTTATCCCCTTGCTGGAACGCTTGCCTACCTAATCTGGCCTGGGAGAAACCCAGAGGGGTGCAGGATAAAACCATGAAGCGAACCACCTTTAGCGCTGCCGAGATTGACCAAGCTCGTCGAATCTTGGGCCTCAGTGAACGGGCCAGTATAGAGGAGATCAAGACTGCCTATCGCCGTATGTGCAAGCGGTGGCATCCTGACGCCCTGGCTAAGAGGCAAGCCAGTTCCAAGAAGATCAAAGAGATCAACGCTGCCTACCGGCTACTCCTCGATTATTGCGAGAACTACCCCTTATCTTTTCTCCCCGAAGAGGTGGAGTCGTTTGATCCAGAAAAGTGGTGGCGCAACCGCTTCGGTGAAAATATTCGAGCTCCGGCCGAAGGGGAAGACGAGGAGTAGGCGGCAGGCAGGAAGAAATGAAGCGACGCGGCGGTCCGACCATGCAGTAGCAGGAAGCAACGCAGCGATACGCACGATCTCGACGGACTCAATGCTCTCAACGATGCAACCAATTGACCTACTAGCAGCTGCTTGCTAACCACGTCCCGATAAAGGAGAGGGTCAGAGTGTGGAAGCCGGTCTGAGCAAGGATCCTAGATCCAAGGAACTCATCCTGATAGGCACTGTCCATCGCGACCCGGGCGGTGTGGTCAAGCTACGAAGACTTCTGGCCAGAGAGCGTCCAGCGGCAGTGGCGGTGGAAGTGAGTCCTTACGCGCTCTCCTACCGGCTTAGAAACGGTCGTCTCTTGCGACGTCGTCTCATGCAAAGAGTGAAACGTCTGGCTGAAGACCTGGACGTTTCCTGGCGACGTTGGGGCCAGATACGCGCCATTCAGGCCCAGCTGCAGGTACCTTTTGAATACCGCACCGCCCAGAAATACTGTCGCGACACTGGTGCCACGCTCGCATGTATTGACTCTTCACGCTGGAGTAAGCGGTGGATTCATGATCAGTGGCAGCAGTTGCTAAAGCGGGAGAATTTGAGAAGCCTGCTCCAACAACTCCCGGAGGACCTGGGAGACGAGGTGGGGAGGGGCTACCAGCTGGCGGCGCGGCTTCTCGGTGATGGGGGGCAGTTTTTGGTCTCTACTGTTGCCCGAGCCTGGTCGGTGGATTCTCTCTGGCAACAGCGAGAAAGGGAAATGGCGCTGGTGTTGGAGCAGTTCTATGGTGGGATGCAAAAGGGCCGGCTTGCTTATGTCGGGGGCTGGCAACATTTGCTCGGCCCCAACGCAGGCGGCACCCTTTTTGAGCGTCTTGGACATCTGCAGCCCCGGAGAGTGTTGTTGCATAACGGGGACCGGCAGGGGTAGAGAATAGAGTCTGCGAAGGGTAAAAGAGATTTCGGATTGCGGATTTCGGAATGCGGATTGGGGAAGGCATGGGGCATGGAGCAGAGCGCATGGCGCATAGCGCATAGCGTGAATGGCTCAGATGACATGCGGTTCAAGGTACAAGGTGCAAGGTACAAGGAAAAATCCTGAACAGGGCCTGTCCAAATACAACTGCAATCCTGTACCTTGAACCCTGTACCCTGTACCAAGATTGCTAGTTACTGGATTTTTTGATTTCGGATGTGAGATGTGGGACGTGAGATATCGGATTTTGGATTTCGGATTGCGGATTTCGAATTCGGATTTGACATCCTTGCTCATAAGCTTTGTTCTCTTCGCGTTCTTTGTGGTAGGCTTCGTTTCTTAGCCAAGCTATAATATCTATGGCCCTTGGCCGTGCTAGATGGGGAGTTAGCGGTGCCCTGTAGCCCGAAATCCGCTCACGCGGGGTCGAATTCCCTTCGGAGAGCTTCAGCCACACGGAGGCTAGTCTGTGGTTGGTGCTGATTGGACACTGCGCAACAAACGGATACGAACCCCGTCAGGTCCGGGAGGAAGCAGCGGTAAGTATTGCAGTTTGTGTCGCGGTTACCTCTAATCAGAACGCCGACGCCGGCGGTCCTTTGGAGAGTTGAGTCCGATGAGGGGTGCGCGGCCAAGGGTTTTTTATCTAGCTATCAGCCGTCAGCAGAGCCATATATGAACTACGTTACCCTCAGGTGTCTAAATTCTGACAAGATGGTAGTCGGTGGCACCGCAACCGTTTACCTGTTTCATCCACAACAAATACTCCTATTTCTTTGTGCTGCGAGCTGATAGCTTCACCTCGCCTGCCACGGTTCATCACATGGTACCATGCCCTTTATTCTCAATGGTCTGCTCATACCGGCAGCTTACGCAGAATAGGGAAAAAGCAAGAGCTGACTTGAGCTCTTTTCCACACACGGTGTTTTGACAGGGTCATTTGCGAAAAGTGGACCAAGTTGGAGTTTGCGGGTGGAGAGGCCGAACGATGGTTAAGCCTGAACCCCTGGGGAGTTTAGCAGGAAAAACCCCCATCGGCTAGGGCCAGTAACCAATGGGGGTTTTTATAAAAAGTAGGAGTTAGACAAGGAGGTTGTCCGCTTTCCATTATTGGAAATTCCTACGTAGTTAGTAGATAATCACGAAACTCCCCACGTCAAGGGGACTCAAATCTACACGTGAAGTTGAGGATAGTCCAAGACCGTACTTTCAAGAGACAGTAAGGGCAGCCGGCATTACTGCTTGACGAGATATTTTTTCCTGCCGGATTGTCTACAGAACCTTCACCGCCAGGTGAAGATTCAAGCTGCGGTGAAAGGTAGCCCTCTCAAGGAATTGGTGAAAAAGGATGTGTGAGAATAGGTTGAGTGGCATCAGAAAGGGAGAAAGAGATGAGCAAGAAACAATGTAGCGTAATGGTCATCCTCGCCCTGGTCGCTGGCTTGCTGGGCGGAGTAGTCTCTAGTCAGCTCCTTATCGGTCAACCTGCGTTTGCGATGATAGACAAGTTATTCATAGCTGAAAACTTCATGCTCAAAGACCAAAAAGGCAGAATCCGCGGCATCTGGACCACAGAACAGGACGGGACCGCTCGATTGAAGATGGAGAGTGATACTGGAAGTATCGTCCTTCTTAACCATAATGACGGCAGCAGTCTCAGTGTGACTGGTCGACTGGGAGTGACTACAATCACCACCAGTAAGGATGGCATTGGTTTGAAGGTGTACGACAAAGAACTGAAACGTCGTCTTGGGATCGGTTTGGATGAGACTGGAGCGAGTGCTACCTTGTTAGCTCAAGATGGAAGGGTAATTTGGAAAGCACCATAGACCTTGCCAGGAGAGTCGATTGCCGGAGCAAGCGATCAGTATGAAATATTAGGAATTACGCCCCAGAGATAGCTGTTTTGAGAGCTACTGGCCTGGCCCGCCCACAATGCAAATGAGGTAATCCACCAGCAAAAACGTAGGACAATCAGAATTAACGTTTTACCAGTTAACGAATAGGGTCAATCAGGATTCCCATACAATCGGCTTTGCAACTTGGACCATTTGACGCTGTAGCGTTTGACTCTTTTGATTTCGTCAAGCTCAGAAGGGTTACTCCTTCGGCTCTTGATGGCTCAGCGGTGGCTCGAAATTGCTTTGCTAATCAACTGGTAGTCGTGGTCGGGGATAAATGTGAAACGGACACCCATTGTATGAGACGTACTGTTGTCACTGTTAAGAGTCTTGGACCAT
>CAYFXH010000002.1:11039-71032 GCA_964346905.1 uncultured Desulfobacteraceae bacterium | reverse complement strand
GAATGAGTCGACGTTTGCCAGGTTTAAAAACCAGACGAAAGTCATAGAGGAGCTCCGGCAATTCAGCGCAGCGGATGAGCGTACCGACAGGGCTTAAATTTTCGGTTCTACAACTCACAAGTCCATCAGGAGTTACAATAGTTGCTGACCAGGAGATTTCAACTCTGGGGTATTGACGTTTTTCAATGGCCATGAATCCCCCCTTTCTGTCGAGACCTTTGGGCAGTCGCCTTTCACTCGAAAGCTAATCTGATGTGCTTGCATGGAAGGGTTTCAGATTGTTCAGATGGAAAAGACAAATGGGGGTAGCGGTAGGACACTGATGTAGGCTAACGAATAGAACAGCGCAGCAGGTGCACTTTACCACAAGTGAGATGAGTATTGTCAAGATGGAAAAACGTTGTTTTGCTTCTCTAGATGGGTGTCGTCGAAAGGTGAAAAAGGAAAGCCCCCACCCACCAGTCAAGCGAAAGGCCAAATGGGAGCTGGTGGCGGCATCGGTTTGAGTGGTGAAAAATTAGAACTGTGGCTATGACATTTGCCACACTGAACTGAACTTTACACCCATTCCAGAGGGAGCCGACCAAACCACTATTGCCTCAGCAGTCAAGGAGGTTTTCATCTCAGGAGCAGAAATCATCATGTTGAAAACCTGGTTTGGTTTTAGGGGTCTATCACAATATATGAAAGCTCCACTATGACTTATGTCTTTCGTCTCCCCGATTCTTGACACACCAGAATTCTCTATAGTAACAAACCATCTGACGTTTATTCGTGGATGTTTCCGTCTTTCTTGTGGGGTAGTCATGGGGAAATCTCAGTCTGTGGAATTCGATATAAGCAATAGACTGCCGCACGCAGGTCATATTTTTGTGATCCAATTATAACCGTATATCCAGGGAAGAAAAGTAGCAAGAAAAACCCCAACCGTGAAGCCGATTGGGGCTAAAAAATAATCCCAGCGAGGAGCGCACACCCCACCGAGACAGGGGCACGAGCTGAGTGTGGATCCCCACCGAGGGGAAACCGCACTCAAGCCGGAACCTTGCCACAAGTAGCACTACACCAAAAATCAAGAAAGCGGAGCAGGTGACTCCTCCTCATAGGAACATCGCCACTAATAATAACCACCAGGCAATTGCGAGGAAAATCATTACGGTTAAATCTTTTGGCGTAGGCGAAGGTATCATCAATCCATCCTCTTATTACTCATGTGAGGCAAGTAGAATATATAGGAGGAAAGGCAAAGCCATCAGGGACACCATGAGTCGTCATATCTGCGGTGCCATCTGAGCCACCTCTGAAAATAATTCCTTGGATGATGTCGCCAGTTCCTTTGTCCTTATAAAGCCAGAAGAAACCAGTCCTTTTTTCCGTGCCACCGTCAGGGCTACCCCATGATCCACCTGAAGTGACATAATCGTAATAGTCAGCAGCACTTTCCGCTCTCGATGGGGATACTACAGACTGAGTGATGGTGTTTTGTGAAAACCTGTAAAGGTGGTGATGATCAGATTTTCGGCACAAGGAGGACGGAGCTGATCATTACCAGAGTCCATACCTACAAATGAAACGTCTTCATTTGTTCATCCCCTTGCTACAATGCAGCCAAAGAGAAATCGCAAAAATCGAAAACGAATACAAAGCAGGGTTAAGTAATAAAAGTCCAACAAATGATATACTTATGCAAACAATTGGAATTATATTACTTTTTTGGGAGGGTCTGAGCGGTTCAGCAGATATCTGTGGCAAGAAATGTGCCTGATTTCAGACTGCATGAACGTGAGCAGAAATCACAATCTAAATAAAAGCTCCAACCGTGAAGCCGATTGGGGCTAAAGGAAAAGATGAAGAGGCGGCTCAATGACTCTCATCGTTCTCTTACCTTAACACCAGCGAAGTCTCACTTGTCAGTCCGTAAAACCACCATTAAGCTCGCGTGGATGGATCTAATTGTTTAACGATCCCTTTATAAAACCTCCCACAAAGAACGTTCTTCATCCTCTGAGAGATCCTGCCAGTCTTTTCCCTTTTCCATGAGACCGGATTCCACACGTTTAATCTGCTGGCAGAAGCTGTCCAAGGCTTTTTCCAGCGCCTCCTCTGCTCGAGTGTCAGCAGGGAGGGTGTAGGCCACCAACAGTAAGAGCAGTTTGCCCAACACAGCCGCAACAGGAGCCTGATTATTCGTGACGTCTTGCTGAAGGAGCGTCGAGAAAGAGTGGCGCATTTCGGAACGGAGGATATCCTGGCGGAGGGGCCGATGAAGAGACCGGCCCAAACGTGAGAGGGTCCGGTAAGACCGCATAAGAGCGGGAAGTGCACGTGGTATGTCGCTAAGGAGCGCACCAAGCGGTTTTTGGGGCTTTTCCAACCGTTTAATCTCCTCCCAATTCAGCTTGACCTCCCGAGCAGAGTCTACCGTGCGATTTCCAAAAACGTGGGGATGCCGCCGCACCATCTTTTCGGCCACCCTACGCAATACCTGGTTCATCTGAAACTGGTCCTGTTCACCATAGAGATGGGCCAGGAAAATCGCCATGAAGATCAGATCGCCGAGCTCATCAGCCACCTGATCTGCCGTATGGTAGTCCACCGCATCCATCACTTCATAGACTTCCTCGAGGAGGTAGCGCTTGATGGTAGCAGGCGTTTGCTCACGATCCCACGGGCAGCCATCTTCAGCCCGGAGCCGGGCCATGAGATTCAGTAACCTCTCGAATTCTCGGCCAGTCTCAGCCATTATCTCCTCAAAGCAGTAATCGGTGTTCAGCGACTGATTTTTTTCTTTATCTTTTTTATCGAACGGGTTATCTGTTCCTGTTCCAGCTGACGGACAAGCATCTGATGTTTTTTCTTGTAGCGATCACGCAAGTCCTTGGGGGTTAGTTGCACGAGATAATACCCAACCTTCTGAATATGTACGGACAGAAGGGAGTTTGTGAGAATGCGAGACTTGCTGGGAAGAAATAAGGTCAACACCGCAACCAGTACCACGGCTGCCACCAACCCCTTCAAAAGGCCGAGCCCGCCACCGAGGAACCGGTCTGCCCAAGCCATGAGCATAGCCCGACTGAGCCGGACAAAGAGGAACCCCAAGAGGATGACGGCCAGCCAGGTGGCGACATAAATGGCAACGTAGCTGACTACCTCGGGATACGGAAGGGATGGAACGTGGCGCTGAAGCAGGGGCAGCAGCTGAGCATACAGATGGCCAGCCACCACAAAGCCGACGAGAAGTCCCACGAGAGACGCGACCTGACGAATCATACCCCGCATGATACCGCGGATCAGGGCTACTGCCATGATGAACAGAAGTATGAAATCGAGGATATTCATTGCCGAACCTCTTCTGCCCTCTTCAGTCTCGGTTGATCCCTTTGCGGTTTCAGTGGCCTGTCGTCGGCTGCAATCATTGGTGTAGCGTTTCCATATCAGCAATGACGCGGCCACCCATAGGTTTTCTCCAGCTGTTATACTACGGACCACCGACCAGGGACAACTGACATTTCGATTGGCGAAGGAGGTATCAGATTAAGGTGTGGCCGTCAAGGGTAAATAGTTTTTGTTATTGAAAAAACTGAGGATCTTCAGAGGGAGGCACCCTCTTCGCGCTTGCAGGGTTGAGTGGATTGTGTTAGAAATCCAAGCTGCAGAGACAAAACCGCGTAAGGTAAAGAAATCCACAATGACATAGATAAATCATTTCACCTGGTAGCAGAACCCAAAACAGTTCCAGAACAAGGTTCAGGGAGGAATGTTGAACACAAAACAGATGTTACCCGAGCTCCTGGCTCCTGAATTCTTTGCATTCACCTTATGGTTCAGTGAGAACAATCATGACTGTAATAACCAAGACTGCGGAAATTAACACCAAGACCGGCACTGATATAGTGGACATTACCGGGCTGGTAACCCAACACCTGGCTGAAAGCGACGTTCAAAGGGGGGCCATGATCCTTTTTGTGCCAGGATCAACGGGAGCGCTTACCACCATCGAATATGAAAGTGGCGTGATTCAGGATCTTGCTGATGCCGTGGAGCGACTAGCGCCTCGCGACATCCCATATGCCCACGATCAGCGCTGGGGTGACGGCAACGGCCATTCCCACGTGCGGGCCGCTTTGTTGGGACCTTCTCTGCATATTCCGGTCGTTGATGGGCGTTTGAGCCTGGGCACCTGGCAACAAGTGGTGCTTATCAATTTCGACAACCGGGCCCGCCGCCGCCGGTTGATCATTCAGGTCATGGGAGAAAGGGAATAGAGAGCTTTCCATGTCTGTAGATCCTAGTTCACTTGATCCGGGTGAGGTTACGCTCCGTTTCGATGACAATGCTCTGCTGCTAAACCTGTGCGGCGAACGTAATGCCAACCTCAGGCTCATCGAAAAAGCCCTCCAGGTGAAGCTCAACCTGCGTGGCGACCAGATTACCCTGATTGGGGAGGAGGCTGGAGTAAAGCTGGCGCAGCGTGTTCTCGAGGAACTGTATGGCCTGCTCAGCGAAGGCTATCCCCTTTACCCTAGCGATGTCACCTATGCAGTGCAAATCCTCAGTGATAACTTCAGGGCTCGTCTCCGGGAAATTTTTCTGGACGCCGTCTATGTCACTTCCAAGAAACGAGTTATAACCCCTAAGTCGTTGGCACAGAAGGAATACATTGACGCCATTCGCAGGTACGATATTGTCTTTGGCATAGGTCCAGCAGGAACAGGGAAGACCTACCTGGCTATGGCAACTGCGGTATCCGCCCTCAACGCCGGGGAAATCAACCGTATTATCCTGGTACGGCCGGCTGTAGAAGCCGGTGAGAAGCTGGGATTTCTCCCTGGAGATCTGGCGGAAAAGGTGAACCCATATCTGCGCCCACTCTACGATGCTCTCCATGACATGATTGATTTTGAGCAAACTTCCACGTGGCTGCAGCGAGGAGTCATTGAGGTCGCCCCTCTAGCTTTTATGAGGGGCCGCACCCTCAACGACTGTTTCGTTATTCTTGATGAGGCCCAAAACACCACTTCAGAACAGATGAAAATGTTTCTTACCCGACTGGGTATCAGTTCCAAGGCGGTGATCACTGGCGATATAACCCAGATCGACCTACCCAACGGTATCCGCTCAGGGCTCATTGAGACCATGGAGATATTGGCGGGAATCGAACGATTGAAATTCATCCACTTTACTGATAAAGATGTCATTCGCCATCGGCTGGTTCAGGATATCATCAAGGCCTATGAACGGGCTGAAAGAAAGCCAAGACCCTAACTATTGAGATCTCCAGGCAATGTACTATTTAATCCAGGTTAAACTGCAAATGGCGCGTAATTTGCTTAAGCGGTAACAGTACTGTAGACTCTAACAACGCAACGAATGTATGGCCCCTCCCTTTGGCCCGGCCAAAGGGAGCCCAGCGCACGTCCGAGCGAGTTGATCGATGATCTCTCTGTACCGGCTGGGGCGAGGTAGGCTATGGAGCTATTGAAGAAAAAGTGGCAACAGAGCACCGACACGGTGAGACGCTCGTCGCCCCGAGAGCGCCGTGACAGCGTTCAACCAGATGGCGCAGCCCGGTCGCCCATATGGCAACGGGTGCTTCTTCTTGTCGGTTTGAGCTTGATACTGGGTATTCTCGTCACACCTCATTACATCGTGCTTCCCGTGCATTACCAGGTTGGAGATGTGGCTGATCACGATATCAAAGCCGCCCACGACTTCATGGTAACCGATGAGGGAGCCACCGAAAAGAAGCGCGAGGAGGCGGCACGCAACTCCCTTACTGTCTATGACCTGGATGAGGAGACGGTCCAAAATCTTGGCCAGCGGTTGAACACTGCGTTCGCCCCCATGCGCTCTCTCTATCAACAGCCAGTAGAGGGCACTGTGGCAAAAGAGGGGGCGGTAGCTGAAAACCTGCGGGGTATCCATAAATCCGCCAGAGAGCTGGCCCTAGAGCAAAAAACGGATTTCGAGACAAAGCTTGGCATTACCATCTCCGATGCTGACTATGCCATCTTTCTCAAGGAAAAGTTTGATCCGCGCTTTGAGGATGCGGTGGCGGAGTTGGCAGACAGTGTACTTGCCGGCGGTGTCGTTGGTAATAAATCCTTGCTTCTCAGCGAGACGCAGAAGGGGATAATGCTGAGAAGTGTCCAGACAGGGAAGGAATCCCATGTTATGGATCTTCTCAGCTTTCTCAGCCTCGAGGATGCCAAACGACAGATGCGCTTACGGGCCAGCGCCATACTGGAGGAGGAAAATCGCAGGGTGCGCGCTGTCATGGTACGTTTGGCCCAGGCGCTGCTGCCGCCGAATATAACGTTTAACCGCAAGGAGACTGAACTGCGCCGGGAAAAGGCGGTGGAAGTGGTAAAGCCGGTCTTTTTTCAGGTCAAAAAGGGAGAAATGATCGTTCGGGAGGGCCAGAGGCTCGGGAAAGAGCAGGTGCTCAAGCTGCAAATGCAGGCCCAGGGGAAGTTCGAGCGAGGAGTTATCTTCACCATGCTGGGTACCGCCCTGCTGGGTGGGGTGCTCATCTGGCTCATAGTGCAGGTGGCCGGCAAATACATCCGTCAGTTTTCCACCAAGACCAGAGATCTGCTGTTTCTTGCCACGGTTCTTACCATTTTCTTAGTGGTGGCAAAGCTTTCCGTGGGGGTGGCTGAGGCGATCAACAGCGCCTTTCCGTTCATCAGTAATGCCGCGATTTTCTATGTGCTCCCCATGGCTGCCGGTGCAATGCTGGTGACCATCTTTTTCGGGCCGACAATTGCCATTCTTTTTGCCTTCTTCCTAGCCCTGCTGGCCGCAGTGGTCTTGGACCGCCAGATCAACCTGCTGTTCTACTACCTGATCGGCTCACTGGTGGGTATTCAGGGAGTGGTTATCTGCCGGGACCGCAGCACTCCTCTGCGGGCGGGACTGACCGTTGGCCTGACCAACGCGGCGGTGATTCTCTTCATGACTATCGCCTATCAACGGGTGCTGGCTACGCACACCGGCGTGGCCCTGCTTTTTGGAATCGCCGGAGGACTGCTCAGTGGCGTTGTCACCACTGGCTTCAGTCCCTTGGCCGAAATGGGATTCGGCTACACCACCGATGTGAAATTGCTGGAACTGGCGAGCATGGACCAGCCCTTGCTCCGAGAACTTATGGTGCAGGTCCCCGGTACTTATCACCACAGTATCGTTGTGGGTAACATGGTGGAGGCTGCAGCAAAATCCATCGGCGCCAATTCACTGCTCGCCAGGGTAGCAGCCTACTACCACGACGTCGGCAAGATTAAGAAACCCCAGTATTTTGTCGAAAACCAGGCTGGTGGCGAAAACAAGCACGAACGATTGGCCCCGTCCATGAGCAGCCTGATTCTTATCTCTCATGTAAAGGATGGTGTGGATCTGGCCAAGAGGTATCGTCTGGGCCAGGATATCCGGGACATCATTCAGCAGCACCATGGCACCAGCCTCATAACCTTTTTTTATCAAAAGGCAGTTGATCTCCAGGAAAAGTTGAAAAACGGCAAGGGTGGTGACCCGTCGCCGGTGATGGTTGAGGACTATCGTTACCCGGGCCCAAAACCGCAAACCAAGGAGGCCGGTCTGGTACTATTGGCAGATGCCGTGGAGGCGGCCTCCCGCACCCTCACAGACCCGACGGCGGCTCGAGTTCAAGGAGTGGTCCAGAAAATTGTCAACAAGATCTTCTCGGACGGCCAGCTGGACGAATGTGAGCTGACTCTCAAGGATCTGCATCAGATCGCCAAAAGTTTTATTCAGATCATCATGGGAATAACGCACCAGCGGATTGAATACCCAGAGCCTGCCGCCAAAGGCGCGGAAGGAAGGGCGAAAGCCAATGGTGATCCAGATCACCGACCAGCAAAGCAAGATCGTAACGGACCCGGAGACGATCAAAAAGAAGGCGAGGAAGATCTTAAACGCCTTGGCATGTTCTGAAGGCGAACTCAGCGTGGTGCTGGTGGACGACGAGCAGATGAGTTCGCTTAACTGGCAATATAGAAGACGCCAGGAACCCACCAATGTTCTGGCCTTTGCCATGCGTGAAGGGGAGTTTGGCGAGATTTCCCCGGAACTCCTCGGCGATGTGATAATTTCCCTTCCCACTGCCCAGCGGGAGGCCGAAGAGGCGGGTATTTCCCTCGACACCATGATTTCCCGCCTTCTGGTTCATGGGATCCTGCACCTGGTTGGCTTCGATCACGAACAAGGCGAGGACGCAGACCGGGAGATGGAACAGCGAAGCGCAGAACTGCTGGCGATACTTGATTGAAATCGTCCGTTGTCACGAGTCAGTCGTCCGCTGCAACCAGTCAAAATCTTATCCGCTATAAGACAACCTAAGCCAGGTTTTAAATCGCTTCACTCTCTTCATATGATATTGTCGTACTAATTGCTCCTACTCGGTCCGGTTCGATTACTGCGGCTCAGACAGTTTGGTCACCTGGCAGGCGAAAAGGAACAATCAGGGAACGCACATGTGCGTCAGGTGAAGCAGGCCAGTAAAACCAGCCGGTTTCATGAGAATTGTACTCGAGATCAAGAACACTCAGGGCGAATACCCCTGCTTACTTACGACCAATAACGGACACACGTAGCGGAGGTGATAGAGGTGGCAAAACTGGCAGTCAATGTGGACCATGTGGCTACGGTTCGGCAAGCGCGCCGGGCAGCGGAACCGGATCCGGTTACCGCCGCGGTCTTGGCTGAACTTGCTGGTGCCCAGGGCATTGTCGTGCATCTGCGCGAAGATCGGCGGCACATCCAGGACCGGGATCTGCACCTGCTGCGGCAGACGGTGAAGACCAAATTGAATCTAGAAATGGCCGCAACCCAGGAGATGCTCAAGATTGCTCTCAGCGTCACGCCAGACATGGTTACACTGGTGCCGGAACGACGGGAAGAACTCACCACTGAAGGCGGATTAGAAGTACAACTCAACAGAGAAAACCTGAAAAAGTACATAAGGCTATTCAAGGATGCGAATATAACGGTGAGTCTTTTCATCAACCCGGATCTGGATCAGGTGAAGGCGGCCCAGTGGGTGGAGGCTGACTACATTGAGGTCCACACAGGTACTTTCTGTGAGGCCCGGACAATCAGCCAAAGGCAGGAAGAATTCGACCGAATCCAAAATGCAGTGAAGCTGGCCCATAAGGTCGGCCTGGGAGTAAATGCTGGTCACGGTCTGGACTACGGTAACATTGGCTGGCTAGCGGACGTTGCCGAAATAGAAGAGTTCAGTATCGGCCACGCAATCGTTGCCCGGGCTGTGCTGGTTGGTTTTGAAAGAGCTGTGCGGGAGATGGTGGAGCTGATAAGCTGGGGAGCAGCCTGGCGTCGGACTGGACTATGATTAGAGGCATCGGCGTTGATATAGTTACGGTTGACCGCATTGAGCAGGCGGTGGAGCGCTGGGGCCACCGTTTCCTAGAGCGGATCTACACGCCAGCAGAAATCGAAAGCTGCCAGCAACGAGCGCGACCAGCACAATGCCTGGCATTGCGTTTCGCAGCCAAAGAAGCCTTTGCCAAGGCCCTGGGATTGGGCATGCGCCAGGGTCTGCGCTGGCGTGACATTGAAGTTATCAATGATGAGTTTGGTAAACCAAGTTTGCTATTGCACAACCAGGCCCAGCAACTGTTAGAGTCAATGGAAGCCAGGAGGACCTGGTTGAGCCTCTCGGATGAGCGCCAATCCGCCCTCGCGGTAGTGGTGCTTGAAGGATAGCAACAATGCGTGCGGTAACAGCCGAAGAAATGGCCGAGATGGATCGAACCGCCATCAAAGACGTGGGTATCCCCGGTGTAATCCTCATGGAGAATGCCGGTCGTGGTGCCGCCGAGGTCATGTGGCGCTATTTCCCCGAACTCGGTGGGAAACGGGTGGCAGTGCTGGCTGGTGGGGGCAACAACGGTGGCGATGGCTTTGTAATCGCCCGCCATCTCTGGCAACGGCGGGTGGATGTCGTTGTCTACTGCCTGAAAAAAAAGGAGAGCTACCGAGGTGACGCCAAGATCAATCTGCTGATTATTCAGAAACTCGGTGTTCCCCTGGAGGAAACCACTGAAAGCGAAGGTATCGCCACGCTGCGGAAGAAATTGGCAGACGTTGACATAGTTGTGGATGGAATTCTGGGGACCGGACTCAATGCGCCTGTACGGGGCTTTTTCCGAAAGGTCATACAGCTGGTAAACGAGATGGGGCAGCAGGTTCTGGCGGTGGATTTGCCCTCAGGGCTGAACGCCAGCAGCGGTCTCCCGTTGAACACCTGTATTCAGGCTGACGTTACCGCTACCTTCGGATTGCCCAAAGTAGGTCAACTGGTGACACCGGGCTGCTCTTTTGTGGGGCATCTGGAAGTGGTTGACATTGGTCTGCCCAGAAGCGTTACCGAGACCGCAGATCCGCCCCATATCTGGCTGGAAGCAGGCGATCTTGCTCCCTTGGTCCGCCCCAGGTCCATTGCGAGTCACAAAGGTTCGTTCGGACATGTACTGGTGGTGGGAGGCTCGGTGGGAAAGACCGGTGCTGGCGCCATGGTAGGCCTTGGTGCGGCGCGGGCTGGTGCTGGTTTGGTAACCCTTGCGGTACCGAGCTCTCTCCATGGGCTTATGGAGGTGAAACTTACCGAGGTCATGACCGAACCGTTACCTGAAACCGCTGATCAGACTGTGGCTATAGCGGCTTTGCCGAGGCTACAGACACTGCTTGAGGGCAAACAAGCCCTGGCTCTCGGCCCAGG
The DNA here is from genome assembly GCA_964346905.1 of uncultured Desulfobacteraceae bacterium. Taxonomy (GTDB): domain Bacteria; phylum Desulfobacterota; class Syntrophobacteria; order BM002; family BM002; genus BM002. Next base: position 60,273 of record CAYFXH010000002.1, on the reverse strand, counting down.
GATCTCCCTCCATGAAGAGACTGTCCAAGTGGTGCAGCAACTGGTGGAGAGCAGCTCTTGCCCAGTTGTGCTCGATGCCGATGGGGTTACCGGACTGGTGGACAATCTGGACGTACTAACCAGAGCACGGGCACCGGTGATCCTGACGCCCCATCCAGGAGAGATGGGGCGTTTGTTGAAGCGTAGTACTGCCGAGGTTCAAAATGAGAGGCTCGCACTTACGAAGTCCTTCAGTAAGGAATATGGTGTAACCCTCGTGCTCAAAGGAGCCCGGAGCCTCATCAGTAGTCCAAAAGGACGGCTGGCCATAAATAGTAGCGGCAATCCCGGTTTGGCAAGTGGCGGCACTGGCGACGTGCTCACCGGTTTGATAGCTGGCTTTCTAGCTCAGGGGCTATCACCATTTGATGCTTCCTGTTTGGGGGTCTACTGCCACGGCAAGGCAGCGGATCGGTTGGCGATGCGGTGGGGTGACCACGGCTTGCTGGCTACTGACCTGCTGCCGGAAATACCAAGTGTTCTTAAAATGCTGTCAGAACAAAGGGGTTAAGAGGCGGAGCGAAGCCAGTGCCAATACAGGCGCAATGTGAAATGAGAAGTGAAAAACCTTTACGCACGTGGGAAACACTGGCCGCAAGCCCTGAAGAGACCTTCCAACTGGCCGAGCAACTCGGACGCTTGCTCCAGCCAGGGGATGTGATTGCCTTGGTGGGGGAATTGGGCAGTGGCAAGACCCTTTTCTCGCAGGGACTGGCTGAAGGGCTCCAGGTTCCCGAGACCTTTTACATAACCAGTCCAACCTTTACCATTATAAACGAGTATCCGGGAAGGATCCCCTTTTATCACCTTGATTTCTACCGGCTTAACAGCGCTGCGGAATTCTCGGAACTCGGTCTGGAGGAGATCCTCTACGGCCGGGGTGCTGTTGCAATTGAGTGGGCCGAACGACTGGGTGAGGATTTGCCAGAACAACGGCTGGAAGTGCACCTGGAGTTTAGAAACGAAACCAGTCGCAGTCTTACCTTCTCTGCTTTCGGAGCGCGATTGGAGGAACGACTTGCCACGCTCGCCGCCCTTCATGAAGGGGCGAAGGAGAAATCCGAAATCCGCATCCCCACGCAGTAAACACATTCGAATTACGGTTTAAGCTCCGCAGGTGTGAACTCGACAGCACAGAGCTATATACCTTTTTTGAGTCCTTCCTTGCTTTTTTCCGTTGACACTTTTATATCTATCGTTCAATCTAAACAATTTATAATGTAAACTTATACAATTCGCTGCGTATTTGCCCACAGAGCCTCTTTGGTGTTTTCTTTCTCAGACTCGTACTCTTGCGATTCTGTAGCTAAAAGGCAGTCGGAAGCACTGGTACCAGGGCTTCTAGAATTGGGGTGGACTTGGCGCTCATTGTTCAGAAATACGGCGGGACCTCGGTGGCGAACTCCGAGAGAATTAAGGCGGTGGCTGAACGTGTCATCGAAACTCGCAATGAAGGCCATGACGTGGTGGTGGTGCTCTCCGCTATGGCCGGAGAGACTGACAGGCTTATGCAGTTGGCCTTTGAGGTGGCTGAGGAGCCGGATCCACGGGAGCAGGACGTGCTGCTTGCCACGGGTGAGCAGGTTACAATATCGCTGTTCAGTATTGCCGTAAAGCACATGGGACATGAGGCTCAGTCTCTGTTAGGGCATCAGGCGCGAATCTACACAGACCGCTCCTATGGGCGGGCGCGCATAAGTGAGATCCGCACTGAACCGATCTGGCATAATCTCTATAGGGGTTGTATTCCAGTGATCGCCGGATTCCAGGGTCTGGATGAACGGGGGAACATCACCACTCTTGGACGTGGAGGTTCAGACACCACGGCTGTTGCAGTGGCTGCAGCCCTGGCTGCTGACGTCTGTGAGATTTACACTGATGTAGCTGGGGTCTACACCACTGATCCCAACATCTACCAGAAGGCGAGGAAGCTCCAGCGCATTTCTTATGATGAAATGTTGGAAATGGCCAGCATGGGGGCCAAGGTGCTCCACATCCGCTCGGTGGAATTTGCCAAAAAGTACAATGTGCCTGTGCACGTGCGCTCTTCCTTTGTGAAAGAGCCCGGCACCATGGTGGTCAGGGAGGAAAAATACATGGAAGAAGTGCTGGTCTCTGGTGTCGCCTACAGTAAGAGTGACGCCCGTATAACCCTAGCAGGATTGCCGGATGTACCGGGTGTGGCAGCTCGGATATTTACCGAGATTGCCAAGGAAGACGTCGTGGTGGATATGATTATCCAGGGGAGCAGTGACGACACTGAGTTGGCAAACCTGAGCTTCACTGTGCCGCGTCCGGATCGCCAGGCAGCTATTCGTGTCCTGGAAGGGATGAAAGCAGAGTGGAAAGATTTGGAGATCTCCAGCGATGAGAACATCGCCAAGGTTTCCATCATCGGCGTGGGCATGCGCCACCATGCCGGAGTTGCCGCCAGGATGTTCCAGGCGCTGGGCAACGCGGATATTAATATTCACATGATTAGTACCTCGGAAATAAAGGTCTCCTGTGTAATCGACGATCGTCACACGGCCAAAGCGGTGCAGGTTCTCCACGATGCCTTTGAGCTGGACGAGCCACTGCAGCACGAGATCCCGGAGTGAGCTGCATCCGGGTTGCTGAAGTCATGTTTCTAGGCGACTTAAGAGCTCTTCTAGAGCGAAGCAAGGAAACTGAGGAATTAAGGAATTCTGGCATATTGTGGAAATTTCTTGCTATTTAATCACAAAATTCCTACATTTGCCGCATGAGGATATACGAATTTCAAAAGATCGTTAGGGTATAACTTATCAGCAGACAATGCGAACTGAAAAATAGGAAAGAGAAAATGCGTACTATTGAAATCTATGACACCACACTAAGAGATGGGACTCAAGCCGAGGACTTCAACCTTTCCCTGGAAGACAAAATTCGCTGCTCCAAAAAACTAGATGAGCTGGGCATACACTACATTGAGGGCGGCTGGCCGGGATCAAATCCGAAGGATGTTGCCTATTTCAAGGAAATCAAAAACTACGAGCTGAAGCACTCCAAGGTGGCAGCCTTTGGCAGTACTCACAATCCCCGTTCCTCGGCTGAGAAGGACCGCAACCTGGGAGCACTTGTCAAGGCAAAAACCGAGGTGATTACCATCTTTGGCAAAAGCTGGACCGTGCACGTGCGTGATGCCTTGCGCACCACACTCAAAAGGAATCTGGAGATCATCCGTGATTCTCTAGCCTACCTGCGCCCAAAGGCATTGAAACTCTTCTATGATGCAGAGCACTTTTTTGATGGCTTTAAGGCGGATCCCGAATACGCCCTTGCCACCCTCAAAGCGGGAGTAGAAGGTGGGGCCGACTGCCTCGTTCTCTGTGACACCAACGGGGGAACCCTTACCTCTGATCTGCGGAAGATTATTCAGCGGGTAAAAAAGGAGTTTCCCAAAGCGGAGCTTGGCATCCACACGCATAACGATTCGGAATTGGCAGTGGCCAACTCTCTGGCAGCGGTGGAGATGGGCGCCAACCATGTCCAGGGCACCATGAACGGAGTGGGGGAGCGGTGTGGCAATGCCAATCTCTGTAGCATTATCCCAGCAATCAAGTTGAAAATGAAGTTGGATTGCATCTCAGATGAACAACTCAGACACCTACGCGAGTCATCACGGTACATTCTCGAACTGGCTAATATCCGGCCACACAAGTACCAACCCTACGTGGGTCGCAGTGCCTTTGCTCACAAAGGCGGGGTACACGTGGCCGCAGTGGAGCGCAACCCGGAGACCTATGAACACCTGTATCCGGAGCTGGTCGGCAACCGTCGGCGCATTCTGGTGTCAGATCTTTCCGGCCGCAGTACTATAAAGCAGAAGGCTGACCAATACGGTCTCAAGATCTCCAGCAAGGATCCCGTCGCCATGCAGGTTCTGGAAGAACTCAAACAGCTCGAACACGAGGGTTTCCAATACGAGGCGGCAGAAGGTTCTTTTGAGCTATTGCTGAACAAGGCGCTGGGGAAGGTGAAGCGGTACTTCGAGCTCGTCGGTTTCAGAGTTCTGGTTTCCAAGACGGATGAAGGCCAGCCTTCCGAGTCTGAGGCTACCGTCATGGTGAAGGTTGGCGGCAAGGTGGAGCACACTGCCGCTGCAGGGGTGGGACCCGTTCATGCCTTAGACAACGCCTTGCGTAAGGCTCTGGAGAAGTTCTATCCGGAACTGGCCAACATGAGGCTCAACGATTATAAGGTGAGGGTCTTGCCGGGCCAAGAAGGAACTGCTGCTAAGGTCAGGGTGCTTATCGAATCCGTTGACCGAGACAGCGTCTGGGGCACGGTGGGGGTCTCGGAGAACATTCTGGAGGCCAGCTGGCTTGCTCTGGTGGACAGCATCAACTACAAGATGTTCAAAGACGAAAACAAGCGTCAGAAATAGCGAAGCTCCAGGCCCAGCGGCCGTGGTACCATGCTGGAGTTTGGCGATTTTAGATTTGAGATTTCAGATCTTAGCTTTCATAGCTCAGCATCTCGCAGCGAGGACAAAGTTGTCCAGGCTGAATCTGCAATGTTACCCCGTGGAATTCCCCCCCAGGGGGTCCGGTATAGACGGAATTCCACAGGGCAGGTCTGAAATCGTATAAGACAGATAATCTTAGGGGCACGGTGTAATGTGGGAAGCTCAACCTCCTACTTTTGATCCCGCCCAGTGAAACTAGTTCCCAGGATCAAATGAACCCTTTTTCTCGCTCTCAGGCGGTCACCGTCAGTGTGGTGTCGTTTTTTCTGTTGTCCTTCTACGGGTGGCGCCACTTCTCAAACTATCGGCAATCTGTGGAATCTCCACGGCTGATCCCCATGTCCGTAATTGTCCAGTTAAGCGGCAAGGTTAAGGTTCCAGGAACCTATTCCTTTCATCCGGACGTTACCGTTAGTGAGGCGGTGGCTCGCGCTGGGGGACTACTGCCTCAGCTGATACCGGAGCCCGGATGGACACGACTGCGTGTTGACAGCGGCAGACGTCTACACATTGTGGCAGACGGCAATGGCGTTGGTCGGTTGCGTCTGAAATGGATGGCGGTGTCCAGACGTCTGGTGCTGGGAGTATTGCTGGATGTGAACCAGACGTCAACGGCAGAGTTGGCCCAGGTGCCTGGTATCAGTCAGCAATTGGCTGAGCGCATCGCGGCACATAGGCAACGTTTGGGCGGATTTTCAAAGCTTGAAGATCTTCGAGCCGTAAAAGGCATCGGACCTGTGAGGCTCAAGCGGTTGCGGCAGTATCTTACGGTAAACGGGAACCAGCAAGCAGCCTACAGCAAGCAGCTTGCAGACTAATTGCGAAACCATCTACTATCTGCTGCCTACTGCTGGCTGCTTGCTGTACTAGAGCCTCCTGACCCGTATCTGACGACGCTTATCTTGCGGTATGTCCATGGTAACCGTAGTTCCCTGACCGACCTTGCTCTCGATGTTGATGTTTCCAGCGTGGTCGTGAATAATGCGCTGACTTATGGTCAGACCGAGGCCCACATGTTCATTCTTTGTTGTGAAGAGGGGATCGAAGACCTGGGGCAAATCTGCTGGATTGATGCCAGTGCCATTGTCACACACGCTAAAGTGGATGCGGTTCTCTCTGACGCTTACTTGGATGTCGATAACTACGGTTGGATCGCCGGCTTCCAGAGCATTGATTATTACGTTGGCCAGGCTACGGGCCAGGAACTCCACATCCATGAAGGCGCGCAAAGACCGGAGTTCCTCAGGAGGGGGAGTGCGCCACTCTGAGGCTGCTTTCTGCAGTGGTTCCGGCACCATATCTAGGGCCCGCTCCAACAGGGGTTCAAAACTTTCTTGTGCCAAGGCGGGACGCGGTAGCGTTGTAAAGCTGGCCAGGCTTCTGAGCAGGTTGTCCAAACGGCTGGCTTCCTCAAAGATTATTTCTTGATAGAGTTGCTTGTCTTTGTCATCAAGGCCTTTTCTGAGCAAACGGGCGGCAAAGCCGCCTATTGCGGCGATTGGGTTGCGGATATGGTGCGCCATCTGATCCACGACCTTGGCCATGGACCGCAAACGGTCCGTCTCAATGGACTCACGTTGGAGAGTTTTCAGGAGGCCAATATCCTGAATGGTGGCAATGATTACCTCTGTTTCACCGTCGCGGTAGAGGAAACTGGTGAAGTATGCGAAAAACTCTTGGTTCTGTCGATTCCGCAGAAGCGCCTCACCCTCAAATCCTCCCTCTTCTCTCGTAACTTTAATTATATTGGGCAGAAATATCTCGCAATCGTCCTCCAAGAACAGGCAAGAGATGGAATGATCGCGCCATCCTCCGGGTTGGAACCCGAGCAACTTTTCGGCAAAACCGTTGGCGAATAGTATTTGCCCGTCCGGCTCAAACAGCAAGACGCCGTGAGGTATCGACTGTAAAATTGCCTGAAGCAGTGTCTGATCAAGAGAAATAGGATTTGCCATCGTCAGCTTTCGTAAAGGTTTACAGCTGGATACTGCAAAAAACAAGCCGATTCTGGAACAAGAACCGTTTCCAGTCAAGGGGGTAGCCGGAGTTATTCAACAGCGAAGACCGCATCCGTCCCAGCATAGCGGGATCTTCGCTGGGCTCGGGTTCTTTACTCTCATGAATCCCGAAGATCACCGGTCAATGAAGGCTAGCCACCTATGGCGACCATGGGCCGGCTGTGGCATTTGCGGAAGAGGTCAGACTGCAGGGCGTGTTTTTCGGGCTTTTGTTGAACTGAAGCTGTGAGAATTTGAGCCAGGTCAGCGTCAGTGGCACCTTGACGCAGGGGGGATTTTATGTCCACTTCTGTATCGGAGAAAAGACAGTTGCGCAGCTTACCGTCGGCGGTTAGCCGGATACGATTGCAGGTTGGACAGAAGTGGTGACTGATGGGGCTAATGATGCCGATTATGCCCTTGGCATCCGGCCAGCTGAAATGGCGCGCAGGACCGTTGGTGTGCCGGGAGGAAACCTGCTCTAGTGGTGCCATCGAGCGAAGTTTGGCCAGAATCTCATCGGCACTGACGTAGTGCTGGAGAACCCAGCTATTATCGTTGTTGATTGTCATGAACTCTATGAAGCGGATGTGGTAGGGCCGATCCAGGGTCAAGCGCGCCAGTTCTGCGATCTCGTCGTCATTTATGTGCCGCATCACAACCACATTGATTTTTATAGGCTCAAACCCGGTTTCCTCAGCCACCTGGATACCACGCCAGACCCTGGCGAACTCATCCCGGCGGGTAATTCGCTGAAATTTCTGGCGCAGGAGTGTATCTAGGCTGATATTGAGGCGACGAATGCCGGCATCGTAAAGATCTTCAGCACGTTCCTCTAACAGGACGCCGTTGGTTGTGAGGCTGAGACTCTTGAGACCAGGCAGGTTCGTTAGACGACGGCAAAAATCGGTGACTCCTTTACGCACCAATGGTTCTCCCCCGGTCAGTCTCACTTTGGAAATGCCCATTTCTACAGCCACTTGGATGAGGCGCAGGAATTCCTCGTATGAAAGGATGTCATCATGGTCCAGTTTGGTCACTCCTCCCAAGGGCATACAATAAAGGCAGTGAAGATTGCAGCGGTCGGTGATGGAGACTCGGAGGTAGTCAATGGGGCGACGGTAGCCGTCGGTGAGCAGAGCCATAAGCCATTCCTTGAAGCGGACCGTACCCTATCCGAAGAAATTTACAGAGATGCCAGTGAAGGGTTCTGTTATGTCACTTTTGACATAATAGAAAAGCGAGGTGATGGAGTCAAGGAATTTTGTGAGGTCGCATACTCCGAAGACTTTCCTCTCTTTTCCCGTTTATGGGAGCGACTTGCCCCGCCGGGCTCGTAAGCGAGAGAGCGTTACGGGGAGAGAGCCGCGACCCATAGCGCTCAGCTCAGCAGGGAGCTTTGCAATTATCATTGCGCAAATATCATTGCCCATTTATCATTACCCAGTGGGGATGAGCGTCATGACATCATTACATCAAAATGAAAAATGCGAAATGCGAAATGACAAATGAAAAGTACCAATCGCTATGCGATCTGCTAACCAAAGGGTAAGACCCGTGATTGTCCTGGGAATTGAGAGCTCATGTGATGATACTGCTGCGGCTGTTGTCGCGGATGGGCACCGCATTCTTTCCAGTGTGGTTTCCTCTCAAATTGTAATTCATCGCCCCTATGGCGGGGTGGTACCCGAGCTGGCCTCAAGGCAGCACGTGAAAATGATCATCCCGGTGATAGCCGAGGCGCTACAGCGAGCAGATCTGGAACTGTCAGAGGTGGATGCCATCGCTGTTACCAGGGGACCGGGCTTGGTGGGTTCCCTACTGGTTGGCATCGGCGTGGCCAAGGGACTGGCGTATGCTGCAGGCAAGCCACTGGTTGCGGTAAATCATCTGGAGGGCCACATCCAGGCCGCCTTCTTGGAGGAGTCGCAGCCCTCCTTTCCAGTGATTGCCCTCGTGGTCTCCGGGGGACATACCAACCTGTACTATGCCCGAGATTACGGTGACATTACTCTGGTGGGCCGGACCAGGGATGATGCTGCTGGTGAGGCCTTCGACAAGGTGGCCAAATTTTTGGATCTTGGCTATCCCGGTGGAGTGGCCATCGATGAACTGGCCCGGAGTGGAAATCCCAGCGCCATTTCTTTTCCCCGGGCGTATCTGGAAAAAGACTCTCTGGACTTCAGTTTCAGTGGAATCAAGACCGCAGTAGTCAATTTTGTCAGGAGGTATGTGGACACCAGCGAGGGTGATGCAAAGAGTATTGCCAAAGTCAGTGTCCCTACGGGACAGCAGCTGCCGGTGGACGTTGCCGATGTCGTTGCCAGCTTCCAGGAGGCGGTGGTTGATGTTCTCGTGCAAAAAACATGTGCTGCTGCACAACGCTTTGAGGTGAGTCAGGTGGTGGTGGCTGGCGGGGTGGCGGCCAACAGCCGTCTGCGCCAGCGGCTGCAGGAAGAGGCGGCGAACCTAGGCCTTTCTTTGCATTTGCCCAAGCCGGAACTGTGTACCGATAACGCAGCCATGATAGCCGCTGCCGGATTTCACCAGCTCAAACAGACCGGTAGTCGCTGGGACCTCGGTTTCGACGCCATTTCCCGCTGGCCGGATAAACCAGCAGGCAGCCGGCAGATTTAGTCATTTCACCTGTATCACTACTCTCGCAGCCATCTCTCAAGACGGTCTGTCTGTGAAGCTCAGCTTTTCGTTAAGGGACCTTTCTTGAATAGCTCTCTTGCGAAACCAAATCAGCGTAACTATATGGTTAATAAGGATTGGCGACCACAACACAATACCTGTGCACTAACAACAGCTGAGTGAAGGAGATTAGCAGCGATGGCTGAATTCACGGGAAAAATACTATTGACAGGAGCAACCGGATTTGTAGGTGGTCGTTTACTCCATGCCCTCACTGGTCACGGCTTCCAAGTGCGTTGTCTGGTGCGCTCGCCCGAAAAGCTTCGAAGACAACTCTTTCCTGAGGAAGAGGTTGAAATTGTTGCCGGCGACTTGTTGCAACCGGAAACTCTAGACAAGACCCTGGACGGAATTGAGGTGGCCTACTATATGGTCCATTCAATGGGGGGCCGCACCATCGGAGAAAACAAGGTCTTTGCGGAAAGAGATCGAATTGCGGCTGAACATTTTGTCCGGGCTGCGGATAAGGCCGGAGTGAGTCGCGTCATCTACCTAGGCGGTCTTGGTGAGACGGGCGATCAACTTTCCAAACATTTGGCCAGTCGGCAGGAGGTGGCACAGATCCTTTCCTCGGGGCGTGCCCAAACAACCGAACTGCGGGCGCCCAACATCATGGGCGCTGGTGGAGCGCCCTTTGAAATGCTTCGCTATCTGGTTGAACGGTTGCCAGTTATGGTCTGCCCCAGATGGATCGAAACCCGTTGCCAGCCTATCGATATTAGGGACATGGTACATTATTTGCTCGGTTGTCTGAGGGAGCCTGCCACTGCTGGACTATCCTTGGATGTGGGAGGGCCTGATATCGTCACCTATCGGAAGATGATGGAAATTTACGCGAAGGTGCGTGGTATGAAACGATTGATTATCACAGTACCAGTGCTGACACCTCGGCTTTCAACCTATTGGGTTAACTTGGTGACGCCTGTTCCTTCAGGTGTTGTCAACCCCTTGGTGGAAGGCTTGAAAAACGAGGTGATTTGTAGGGAAAACCGAATCCGCGAACTCATTCCCATTGATCTCATGGCTCTTGAGCAGTCAATCTGTATTGCTTTGCAAGAGGTTGAAGCGGGTCCGGGTAAACTGGTCTCCCAACAGGCCTGCCTTCTAAAATAAAGCACATCCGCCAAGAGCAAGCGAAACGGTTCGTTATGGTCTGACAAATGAAGTCTTTAGGCTGGGTCTTTAACCGTAGAGATTTTGGCCTTGAACAGTCGATACTGCCATTCACTGTGTTTGCTCATGTCAGATGAAATAGGCATCAACGTAGATTCTTCTCTATAAAGGTGCTAACGTCAAATTTTCGCTTACAGCCTGCATAGCTCATGTAGCGGATCTTGCCAAAAACAGGACGCTCCTGCCAGGCCCGGTCGTGGACTCCACCAATGCTCCAGGCAACGCCAACATACCCGTTCGTATCCCTGCCGTCGAGCTCATATTTGTCATTGAGATGGATGGCGATTTCCAAAGCATCTTCCGGAGAACCAGTCCATTCTAATATCTTTTTCGCCCAATACATCCGCATGTAACCATGCATCTTGCCGGTTAGCACCATCTGCAGCTGGGCAGCATTCCAGAGGTCATCGTGGGTTTTGCCATGCTCAAACTGCTCCAGGGAATAGATAAATTCTCTTTTGTCTCCCCGATGTTCGTTGAGGGTTTTCTGAGCCCATTCTGGGAACCCGGAAAACTGATCATAGTCTGAATTGTAGAAGCAAAAATTATCCGACAATTCACGGCGGACAATGAGCTCTTCCAAAAAATCATCCTTGGACTCTTTGTTCACTTTCTTCTTGCGAACTTCCAGCGCTACTCGCTGCGCTGAGATCTGACCGAAATGGAGGTACGGCGACAGATGGGATACGCCATCTTCGGTGGGATCATTCCTCCTGGAAGCGTAGGCTGAGAGTTTCCTTTTCAGAAAATGCTCGAGCATTGCTGATGCTGCCTGCTCTCCGGGCGAAAGCCAGTCAACCTCAGGGACGGAGCGGTCAATTTTGAGTGATTTTTCAGCATCGCCCCAGTCTGTACCCCTCACTTTCCCTGGCCAGGGAAAGGGATGTTTCTGCAACAATGGAACTTCCTCCAAGAACTCAGGCAGGGCACGATGGATCTTCGGCCTCAAGGTATGGGCAGCATATTCCCTCTTGCTTGAGGCCACCCAGCAGGGTACAACGTTTCGCGCGTCCACCTCATACAAAGGAATCCTGATTTGCTTTGCCACCGCTTTTTTCCATGTACGTTTGATGCGCAATGGATCAAAGTCAGTGACCAATCCACCGATCTCATGCTGTTCCAGGAATGGTGGTAGTTTCTGCTCTGGAGAGCCAAGGAGCAGAAAAAAAGGAATGTTGAGCCCCGCAAGAGCCTGCTCCACCTCTTGTAAGCCTTTCAGCATAAAGCCGTATTGTCGCAGGGTCGCACTGAGAAAACTTGGCACCAGTGAAAAAACCACTCCCAACGGCACCTTGTGCTTTAGTGCCAACTCCTGGGCAAAAAGGAAAGCCCAGTTGTCATTGACCCGTTGATCCCGACTCATCCAGTAGACCACCGGGCCCCTGACGCTCGGGCCCTTCTTGATTACTCTAACCCTCTTAGGATTAATCATTAAGCGCTCACCTGCGGTGTGATGAATTCTAAGACTGCGTCAATCTTTTTCCAGTCCCCCCCGCCATCAGGTCCAGAATCACGGGAGCATCTTCGATGATGAGTTCTCCAATCAGTCTTTCTACGGTGGCCAAGGCCAGTGAATCGAGATGCTGAACAAAACGATCGGTGGCATAGAATATACTGTCGTCGGTTTCGTCCAGTCGCGAAAAAGAGTCTTCACTGAGGAGAGACGTGCTGGAAGGGATGGCGGTCTGAGGATTGTGCTGCTCCGCCTTTCCGTCTTTCATCTTATTCATCCTCCAGGGCCTTCAGCACCTTGGGTACTGTATCTTTGGGGCTAACCTTGTACCAGGTGTCCAGGACTTTTCCATCTTCGTCGATCAACAGCGAGGAGCGAATAATTCCTTCATATTTCTTGCCGTACATGGATTTCTCTCCCCAAGCTCCGAAAGCTTTAGCCACCGCATTGTCCTGGTCAGATAGGAGGGTAAAATCAAGATTGTGTTTGTTGTCAAATTTTTTCTGTTTGCCAGGTGTATCCGGGCTGATTCCGATAACATCAACTCCTCGGGCTGCCAGTTCCGACCTGGCGTCTCTCACACTGCACGCTTGTTTTGTGCAGCCTGGGGTGTCCGCTTTGGGATAAAAATAGACAAGAACTTTCTTGCCCTTGTAATCTTCAAGGTTAACTTCTTTTTCATTCTGATCGGTAAGCTTGAAATGTGGTGCTTTGTCTCCTGAGCTTAGTTTTGCCATATGAATATCTCCTTCTGAAATAAGATAGACGACAACTTTATCAGAAAAACTAATCAGGGTACTTTTTTTGTCAATATGCTTTAGAGCAGCAAACAACAGTTCCCGCAACCAAAAAGTTGTTACAGGAGTAATGCGGCAAGGACTCCTTGTTTACACGATTTATCGAGTAATAAAAATTAATTGTGCCCAGCCGACAACCTGCACTCTTTGCGAACAAGCGAGAGCCGAGGTTTGGATTCGCTTTTCAAATGGTAAACTATTGAGACCTAATTATATTGGCAAGCTATGTTGAGTCCCTACCTTGAGAGTTTTACCCCAGCATTTTGTGTCGATATAAAGAAGTGGAGGGATTGGCAAATCCCTTCAGAGCTTTTTGCAGAGTAGATACACCACCTGCTTCGGGAATAAAGTCACTTATCCTCGTAATTCCATCCATCCCAAAATACAGCCTTTACTGTATGGACACAATCCAATCAGTGCGTTGACAATAAATATCGAATAGGTTCCCTGACCAGTTTAAAAGCATCTACAAATCAGAGACTGGGATCCTCCTCTATAGAGGAGCACTATGTAGTACAACGGCTCAGTCCATGTGCAACTGAATCGCTGGTAGATTGATTCAATAAAGAACTCATTGGAAAGGAAGCCTAGGAAAAAGGGAGTGGTGCGTAGGTTTTCTGAATTTAACGATGTTGATCAGGGGCAAGTATGAGCGCTTCATGGAATGCCGTCACTCAACTGTGGCATGGGAGGCTGCTAGGGGAGTTTTTGATAGTCTTCATAAATCGTGGGGGGCAGACGCCATGGCGAAGAGCGAAGCATGTTTTAGTGTTTTATGTTTGTTAATCAGCGCGACTTTAGTCTTCACTAGCTGTACTCACATTTCCACGGTAATGACTGCAGAAATTCCACCAGATCTATTAGGCTGGTCATTTTCTGGCAAGACTCCTCCTGCGCTTTCTGATGATCCAGATGAGAGGCTCAAGGCTTATCAAAAAAGCGGGATATATGTTGAAGCAGAGACACCAATAGAAACCGTTACAATTAATAATCAGAATAGAGTGCGGGTTTACCATGCCTCGTTCGGAGACGATGCAGGAATTTTATTTCAGGATATAAATGATTCAAATGAACATGTGTGCTCTGTCCTTCTCTATGGTGAAGGCTCAAAAGTAGAGTTTGCTCTTTATATTGAGATGAGTGATGAAGAGAAAAAACAGAAAATCAAAGAATATTTTATCAGATTAGGCATGGATATTGGACCAATTGATTTGGATATTTAAACTCTGCCAAAGATACAGTCAAGAAAGCGAGGACTGCTTTTCCTTTGGGTCGTTAAACGATTGCAAGGAGGACGATAATACAATGTCCTATATCGAAAACTGGGACATAGAGGGCACCTTCAAAGAAAAGACAAGTTTGAAAGATGTGGTAGAGAATCAAACCATTCATCAGGTGGAGTGGCTCTTCAAAATGCAGCAATTGTCTCAGAAAAAAGAATACGCAGATGGTCCTGGCCATCTTTATTTCAAGGAAATGGCACAGTTTCCCCTTCTTACGCAAGAAGACGAGATACAGATTGCCAAGGAGATCGAAATGAATCAGGGCAAGCTCGCGCAGTTGATGCTTCGCTATCCTCTTATAGTTCTGGAGGCGACCAATCTCATGGACGAGCTCGAGTTGTGCCGGTTTTCTACAATGATGGAACGCACTACCGCATTCCACAAACAGTTACGACTGTTCAAAGATCTGCTGGGGCAGTGGGACTCTGCGCTGGCGAAGAAGGAGGACGAAATTCTGCAGCAGAAACATAAGGTTTTCCGAAAGCTCCACCTCACTGATCTTAGAATCGACAATATTATTTCAAGGCTCGAAAGCTATGTGGAAAGAATCGAGTATGCGGAAAAAACACTTCAGAATTGTACAGAGGAAATGGGTCTCTTCCCCGAAGAGATCCAATACCTGAAGTCCTGCCCACGTAAGGATTTTCAGCAGTTAGGAAGAATTATCAGGGAAACGGAAATTCCCGTCAAGGAGCCCCTGATGACAGAGCAAGCTATCGAAAATGCTTTGGGCGAAATCCGCAGTGTGGAGGCCGAAACCAGGACTGGTAGAACCCAGCTCAAACGAGATGTGAAAGAGCTTCTCGAAGCTCACGCAGAGGCGAAGGCGGCAAAAGAGGAACTGATTGAGGCGAACCTTCGCTTGGTAATCCACATAGCTAAGAAGTACACCGGCCTGGGAGTTCCCTTCTTCGACCTGGTCCAAGAGGGGAATATAGGCCTTATGAAGGCTGTAGATAAATTCGACTACCACCGGGGGTATAGGTTCAGCACCTATGCCACGTGGTGGATTAGGCAGGCCATCACTCGGACGATTCAACAACAGGCCCAAACCGTCCGGGTGCCAGTTCATATGCTCGATACAATCAGAAGGATGAGGAAGACCGCACGAGAGTTTATCCATGATTTTGGCCGTATGCCAACGCATGAGGAAATCGCCAAAGAAATGAAGATTCCAGTTAATAAGGTGAAGAGGGTGATTGAGGTCGCCAGCAGGAGATACCAAATCTCACTAGAGACTCCAATTGGCAATGGTGAGTCTCAACTTGGCGACTTAATTGCAGATAAAGGTGCGGCTTCGCCCGAAGAGGCGTCTGTTCAAAAAGAAGTGGCCGAACGGACCCGGCGGGTTCTTGCAACACTTACCCCTCGTGAGGAGAATGTTTTGCGGAGACGGTTCGGAATCGAGGGGGTAAGACCACATACACTCCAAGAGTTGGGTGAAGAATTTGGGGTGACGCGTGAGCGAGTCCGCCAAATCGAGGCCAAGGCTTTGAAGAAGTTGCGGAGCCCTAGAAGGAGAAAGAAGTTGGATTTCTAGGAGAAATAAGCCAGCCTGTATGTTTGTGAGAACCATTTATGATGAAATCGGACATTAGTAGCGGGCTTGATAGTTCGAGGACGTATAACTTCTCAAGCACGAAAAAGAATATATCCTCCTGGAAACAGTCACTTAACACATCAAAGATAGCTGGTCTAGAATTACGCCAATCATTAACTGTTCCGGCGACCCAGCATAAGCTTCTGACCAGGATAAATGACTTCTCCGGGAGTAAGTTCGTTGAGTCGACGTAACTCATCAACGGTCAAGTCGTAACGGCGACTGATACCCCATAATGTTTCACCGGCACGAACGTCGTGGTAGCGAGTCTTTCTTTCTTCCGGCTGATCAGGAGTGGGTTTTTTCGAGGCGAATTGGATATAAAGCTGAACTTCTCTTGGTTGCCCCGGAACAAGTCGTAGTGACGCTGGAGAGATTACCAACGGCACCTCAACAACTTTTTTCCCTTCAAGAGTTTCCATCTTACCGAGATCAACTTGTTCGGTGTTTAAGGTTTTAATGGCCTGAAGTGTCGATTTCGGCCCACTAATCTTCACGGCCCCAGGGCGAACACTGATCTTTTCTATCTGATATCCGGCAGGCAGTATCCCTGCAATTTCAGGCTTCACCGCTACTTCCTTTTCCACCCGCTGCTCTAACTCCAACCTGATCGTAGATGGACTGGCCCGCACGAGCTCCAATCCCAAAGGAACCTCAATGTTCTCTCGGTTCAGCGACATGCGGCGGACGCCCTGGTTGGTTTCCTGAAGGTCCAAAAAGGCTCGCACTTGCTCAGGTTTGAGAGAATTAATCAGTCTACGTTTCCCAGTTATTTGGACTTTCACCTTTTCTGCTGATGCTTTCTTGAGTTCCAGGTTTTCAGGTATATTACGAAAATCTATTGGAGCGGTAATACTTATCAAAGAGAGCTGCCCGCCCGTGTAGATCCCCCAAAAGGTTGAAACTAACAACAAGGTCAACAAAAGACCACCGGCGTAAGCTAACCATGCCCGAGTGCGTTGCTGCGCCCCTTTCTCAAGTCCAGTTCCAAGAAGAAGTCGGCCCAATTTGTTTTGCAACTGCAGGGGATCCTGCATCAATTCCACCTTACCCCTGTGGACCAGAGAGACATCGCCGCGCTCTTCGGATACGACCAAGATCAAGGCATCACTCTTCTCGCTGAGACCAATGGCCGCTCGATGCCTAGAGCCATAATATTGAGGCAACCCCTCTTTATGTGTAAGGGGCAAAAAGGTTCCAACCCGTGTGATTCGATTTCCTCGGATAATTATAGCGCCGTCGTGTATCGGGCTCTGCTTGAGAAAGATGCTTTCTATGATTTGTGAATTTAGCTTGGCGTCCAGGTCATAACCCTCCCGCAACTGGGCCCGGAGTTTATCACGGTTCTGTATAACAACTATTGCCCCGGTCCTTGTCTTGGCCAACCGGAAGACAGTTTGCGCTATGGTATTGATGTCGATCTCTTGTGTTTTTCGGGAACGACCTAGGAAAAATCGGATGGGGTTCGTCTGAAGGAAAAGCTCACGAATTTCGTTCCGGAAAACAACCACAACAGCCAATACAGCGATTGCTCCAACTCCTTGGAAGAACCAGCTCGTAAGTATAAGGCCAGCAGATTTGGCAATGGCATGGAACAGCCAGATGAGAAGAAGACCCAGCATGACGTGAAGGGCCATGGTACCGCGCAGAAGAATAAACAGTCTATGAACGATCACGCTCACTACTAAGATGTCTGCCAAATCCTGCCACCTGAAAGGAAAAAGGATGTCAACTGGCATAATGAAAGATTCTCCCAAATGCTAAAATTATGTAGGGTTGCGTCAACAGTCTCGATGCACTAATTTTGAAACTAGAGGCTAGTCTCTTCAGACGGTTTTGTCAAAAGGTCGCTAATGTGAGTTAGTCCACAACATACGATATCTTTCTTCTGTAATATTTGCCGCCGCATAATCTGGCACGAGAAACGTTTGCATGCAACTTTAGGGTATTTCGCCGAGGAAATACTCCGTATACCCCATTTATCCACCACAACCTGTTCGGTGTAATTATCCGAAAGGTGGGTGACTGGTTTAAGATTACCACCATTGAACTGGAGACTGAAGGCGTAGTTCCTGGTATTGACGAGCAAAAAGTTTTAGAATTAGCAGAGGCCGTGAAAGAAGGTCGCCCCGTCTCACAGGCCCTGGCCGGCGCAGATATCAAATTACTGGCCAAGCTGGTCTTATAGTTTCATCAGCCTATTACTTTAAAAACGGGTGCTGGCAAGACAGTACATTTAGTTCAGTTTGAGCAATATTGTCGCCAGCCATCTCAGCCTGTATGCGAGTTGCTCATGAATGAAGAGCTGAGGAGAACCAGAGAACTGAGATGCCCTTTTCTGGATTGCAGAAGCAAAAAGGTTGCGTGCGTGGGATATGATAACTCCCCTGCATCGTCGGAAAAGGCAGCACAAGGTTTCGATAAGCAATTGTTCCAGTGTCAGGAGTGTGAGAGAAAGTTTCTGTACATTGGTGAGCTCTAAAGCTTACCTTCCCTTCTCCGAGCACACTATTCTAAAAATCTTTCCGGTTGTGGGTTCTTCAGCTTCGAAACTGTCAAATGCACAAACGTTCGCCCAGGTGCTCGCATCAAAGGTTTTCCGGAGCGCCTCGAAGCAAGCCATAACATCCAGTCCCTCTGCTTGAGGACTTATTTCTATTTTCATCAACTTTTCTTCTTCTAAGAAGATTTCAAAAATCGTCCCTTTCATGAGTAACTCCATTTCTCACATCTCATATCCCACATCCCAAATCTCACATCATTCCTCCCCCCCCTTCAGGCGGAAACTGGATTGAAAGCACCGGGCAAGGAGCCATTCTTATTACCTTCTCCGCCACCGAGCCGAAGATAGATCTTTGCCATCCTGTTGAGCCATGTGTCGCTATGACAACGACATCAACATTTTCTCTCTTAGCGACGTTAACAATTTCAGCACCAACATTTCCATGCAGAACTAGAGCCTCGGTTTTGGTTTTCCCGGAGATGTTTCTCTCCACCAGTTTCATAAGTGCTTCTCTGGCCTGACTTTCCATCTCCAGAGGGTACGAAGGTGAGAAGATGCCTTCAAGGCTGTTTTTAGTTGGTAGGACAGGAATTGGTGGCACAACGTGAAGGACCACTAATTCGGCGGAGAAATGTTGAGCCAACTCTTCGGCTGTCTTGAGAGCCGCATAAGATGGTTCGCTGAAATCAGTGGGCCATAGAATTCTCTTGATGGGTAACACCTTCATCGCTCCTTTCCCTCTTGACAAGTGCCTTGGGACATACGTCTGCATTTTATTAAACCGAGCCTCAAGATTGCATTCAGGCTCAGGTCTTGTCTTTAGGCCAATTTGTCAACTTCACTTTCTCTAAATCAAATACATTTATTTCTTTATGGTCGTGGAGCCTAAGATCCAATTTCTCGCAAACGCTCCTGTGCAGCTTCGCGGACTTCCTTGTCAGGATCCTCCGTTGCCATTCTCGCCAGAAGAGATTGGTCCTTTATTTTCTCGATGGCTTCATGGCGAACCTCGGTAATCGTTCTTCCCTTACCTGCCAATTTACCCGTTGCCAGAAGATATCCAGATATGCACCCAAAAAGGACGAGAAATATTGCAACTCCAGCAAGCACGTAGTTTTCGGGTGATTTAACCTTCAGCGGCGGCAGGTCAATTAATACAGCTCCTAGAAACATTAGTCCGACGGCGACAATGAAAACCGCTGTGGCAATTGGTAAGAAAATCTTTTTGTCCATTGTGACCTCCAGTTTAAAAGACTGTTCAGACATTAATATCCTTCGGCCCTACCTCGAAACTATCAAAGTCAAAGACCGAAGACTCTGTGGCGATTTCTGTTCTTGGAAACACCTCCCTTGCCCGATAGAGAATGTTATCGAGTTCTTCATCAGTGCGTTCAGGATCGTGATGGGTTAGATAAAGTATGCTCACCCCTGCCTCCCATGCAGTTAAGGCAGCCTCTTTCCAAGAACTATGCCCCCAACCTACCTTGGGCCCCCGCTTTTCCACGGGCGTGTACTGGGCGTCATGAATGAGAACACTGACGCCTCGGGCAAATTCAACAACGGCTTCAGTTAGACCTCCGGTGGAGTGCTCGTGATCGGTGATGAAACAAAAGGACCCTTGTTGGCTATCCAGCCGATACCCAAGAGCACCATTTGGATGGTCTAGACGAATGGTGCGGACCTTCGCACCTGGAAATGGCTCTATTTCACTACCAGCGCTAAGCTCAGCAAAAGTCACAAGCCCTTCAAGGGCGTCAAGGGATACAGGGAAATATGGCGCCTGCATTTGTTCGCTCAAAATCTCTTCGATGGATGACTCTCTCTTCCTTTCGCCATAAATGAGGAACCGATTCTCACTGCGAAATGCGGGCTCAAAAAACGGAAGTCCTTGGATGTGGTCCCAGTGATAGTGGGTCAAAAATACGCTCCCTTTCCAATAGGCCCGGTCCTCCTCTTTCAGGTAGCGTCCCAGTTGACGGATGCCTGTCCCTGCGTCGAAGACAAGAACGTAGCCGTCCAACTGAAGGCTTACGCAAGTTGTGTTGCCCCCAACCGTTTTTGTATCTGGACCGTGGGGATAGATCCACGGACCCCCCAAAACCGAAGTACCATGTTGTTTTCCCCTCTTTTACGATGTCACCGATAAAACCAGCGGTTGCTCAAATTCAGCGCACCAACGAGTAGTAGTATTGGGCCGGTTATCTTGATCACCCTTCTATCTTCTTTAGAAATTTTCCGAAATGAGTAGAATCCTGTATTTTAAGTGTGGAAATCCTCTACTTGCTGGAAGGTATTTTGAGAAATCAGATAAGGATTTAAAGGATAAAAAATATGTGAATGATCTTGAAGGACCACATGGCCGTTAATCCTAGCATCCACACGTGAACACCGTGAACTAAGACGATGAATGTTTGGTTCTTCATCTATTAGTAGTACGGTGACCGTGGAATTTCAAATTATCTAGCCTAGTAGTCTGCTGTCATATTCTTCTGCTTCTCAGCATGTTGTCATCGTTAGTGCGCCACTCTTACCGATGAGGAAGCTTTCTTAACAAAAAATAAAGTATTTACCCTATTACGGTCTAACGAAATTTTTGGTTCTAGTAATTACAAGACATGAAATTCGCAAAGCAAAGTTGGGTAGATATAGAGAACAATTTAGTCTTAAATCTTGCTAGGGTATGGCTTTCGGGTAACCAAGCCGTCGCCAGGGGGGCCTGAGGCCAGCAGTCGGCTAGTAACTGCTTATTTAGGAGGACTTGAAAAGCGAATGTTCGTGATAGGCTCACCAGTTGTTTCGCAAGAATGCAAAGAAAGGGGGTGAAACGCAACCATGGGCAAACGTCTCTTTACAGTGCTAGTGGTAACGGCGTTTATTATGAGCGGTATCTCTTTTGCTAATCTGAGCGGGGCTGCCGAGAAGAAGAAACAAGAAGTGCCCAATGAGGTAGACATACTAGCCAAGCTCTGGATCAAGCACACCAAGGGCCCGGTTAACTTGCAGCACAAGAAGCACAACGAAGAGTACAAGATCGAGTGCACCGAATGCCATCACGTGTATGATGATCCCAAAGACAAGAAGAAGAACACCTGGAAAGAGGGCGATGAAGTCAAGAAATGCATGGACTGTCACAATGAGCCCACGATCAAAGGCGAAAAGAAACTGCCCGAGGACAAGAAAAAGCTCAACCTGAAACTCGCCATGCACACAAATTGCCAGGGCTGTCATAAGAAGCTGAAGAAGCAGGACAGGAAAAAATACAAAAAAATCCCCACAACTTGTAAAAAGTGCCATACAAAGTGGAAGAAGAAGTAACACCAAGGTGCAGATTTTTCTGACTGCGCCCAATCAGACGATTCTTTAAAAGCTTTTAGCAGAAGGTAAATATAAAAGCCGGAGCCTAATCTAAGCCTCCGGCTTTTTGCTTTTTTATTTTATTCGACAGCGCCACTACTCTTTGATCTTGGATCATGGTTCATCAAATTTTACTAAAACGGCGGGTATTGCTTCTCTTGAAATACAGTCTATACCCCATAGCGGTCCAACCAAATCTTCGGTTTAATTAGTTGTAAATCGTAACAGGGAGCTTCGCGCACTCAGGTCAACAAGCTGCTTTGGCCGATTGGTGCTGAAAATAACCCTAGATAGTAGCTCAAAAAGGAGAAAACAATGGCACAGGCAAAGACAGGTGATACAGTAAAGATCCATTATAACGGCTTTTTAGACGATGGAACTCTCTTCGGCTCTTCTCGGGGAAATAAACCAGTCGAATTTACCATTGGTGAGGGAAAACTGATTCCCGGTTTTGAAAGTGCAGTAATTGGTATGGAAGAAGGAGATGAGAAGACTGTTGCGATCCACCCTGAAGATGGTTTTGGACGATATAAAGAAGATCTTGTTAAGACTATAAGCAAGTCAAGATTACCATCACATATTGAAACAAAGGTGGGTAAAGTCTTAGTTTTCCGTCCAGATGAAGTAAATAACGTTAGAGTTACCGTAAAAGATGTTACAGAGAACGAAGTTACACTAGATGCAAACCACCCACTTGCTGGAAAAGAGCTTAAACTCGAGATCGAGCTTCTAGAGCTAGCCAGGTGAATTCACTGTCAGTTCCTAAGCGATCCCCTTGAAAAACACGACCGGGATGTAGAGGAAGGAACAGATAGTGCGACGCCGTAATGGTTCGCTAGGTCAGTATAACTGCTGGCCTGGCCCCGAACTACTGCAAAAAAGGAACTGAGGGGTTTTACTCGGATGGACTTCCTATCAGAAAACTCGTAGCCAAAATATATATAAAGGGTATTTAAAATGTATTTATTGGAGAACTTGACGTATGGAGATGAGGGAAAACTCTATGTTCAGGATGCTCTTTTGGCTATCGCGGTTTGTGCTGCCAAAGTGGACGAAGAGTATAGCTCTGAAAAAACCGACCGTATTGCCGCTCTAGCTCTGGCAAACCCATTGTTTTCGAAGGAAATTGAAACCGTAAAAAAAAGAGTGTATCGCCTTGTGCATAGTATAACTCCCGAGAATCGGGAGAAAGCTCTCGATCTAGCCATGACGTCATTACCCGCAGATTTAAAGGAAACCGCTTTTGCCTGGGCTGCTGAAATGATTGTTAGAAATAGAGGCCTAACTGATGCAAAAAAGGAGTTCCTCGATGAGTTAACAACAGAATTATCGATCAAAAGGGAGGTGGCTGCGAAAATCCTTAAGCAGGTTGCCGTCATACGAATCAGAGAAATGTGAGGGGGGGGTCGTATCATCATCAATTGAGCCAGCAGAAAAAAACAAAGAGAAGATGATTAGAATGTGCTTTCAACGTCTTTCATCTCAGTTTAACAATGGGCTTCATTGGTTAAAGGCCAACATAGGTCTCTTCCTAGAGTTATCCAAAAGATTTTTACCTTTCGCCAAATGGAGACGCAAATCTAGCTCTGCTAGCCAGGGAGGAAGTATCATGGTGCGAGAGATGAAGATTGTAGGCCTCGTTATGGACCAGCAAACCGACTCCACCGTTGTTGTTCTTAAAGACCTTTCGAGCAACACCGCACTTCCCATCGTCATCGGTCTCTTGGAAGCTACCAACATTGCAGTTAAACTGGAAAACATCGCCCTTCCTCGGCCCATGACTCATGATCTATTGAAAAACATTATGGATCAGTTGGGGGTTGAGGTCGACCGGGTAGAAATTTCCGACCTGAGAGGCGAGACTTTTCATGCCTGGATCTACCTAAGCCTGGGTGATAAAGAAACTAAAATTGATGCCCGGCCGAGTGACGCCCTGGCCATAGCGCTTCGCACAGGGTCCCGAATCTACGTAAACGAAAAGGTGATTCAAAAATACGAGACCATCATGATGAGAAATGAAACAGAGACCCGAGATGATGAAGCTAAAAAGTGGACCGAGATTCTGGAAAATCTGTCACCAGAGGATTTCCAAAGATATAAGATCTAAGTATGCCTGCAGATATCTTTAGAAACCCCGCTAATGTCTTACAAGAATCTGCCGGGGAGAGAAGGAAGGTTGCTATGTAACGACTGTCAGTATGACTTCCGAAACTCAGCGCTGTGGCATTTTGCACATGGTGGAACTCGGGCAGTGCTGGTCATATGAATCCGCTTCCCACAGCTGTTACAAGTTAATGTCCCAGGGCTGGACAACTCTCCGGTTCGATAAGTCAAACGCTCTTCGGCCTTGCTAGCGAAGTCCTTAAAGGTATCACCAAGTGCGTCCAAAATGTGCGCCAGGGTGCTCCGGATACCGGAGGCGACTCGCTGTGGGTCAACCGCTTCTTTCACCGTCTTGCCTAGCTGAGGAAAGTGTTCGCCAGTAGACTTTAGGTCTCGCTGAACAAAGGTTTGTATTTTTCTTGCTTGTTCTCTACTAAAGTCACCGGCAGCAATCATCTCCTCTCTTGCTCTGTCAAAAGCCTCCTCTAATGTCTTGGGGGTTTTCTCTCGTGCTGTCTCGAGCAGTTCCCTAGTCCGGGCGGCCAGCCTCTCGTATTGGCTGACTTCCTGCTCTTCCTCGTAGCTGCTTTGCTTCTTCATTATATATCTGCTCCTTGGTTAATCTTAGTCTGCCCACAAATGGAGCGATTTGTTTTTCATGACCTAAGGTTAGCAGGATCATTCCTAACATTGATAAGGCTCCGCCGTTGCTATGCCGCGGTCACCCTTAAATCCATTTGATAATTAATAACGAAACAAGGCGGCAACTGGACTGTCAGCTGGCATTTTATCCTGCTCGACCACATAAACACTGCCACCGTTTATAAGTGTCTGGATGGCGGCAAAATCCAACAAGTCTTGATCCCCCGGTTCTGCTACATCGTGCAGTTCTACCGTCTGATTGTCTTGATCAAAAGTTCCCCACCGATGAGAGCCAAGGGCGACAAATACTATTTCCACTCGACCGCGGTAGGCAGCGGGGACAATGCTCTTGAGATTGTTGGAAGTACGACCAGTACCAGCAAACTGTCTGTATTGCGCTGCCGCTTCGTTGCGAGCTTCTTGGAAGTAGGGTTCCACAATGCTCCAAGCGCGCTCGTGCAATTGTTTTGCGCTTAGTCCCTCAGGGTTCCCGCTGATTCCTTCGCCCAACAGGTTCGGATAGGTATTGGCTTCTCTGTAGATCGGAAAAAGATAATCAACGCCTGCAAAGACCAACGGTGCTTCTTCATCATGTAGAAAGTCTCGTAGGCCCTTGTCAATTTGGCGGAAATATCGCAACATGTTCCCTTTGGTGTCATCCGTACCGACGCCATGACCATGAAACATTGCTGGGCGTTTACCTCTTCCTGTCGAGGTTCCAGTATGAAACTGGAGCTGTTTTTCTGGGTCATCATATCTAAGTGCCTCGGCTGCACTCTCAGGTATGTTGACCAGATCGAGTTCACTGACGCTAAAACGTGTGCACTGAAACATCCTGACCTCATTCTGGCTGACCGCCAGAATATAAAATCTGCCATCACCGCTGAGAAGACCAAGGAGAGGCTTGAGGTGAAAGCGGTCAGTTACTACAATTAACTCCTCAAAGCTGATGGGCAGACGGTAGTAGAAAAAGGCTTCTGGTGAGAGAAATAGCGCAAGTCCCTCGCTTTGGTACCACCAAAACTCACTTTCCTGTAAAAAGTTTTGTGCTGGTTCTAGCACATTGCCCAAACTTGAGTCTGTGACGACTATAGCCCTTTCAGCTTCCCGAAGTAGATTCTTGAGTCTGATTTGATCCTGTTGGATTTCCGTAGTTGTTCGGTGTGTGGGCATGAAGATGGAAATACACAACCCTCGTTGTTTTTTCAGCAGCATCTTGAAGTCATCTTTTGTGAATACGTCCATTCGAACAGTTCTCTCTTTTTCATATTGTACCACGTTGCAAATCTAGAGCCGAGGTCATGAAAGTGAAATGAGATTGTAATCAACTTCGAGCCATAGTATTTTTACTCATACGAGATAGAAGAGATTTCACCAGAGCTCCAATCTCAACTAATGACACTGTTCCCTTTACTAAGAAAAAATCTGCACCATTTTTAAAGGCAGCGTCGCGATATTCCAGGAAATCATAGTTTGAAAGAATAACAACAATAATCTCAGGATGTTTGTCTTTTATTCTTTTTGTGAGTTCAAGACCGTTCTCTCCAGATAATTTGATGTCCATAAAAACAAAAGTCGGCAATGAGGAGTCTATCTCTGAAAAGGCTTCCTTGCCGTTCACCGCCTCAGTAAAAAACACAGTGGGAAACTGCGAAGACAAAAATCTTTTGAGTCTATGCCGGAAGTTTGAGTCATCTTCGACGATTAGTGCAGTAGGCATATGACACTCCTTAAACTATCCCAAAAACAATTCCCGAATCCGGGAGCCCGATAGACTTTACAATCTCTGTCATTCGGTCTTTAATATGCAGAAAAGATTATTATAGCTTGCTGATAAAACCTTATAGGAAGCCTTAAATAGTGCATATGGGTTGAACACTGTATTTTTACTGTTAAGCAAATCTGAGTGGCATCTGCAAAGATTTGCGCCAAGATTCCCCGACCCTTGGTCAGGGAGCTTCACTCATAATACGCTTTATTCCAAGGATACTTCAGTGGTGAGGTGGCTTTTGGTCGCGGGCTTTGCTGTTTGGAGGCAAAATAGATATCCAGCTTGCGTCTCCAGACTTGGTCTCCTAAACTGATAAAAAATATAAAGCAAAAAACTGCAGCCACTGGATTTTCTGTTAAGTGAGCAAGGAGACAATCAAAACAGTGGCTGGAAATGACTTATTCTGAAACTGTGGTCACTTTTGGGGAGGCTAGCGTGCGTGAAACGAAACGGATTGTCATAGCTGAAGACCAAAAGATACTCAGGGAAGGATTGCGGTCCCTGTTAGCCTCGAAGCCCGAATTTGAAGTTATAGGGATGGCAGAAGACGGACTCGAGGCCATCCGGCTGGTTAGAGACACTACCCCTGATTTGGTTCTGCTCGATCTTTCCATGCCAAGGCTGGATGGTTTATCTGCTATGAGGGATATCAAAAAGCTTTGTCCAGAGACGAGAATTCTCGCTTTAACCATTCATACGGATGAGGAATACGTGCTGGAGGCTTTTAGAGAAGGCGCAGATGGGTATTGCTTAAAGGATGCCGGTCGTTCCGAATTGAAAATAGCGATAGAAAGCGTCCTGTCTGGGAAACCTTATTTTAGCCCTGGAATTTCAGAAAAAGTGCTAGAGGGCTATCTGGAGGGGAGAAAAACGCTAAAATCCATCTCATCATGGGAAACCATAACCCGGCGGGAGAGGGAAGTCTTAAAGCTGATCGGAGAGGCTTATACGAACAAGGAGATTGCCGACCTCCTTTGTATTAGTGTGAAGACCGTGGAAAAACACAGGTCCAATATCATGAAAAAGCTGGATCTCCATAATACAGCGGCCCTCACGGCTTACGCAATTGAAAAAGGTTTGGTTACTACAACTAAATGACTCCTACTCTCGAATTGGCCATGTTGCCCTTATCATGGTGCCCCGTCCCTGGTCGGAATTGATTTCAAAAGACCCACCAGAAATCTCTATCCGCTCCTGCATGCTGGCAATTCCCATACTATCGCTACCTGCCTGACTCTCATCGGAAAATAGCAGTTCCAAATCAAAACCTTTCCCACCGTCCTCGATGGACAATTCTATGGTACCTTTTGTTTTGTTCAGGGACACACGTGCAGACTCCGCCTCGCTATGCTTTGCGACGTTATTCAGAGCCTCCTGTAAAATCCTGTAAATCACAATCTTCAGCTGCTCGGGCACTTCGCTCTCGTCAATACCGAACTCCTGTTCAATTTGGATATTTGAGTAAAGCCCCTGGAATCGGCGAGAAAACCATCGCATAGCCGCCAGAAGCCCTAAATCGTCCAGGATTGATGGCCGCAGGTCTGTGCTAATTCTTCGGGCCTCCCCCATGGTGGCACGAGTCATGGAAATTAGATCTTTTAATTGTTGCGATTCACTCAGACTTGCCTCTTCAAGTAGTTCTTCCAGGCCGTAGATGATGGCTGTAAGGCCTGCTCCAACGCTGTCATGCAGTTCCTGCGCCACCAGTTTTCTTTCGTTTTCCTGTGCTTCCAACAGCCTCGATGAAAGATATCGAACCTGCTTTCCACTTTCTTGCAAAGCTTCTTCTGTCTTTTTTCGCTCAATGATTTCTTCTTTTATCACTTCTCTAGCCGCAAGAATGTCTAATATGCGCTCGCTCTCACTCTTTTCCAATTCCTCTTGGACCTGGAGTTCTAAGTGTTCGTCTTGAATTTGTTCCTCAACCTCAATACGAATGTCCTCTTTGACCTCCTCCAACTCCTCTACACTTTCCCTTACCTGCTCCAGCAAACTCTCCCCCTGTTCCTCACTTCCCACACTTCTAGTGACATCCTCAATAGCGAGGAGGATAAGTTCCGTAAGGTCCCTATCGTTTAAAGCTGAAAAGGCATTGATTAACAGCACCCTGCGACCGAGATCTCGGAAGTCGTGATCAATCCTGAAGTCATGGATTAAGGTCTTTCTACTGAGAATTTCCTCCAGTAACGTCCGCAGGTTTGGAATGTCCCACTGCCCTTCACCCACATCGTATATGATCCTGTCGGCTGTCTCTTCCGGCATTAATTGGAAGATCTGGTAGAAAGATCTACTCGCCCATAGCACTCGCAGATTCCCATCTAGAATTACAAAAGGTTCCCGAATGGTTTCTGACAAGGCCTCAGTGAAATCACGAGTGGAAAGATTTTTCAAGAATTGCATAAACTTCTCGAGACCGCTGGTGGAAACCATAACACTATTTCCACCAAATGATTTGTCTCTCTCCCTATCTGGACTGAAGCCTTCCTCCGATGGCTCCGTTTTATAAAAAAATTCCGAATATTTGCCCTTTGTGTCTGCGGCCCTCGATCACTGGCTATAGCAGGTTGTCATTTACCAGGCCCCATTCTTCCTTCTTCTTACACAGTTCAAACCATTCATGCGGGTTGGGTGAGACGGAGCCTTGCTTATTAGGGTCTATTTCGAAACATATAGTCTGACTCCTGTAAAACAATGCTACAAGGTAAGACACTATGGGTCAAGAAGATTGACTCTGGCAATCCGGCTATTGGATTTCCTTAGCTATGAAGAGGATCTTTTTATCATTTTAGTAAATGATTTCAGAGCGTCACTGGGCCAGGCGTCTCGTTGGCTTCTCAATTTCTCGGGAACCGTACAGAACCTCGCACCTCTTTCGTCCCAGCGTACAAATACAACATTCTTCTGCTGCAAAAATACAGGATTCACCCCATTTTACTTTCCGGTCCTTTTTCATAGGCTAAGATAATTACTTCATGCTGTCCAAAAGCCAGCAGGAAAGAAGAGAGAGATGTTTGAAGAGAAGGTAACCAGAGATTAACTTGAAGTTGTTTCGTCAAATCCAATGGAAAATCGCCTAGTCATTGTTATCAGCCGATTGCTCGCGGTTCTGACCGATGGAGATGACGGAAACGTTTTTTCTTGGAATGAATGTATTTCGTCGCCGTGGTGGCGTGAGCGTACATACAAAGGCTGCGACCCAGGACTCTAGTCGCCCACCTAAGCAGCGGCTAGCCCAAGTGGCAGTGATCAAAAACTGTACATCCCAATTCTTGCTATTTCATCATTTCTAAAGGTTTTTCGGCTCCGACCTAAACTTTAAACCAGGAACCGTGGACATGGCTTAAGCTGAGCCGTGAGAAAGGACTGAAAAATGGATTGCATCGATTATAAGATCAGGTTTCCTGATACAGCGTGTCGGCTGGATCAGGATGAAGAATCCATTACTCTGGTTTCCGAAAACCGCTCCGAGAAAATTCGACTGCACGATTACGAAAAGATCTACGGCGTTCCGGGTCTCTACGAAGAAATCTTATACGAGCGGTTGAAATGCAATTCGCCTCAAGTAGTCTGCACTTTGCTGAAGGAGGAGGTGGAAAAGTCGGAGGAGGAAGCGAGACTCCGAGTGCTCGACTTTGGAGCTGGAAACGGCATGGTGGGCGAATGCCTAAAGGAGACGATCGGCTGTGAGGCACTTGTGGGTGTAGATATTATAGAGGAAGCGCTAGAGGCTACCCATAGAGATCGACCTGGGCTTTATGACGACTATTACGTAATGGATTTCTGTGAACTTGGAGAACGCGAGGAAGAGCAACTCAAGAAATGGGATTTTAATGCTCTCATTACTGTCGCCGCTTTGGGATATGATCACATTTGTAACCGCGCTTTCGCAAATGCTTTAAAGCTCTTAGAAGATGACTCGTGGGTCGCCTTTAACATTAAAGACAGGTTTCTTTCTGAAGAAGACGACAGCGGTTTCAAACAGCTCCTTGGGACTATGATGGGCGATAGTCTTACCGTTCTCCAGAACGAACGGTATTGCCACCGTCTTTCCTTGGCAGGTGAGCCGCTCCACTATCACGCGATTGTGGGAAAGAAGAGCGGAGAGGTGTGCCTTCCGTGAAACCGCGGAGCGGGAAATAATCATAGTCATCCTACTAGAAGCGATATTCTAAGTTTCCTATCAACTAAACTAAGAAGGAGATCATCGTGTCCATGAGCCATTATCCGATCACTACGGAATCCGTTACCGAAGGCCACCCGGACAAGGTGGCCGATCGTATTTCTGATGCAATCCTGGATAGCATCCTTGCTGAAGACAAGCAGGGTCGGGTTGCCTGTGAAACCATGGTGACCACGGGGATGGCCGTGGTCTCAGGTGAGATCACAACGACCTGCTGGGTAGATATACCTCAAATTGTTCGGGAAACATTGAGAGACATCGGCTACAACGACTCGAGTATGGGATTTGACTGGGAGACCTGTGCCGTAGTCACTTCCATTGACAACCAGTCCTCCGATATTTCCCAAGGAGTTACCGCAGGTGAGGGACTTTTCGAGGAGCAGGGTGCGGGGGATCAGGGACTCATGTTCGGCTACGCCTGCAATGAGACCCCGGTTCTGATGCCCATGCCTATCTACTATGCTCATCGGGTGACCAAGCGACTGGCGGAAGCGCGCAAAAGCGGAGTTCTGGATTTTCTTCGCCCTGACGGTAAGGCGCAGGTGACCGTGGAGTATGAAAACGGCACGCCAAGGAGAGTTCACACTGTGGTTGTAGCGGCGCAGCATGTTCCCCAGGTGAAGTACGATACCATTCGCGAGGGAATTATAGAGGAGGTCATCGGTAGGGTTATTCCCGAAGATATGTTGGACGATCAGACAAAGTACTTCATTAATGCAACGGGTCGTTTTGTAGTAGGAGGCCCCATGGGGGACTGCGGCCTCACCGGAAGGAAGATCATCGTTGACACCTACGGTGGCCAGGGCAGCCATGGTGGCGGTTGTTTTTCTGGTAAGGACCCCTCCAAGGTGGATCGGAGTGGATCTTACATGGCTCGGTATGTGGCCAAGAACATCGTTGCCGCTGGACTGGCAGAGAAGTGCGAGGTTCAGGTGGCTTACTGTATCGGAGTGGCCGAGCCGGTTAGTGTGATGATAGATACTTCTGGCACCGGCCGGATTTCTCCGGATCGCATTTCCGAGATCGTACGCGACACCTTCAGTTTCAAGCCGGCCGATATGATCCGCCATTTGAAGCTTCTACGGCCGATCTATAAAAAGACTTCTTGTTACGGGCATTTCGGTCGGAATGACCCTGAGTTTACCTGGGAATACACAGACAAAATGGATAAGCTCAGGGAGAGAGCAGGGGTCTAGTCGGAGAGCAGATAGCCGCTGCCAGTAGGCACTCAACAGTGAGCAGTAGAGAGAGGGCAGAGCCACAGAGCCTCGGGGCTTCAGCCGCCGCCGCTCTGCCGAGCTATGGCGTGCCAGGGAGCAGGGAGCATACCTAAAGTCATGGGATATGGAAACGTAGAGTCATCCATGGAAGAAGAAAGACGTCAATACCCCCGAGCCATAGCACACTGGCCCGTGACGTTAGAGACCACTCAGAGAATGGTGACCGGCATAACAATGGATGTCAGTGCTGGTGGTGCATTTATCTGCTGTCGAGAATCGCTAAGAGTGAAAGAAAGACTTTTCATGGCTTTCCATAATGTTCCACTGCTAGGCCGCTCCCTTCAGGTAGATGTGGAGGTGATCAGGTCAAACATCTATTGCATGGATGATGAACTGATGTCACATGGAACTGGGGTTCGGTTCAGCACAATTGCTGATGAGGATCGAGAAATTATCACTATTTTGGTATCAGACCACCTCGAAGCAAAAGACATCAATTGGAGAGAAGGAAGCGACAGCAGCGAAATCATCTCTTAGATCGACAGGAGTGCCTGGCTGAATTGAAAAGTCAGATGATCTAGTCAGAACAAAAACGTCTGCCTCAATTTCGTTCCTGTTGATCAATATTTATTGTCAGCCGAATTCCCCCGGTGATGCACACCGTGTGATTTTAGCAGGTAGATAGTAGACTGTAGCTTCTGTGCGCACGAATGTGCGTGAAGACGGGGCAACAGAAAAACAGTGAACTCAGTGAGCTCTAAGTGGACTTTGCATGGGATCGGCAAGGAACATTGCGATGGAACCAACACCTTTTGGCGTCTGGACCATACTGGCTGTATTTACCGGCTTCTTTCTGTTCAATTGGTTTTGGAAAAAAAGGAAATACCGTTATGCAATTCTGTTCAACCGGAAAGAAAGAGTTGCCCTAAAGGCAGCGCCGCGGATAGCTGTGGCATGGGCTGCTATATTGATAGCTTTCCTCCTCACTAACTTAAATAGTTTGTATCTGCTGGTAATTTTCCCTTTAATTTATTTTTTGGTTAACTACCAGGTTACATTAAAACTAAGAAATAATGATTAAGGCTGTGATTATATTTATCAATTTAGAGAAACATTATGAGTGAGCAGAGGTCAGTTCAGATGTGCAATTGGCAATGGCTTAAAATTTTGGTGTTTAATTAACACTTGAAGATGGATGCCAATCCAATCTCATTCCAATCACTTCGGTAAGATAGCTTCACTGCTGTTTGTTTAAAAGGAGGGCACGATGACAAGGGCCAAGGTGGGCGACAAAGTCAGAGTTTGCTATCGTGGATTCTTAAACGATGGCACGATAGTCGACTCCTCACCCGAAATGGAACCACTTGAGTTTACCATTGGAGAAGAAATGGTAATCCCGGGGTTTGAAGAAGCCATAGTTGGAATGAGAGAGGGGGATACCAAAGGCGTATCAATCCCACCGGAGGATGGATTTGGGCCTCGTAGAAAAGACCTTGTACTTGTTGTCAACAAATCAGATATTCCTTCGCACATAAAACCACATTTAGGCATGAAGCTGGAGATTCGTTCTTATGGCGGAGGGATCGCCTCTGTCATCGTAACGGATATTACTGAGGAGACGATCACTCTTGATGGTAATCACGAACTTGCCGGTAAAGAGCTCAACTTCAAGATTGAGCTTACTGAAATCGTTTAGGGCGCCATTTTATGCGTCTCTGATAAGATTAGAGCGAAATATGAAGGGTACATCCTAGCTCTAGCGACCGCAAACTACACTTGAACTTTCATCATAGAAACTTGCATCTAATTATGGAGGAGGTAGATAATTTTATGACTTTTAAAAAGACACGTAGCATACGGGCTCACCAACAACCATCTCCAAAGTATGGAACCCATAGCCGTAAGCTTATCCGTGTTTCTAAAAAAAATCTCGAGAGCTTAAGTACTCTCAGATTCCACTGTAACCTATGCAAACGCTGGCTTCCTGCCTTAGCCTTCTACGCTCAGGTCCCACATCCCGGGAGCGAAGCTTCTGATGATACAGGTTACCTTGCGAGATATGAAGTCAAAGCAGAGGGTTTTAAGGGACGTGAGACTGTAGTTATCTGCGAGGACTGCGCTGCGGATATAGGCAAAGGCTAAGTTGATAGGTCAAGTCATAAGAAATGATCCGAGAGCCCAAATCCCATGAGAGGAAAGAGAAGCCAAGATGAAAACTGACTCTCAGACAAAGTGTGCCAAGTGTGAGGCCAGTTATTCTCACGTAGAGCAAGGTAGAAGAGAGTATTTCATCCCTTGGGGATCTTACTTTCTCTGTGACATGTGCCACCGACTAGCTATTATGAAAGCACTGCAGACTGAGTCTGAACAGCCCCTTGAAACTCCCAAGCGATAATAGTGATAATTATCAAATAATTCTTGTATGGCCTTGTGGTAGACTCTTTAAAACTCTGCCCGGAAAGGAAGGTGAAAATGAGAAAATGGCGCAAGACGGCGCCTGAAGACCTATGGTTTGTTCGCAGGTACTGCCTTGCGAAAACATATCCTGCACGCGATGTACGCTGCCGCTACGCAAAAGCAGAGATCATAGCCAAATCCTCCGATATCTCTACAGGTAAGACCGACCTCAAAGACGTGGATGGAATCTTCCCACTTCTCAAGAGTCCGCTACCAAATATAGTAGTCATCACGATAAGGCCGAATATAAACATATCTGCTATGTTTGTTTAATCGCGTATAGACCCCAATAATTAAAATCTCCACATCATATCACGGCAGATCAAATAACTTTCACAGAACAGTGCGCAAAACTATCTCTGTCTTAAGTTCACTTTCTTGAGCCTTAAAATAAATAGCACTAAGAGAAGAGCCGCACAAACCGTGTAAGGAGTCAGCTCCAGCAAGAAAGCTCCGAGAATTGCTGTCAACAGCAGTACTCGTGTCGCCAAAACCCAATCCATATGTTTCTTTCACCTCTGAACCAAAAACTATTACCTACTTAGCAACTGCACAAACCGATTTAAGGCAATTTTGCAAACGATGAGGTAAGGGGCGGCCCAAATGGGTACCTGAAATACAAGGCGACAACTGGCTGCATCCACTCGTTCAATGCGGTGACCCGTCGCACTGATGCCAAAGATCTGCCAGGACCAATGCTTACCAGAGTCTAGATCGGTGACTTGAAACGGTACCCAAAAACCGAAGGCGGTTTTGACTTGGCCACAAGACCCTTTCCTTATGTATCGATCTGAAGATCGCACGGCGAGAATCGAGGGTCCCCATTCCTCCCAGGTAGTGGTGTCCGTAAGCAATGCCCACACTCTATTTGGCGAAGCACCAACCACACGACTGATCTCCAGGTAAGGGAATGCAATTCGAATCATGATTGTTTCCACAGCTGTGGTTTCCGGACTTTTCTCTCTTTCATGTGCGGTAGCAACGATATGGTAGTCAGTGGACGCAAGCAGTTCGATTAATACTGATGCATGCAGACAAGTGAGCCCGCTTGCCTTTTCCATCCATTGTGGCTGGTTGGCTGAGGTCAGAGATACGTCTTCCGGGTGAATTCCTTTTTTAACTCATCGGCGCGAGCTCGAATTTTCCTTCGGTCGCTCACATCAATTCGGTCAAGATTTCTGTATTGCATCCGCATCCGATGATTCCCCTGGAGTCTGTTTCGGTTACGAGATAGAAAATCCCAATAGAGGCTATTGAATGGACAACCCTTCTCGCCCAACCTCTCTCGGGGATTGAAGAGACAGTTTTGGCAATAATTGCTCATCCTTTGGATATAATTACCAGAGGCAGCATACGGTTTGGTGGCCACAAACCCTCCATCAGCATACTGACTCATTCCCAGCACATTAGGGAGGGAAACCCAGTCTATGGCGTCCACGTACATGGATAGGTGCCATTTGTGAACCTCATAGGGATTTACACCCAGCAGGAGTGAGAACAGTCCCATTACCATGAGACGCTGAATGTGGTGAGCGTAGGCGTGTGCGGTCAATTGGCTGACACACTGACGGATACAATTCATCTCGGTTTCAGCGGTCCACATAAAGGCCGGCATGGGTAGCTCTGCCTGCAGTTCATTCATCTGAGCGTATTCTGGCATTTTCAGCCAGTAGATCCCACGGATGAACTCGCGCCAGCCGAGGACCTGCCGGACAAATCCTTCAACTGAGTTGATCGGTGCCCGATCATTTTCGAAGGCCTGCACCACCGCCTCAATCACCTCTTGAGGGGTTAGAAGGTGCAGATTCAAGGCGGACGATAAGCGGGAATGATAGAGGTAGGGGAAACCTTCGGCCATTGCGTCTTGATAGGGACCAAAATCTCGCAATCGATAGTCGATAAAATCCTGCAAGGCCTCAAGGGCTTGCTTTCGGCTGACAGGGTAATCGAACTTGGCCAACGAACCGGGACTGTCTGAAAATCGGTTATTCACCAATTTGAGAACCGCCTCAGTGGATTCGTCAGGACGAAACGGCCGGGGTGCTTTTATCTTGCCAGGACCTTCCTTCCCAAAGCTTTGGCGGTTTTCCTGGTCGAAGTTCCACTTGCCGGCCACCGGCTTCTCACCATCCATGAGAATTCCGCGCCGGCGGCGCATGTGGCGATAGAAATGCTCAAGCAGTAGAGATTTCTTGCCGCGGGCAAATTGAGAGAACTCTTCGGTGGACACCAGGAAGTGGTTATCATCTCGTATCTCCAACCGACAGTCCAATTCTGCAGCGACTTGCTCTACGGTTTCTTTGACCCTATAGTCTCCGGGAAGGCTACAGATCAACTTACGGGGACGGGTCTTGTGAATCCATCTTGAGATCTCCTTCTCTAGACTGCCGCGGTTGTCTTTATCATCGATCTGAGAGTACAGAACGTTATATCCTTTTCCTCTCAACTGATGGGCAAAGTGGCGCATGGCCGCGAGAAAAAGCGCGATCCGTATTTTATGTTGAGGTAGATAGGTGGCCTCTTCCTCCGCCTCCATCATCAGAACGGCATCATTTTGGGCGTCAAATCCGTGAAACGCGTTAAGATCCTCACTTAGCTGGTCACCAAAAACGATGACAAGATTCTTGAGCCTGTCCTTCTTTACTTGAGGCATGTGAAAACCTGCCAGTAATCACGCCCGCAGTTTCCATTTGAACTGATACCGGGCCCAAACTACCAGACCAGCGCGATCTGAGCAGCTCTCGATTGCGTTAGTAAAGCAATCTTGACAAGGATTAAGAATGCTTGACGACTATACCTAAGTAGCCATCCACCGTAAGCTCATCGCCGGTGTGGATGAGGGAGGCAGCGTCTGGAATACCTGTAACGCAGGGAAGGCCGTATTCTCTGGCAATAATAGCGCCATGGATGAGCATTCCGCCCCTGCGCTCAACAATACCCGCCGCAAGAGGAACCACAAAGGTCATGTTCGGATCCACCGCGTCGCAGACCAGGATCTCTCCCGCTTTGAAATCAAAGAGGATCGACGGCTCAGTGATGACCCGTGCACTTGCCCGGACCACACCTGGGCTTGCGGGTTGTCCCACAAGCTGTCTCGGCCTGATCTCAAAGTGCGCCGCTTTTTTCGGTACAGCCGCCTCTTTCTCTGGCACATAATGTGGGTCATTCAGGGCTTTGATTACCTCAAGGGGATCCAAGCCCTCAACTTCCAGATTGCCACGATCTGCCAAACGGCGTTTACTCTCTTCCATGGCCAATCTCAGTTGATTTTGAATCATGCCAAGATAGATGTTGTCATCATCTCTCAGCCTGTAACTGGCCCTGCCAAGGTCCAGGAGTTCTTCCATTTCAAGTTTTTTCTGGCCCTGGAAATGGGAGAGAAACCTCATCTCGCTTTGAATCCAACACCTCTTTGGCGGTGCCGGTTGCGGTAACAGCTGCAGCTTGAGAAAAATCAGAGTCCTGATTCGAACGATTGTCAATGAACACTGTTACTCTGGCATCAGCCTCGATGTTGGCATACTTGCGGGTGGCGCGAGCTGTAACAAAGTACAGACTCTTCAGGTCGTCGCTGGCGGCAAAAGCTATGAGGTTGGCATAGGGCTGCCCCTTGTTTTGGGTACCCAGGACCGCGAGTTTTTGCACCTCAAACAATTCTCTCATGAGGTGTTCAAGCTCTGGTTCCTCGCTCAAAAGGGTCTCCCTCCTTGAACCTGAACCGGTAATTTTTTCCACCGCTAACCTCCATTAAAGATTCTGTCCTGCCTCGAGTCTTTTACGAATCATTGTGTATAGCACCAGGAGCTCATCCCCGGAGCGGATCGTCTCTGCCGAGGCCAATACCGCTGAAACTTCCTCTTGATCCACACCAACCTGGTCACAGAGCAAACGGGCCTGATGGTAGGTCGGCAGCCAGACTAACTTCTTGGAGATTTCCTCCAGCGAGCCAAAGATTTTAAGAAAGTGGCCAACGTTTAAAATGAAATATATGCGGCCCGGGAAAGGAGAGGTCACCTCAATGATTTCGTCAGGATCCCAGACAAAGCAGCCGACATGCGGGGTCCAGGGCAAACCTATTTCCTTGAGTTGAGCAGCAGCCTTGCAGTGTCGCAGGTCAAAAGGAATGGGAGACAGATCCGTATCAGGATTAAATGGGGTCAGCTTCATGCAACTACAGTGATTTCCTTTCCGTTCTGATATTTTTTCAGAATCTTGAGGGCCTTTAAAGCGCTGGTTTCCTTGTCCTTTATCTCCAGCATTAAATCAAAGTCCAATCCTCGAGTCTCATGGAGAAACTTTTTGAAGATAGGTATATTCAGCGTTTTTGCGTGCGATCCAGACCGCTGGTCTCTCTGCTGACTACTGTAGTCCACCATGGGAATGCCATCTGATTCTTTCCAGCCCCTCCCAGCTAGTTCCAAACCTTGTCGCAATGGTTCTCCGTTGTTCAGACATTGGTGGTGGAAGCTGTCGAATAGAATCGGAATACCTGTTTTTTCGTTGACAATGAGGCAATCACTGAGGCTAAAGAGCCTGTCGTCGTTTTCGATAACCAGCCTGCTTTTGAGCGACCTGCTCAGAGAGTTGTATCTCTCAAGAAACCTGTCGATGGCGGAGCGCTTGTCGCCGTACACCCCACCTACATGAATCTGGATCTTTGCGGTGCTGTCCAAGGCCATGTTATCGAGGACGGTACAATGATATTCAAGCTCCCTTACACTTCGCTCCACCACGTCGTCTTTCAGCGCGTTGATGAGTACGAACTGATCGGGATGCATGGAAATCCTTATGCTGTACTCTTTTATGAACTCGCCGATTTTTCTAAACTGCCCCCTAAAATGGCCGGCCCAGTCGAAGGTGCAAACGGGGTGTGAGGCGAAAGGGACCAGGTCAGAACTTATTCTAAAAAAGTAGAAACCATTCTGAACGTTGTACTTCAAAATCTTAAAGAGGCAGCTTAAATTGTTTTCCACTGTCTGAACCAGTCTCTCCTCAGAATAGGAAGCGAGCCTGAAAGTGGAATTGGCGGTGCAACCGATCCCACGATTTATGCAAGGATACCCTAGTTTCATAAGCAGCCTTTCAAAACACTAAATCTTCAGTTCCAGGCCAACGCAATTAATATAAGTACGCTACATGGTAAACCGCAATAGTTCAGGGAACGATTCGCACTTCACCTGATCTCTGGGCCTTACCATCAAATATCTGCTGAACTCGACAAAACTGCATAGCTTCTTGACAATCCTCTAATCGAGTCTTATGGTTTTTGGCAACTAAAGATACGGACTCATGGTCATCCCGCGTATACGGAAAATTACTAACTTCAACTCAACCCATAAGCATTACAAAGGAGAGGAATGATGGCTGAACCGACAAGAACCTCAATGGTGTATGTATACGACAAGGAGGGCAACGCTTACATCTGTGACATTTCCGCCCTGAAAGATCCTTCAACAGTCAGTGACGAGGAGAAGTCCACTTGCACTGATCTGGATCACGCCCAGTTCACCAGGAACGAATAGTTTAGATAAAAGCTTTTATCTCAAAAAAGGTGAGTGAGTTGTCTGTCACTCACCTTTTTTCTCTTAACCGATCCTCCACCCCACAGTTTTCCCGGCCTTTACGTGTCCTGCTAAAGCTTGGAAAGAAAAACTCCCGCCTTCCTCTAAAACTCCCGTTTGCTTGACATGGTCGGTGCAGTGATTATTTTGGCCAAATCCAGGAGTTATTTCGCATTTTCCTGCATAAAATCTCCCTTCAGGGGAGGTTCAATTCTTACCCGGGAAAGAAACTGGTAAATGAGTCAGGAAAACCAGGAATTCGGAGAATACATGGAGCGCTATAATTCAGAAAAAGTGCCAATAGGCCAGAAAGTCGCTTATGCGGCTCCGGCCTTTGCCCTGGCCGTTGTGGGTATTCCAGTATATGTATATATTCCTAAATTTTACACTGACGTGGTTGGCGTGAACATTGCCATTCTGGGGTATTTGCTCTTAGCGGTGCGACTTTTCGACGCCGTAACTGACCCGGCAATTGGCTTTCTTTCCGACAAGACACAGACCCGTTTTGGCAGGCGTAGACCGTACATTGCCGGTGGGGCAATTTTTCTCTCCCTGTCCATGTATTTTCTCTTCAATCCACCCGAGGCTTCTCCCCTCTTCGAAACGGCTTGGTTCGGCGCGACCATTTTCTGTTTGTTTCTTTTCTGGACAGCAATTGTGGTTCCCTACGAGTCTCTGGGGCCTGAGATCACTTTTGATTATGACGAACGAACTACCCTACTGGGGATGAGAGATGGAGCTCTTATCGCGGGCACTCTCGCGGCAGCAAGCTCACCAGCAGCAGTGGCCTGGGTTTTCGGTCTTTCGCCAACCGATGAAGGGGAGCGGGCCAAGTTTTTCTGGATTGCCGTGCTCTATGCGCCCTTGCTGATTGCCTTCTGTTGGTGGTGTGTTTTGTCGATTCGCGAAAGACCACAACTTTTCCAAGGAGAGAAGCAAAGGTTGCTGCAGGGGCTAAGAGAGGTGTCACAAAACAGGCCCTTTATAATTCTACTGATCTCTTACATAGTAGCTGCCTTTGGCAGCAATCTGCCGGCTACTTTGATTCTCTACTACGTTGAATACGTGCTCCAATCAAAGCAAGCTGATCTTTTCCTTCTTATTTACTTCGTTACCGGCGTCCTTTTTCTGCCTGGCTGGATCTATATGGCACGAAAGCTGGAGAAAAAGGTTACGTGGCTTACTGCCATGGTAATAAACACCGGCGCCTTTTTAGGCGTTTTTTTTCTTGGGCCTGGGGATGCTCACATCTACGGAGTGCTGGTCTTTCTCTCGGGAATCGGCTTCGGTGCAACCCTTGCCATACCCTCTGCCATGCAGGCGGATGTTATTGACTATGATGAGCTTATCTCAGGCCAGAGACGAGAGGGCCAATACATCGGCATATGGTCTATTACCAAGAAGCTTGCCGCTGCACTAGGAGTTGGCTTGGCACTATCTATTTTGGGGGCCGTTGGCTACACCCCCAATGTTGAGCAATCAGAGCAGGTACAGGTAACTCTCAGGGTTCTATACGCCTTGGTGCCTTCTCTGTGTAACATTGCCGCTTTTGTCATAGCCCTGGCCTATCCCATCAGCCGCAGGATTCACAAAGATATTTTGGTGGCCATTAAAGAGCGTCGTGCGGGAAACTCTGTTATGGACCCACTGCGTCCGAGCCAAATGCTCAGATGATGGATGTTAGGTGTAGCTCTCGTTATAGGAGATAGTAATGGAGTATTTTTCTTCTATTTTGTTCATAAACCTCTTTGCTGTGATGGCCATGATGTTTGGAGTCTGGGTACTTAGTCTCATTAAACGAGATGCAAGCATAGTGGACGTGTTCTGGGGATTGGGTTTCGTTGTGGTTGCCTGGCTAACTTTCCTTCGGGCGGACGGGTACCTGGGTCGCAAAATTCTGATTACCTTGCTCACCACCCTTTGGGGACTCCGATTAGCCCTCTACATCCTCATTCGGAATTGGGGTCATGGTGAGGATCGCCGCTACCAGGCCTGGAGAGCCCAATATGGTGCCCGGTTCTGGTGGGTTAGTTTGTTTACCGTATTCGGGCTTCAAGGGATACTCTTGTGGGCCATCTCCCTTGTCCTGCAAGTTGGGCAGATTTCAGCAATTCCCGCGAGGCTTGTGATGCTTGACTTTGTGGGGGTGATTATTTGGGCTGTTGGTTTCATCTTCGAGGCGGTGGCCGATTGGCAACTGTACCGCTTCAAGGCAGCTCCAGAGAACAAAGGCAAGGTGATGAACAAGGGGCTGTGGGCCTACAGCAGACACCCCAATTATTTTGGTGAATCTCTGGTTTGGTGGGGACTGTTTACTATCACTTTGGCCACACCAGGAAGCGCATGGGTGGTGATAAGCCCCCTGCTCATAACGTTTCTCCTGCTGAAAGTCTCAGGGGTTACTCTGTTGGAAAAGACAATAGTAACTAGTCGGCCTGAATATGAGGAGTACAGAAAGAGCACCAGCAGTTTTATTCCATGGTTCCCGAGAAGGGAGAAGCCATGAGATTTGCCATTGAACTAGCAGAGCGTGGCCTCCTTCCAGACAGCCTTATTCGCTGGGGTATACGTGAGTTGGACAAGAAAAGATTGCGAATGGAGGATCTTGGCGACAGTGAAAAGCAGCGTGAGGCCTTGGAAAAATTCATAGACGAACTGAGGAATAGTCCAGTTGCCGTTCAAGTACACAAACCTAAGGAACAACACTACGAAGTCCCCCCGGCTTTTTTTGAAAAAGTCCTGGGCAAATGGATGAAATACAGCAGTTGCTATTGGCCCCAGGGAGTCGACTCCCTCGACCAGGCAGAAGAGGCAATGTTAGAACTGACCTGCGATCGGGCCCAGCTTGAAGATGGTATGGAAATCCTAGAGCTCGGCAGTGGCTGGGGTTCCCTTTCTCGGTGGATGGCAGAGAAATACCCGAACAGCCGAGTGACAACAGTGTCCAATTCCCGGCCACAAGGGGAGTTCATCAAGGCGAGATGCGCAGCCTTGAAGCTCGATAATGTTGCAGTGATAAGCGCTGATATGAACGATTTCGACACTGATCAAACCTTCCATCGTGTCGTATCGGTGGAGATGTTTGAACACATGCGCAACTGGGAGAAGCTCCTTGCCCGCATAAACACCTGGCTCAAGCCCGGAGGGAAACTTTTTCTCCACATTTTCACCCACCGAAAATTCGCCTACATCTTCGAGGATGAGGGAGAGGACAACTGGGTAGGGCGCTACTTCTTTACCGCTGGGCTGATGGCCTCCCACGACCTGTTGTTCCATTTCCAGAAAGATCTTACCGTGGAAGATCACTGGCGGATGAACGGAATGCACTACAAAAAAACAGCCGACGCTTGGCTGAGCAACCTGGACAGAAGACGTGACCAGATCTTGCCCATACTGGCAGAAACCTACGGCCAGAACCAGGCTGAGCGTTGGTTGCAGCGCTGGCGCATTTTCTTTCTTGCCTGTTCAGAACTTTGGGGTTACGGAAATGGCGAGGAATGGTTGGTATCCCACTACCGGTTGAGGAAGTGAACAGGGATAAACTCAGCGAAGAATCTCGGTTGCCCCTTCAAGCCATGAGATTCTTCGTCATCCCGCCATTTACGGGACTCCTCAGAATGACAAAGGAAAAGTAAGTTTGCGGATGGAGACTAATCAGAGCAAACGCGTGGCAACGAGAAACCCGCCGGCTGAAACAAGGCCGCAAAGCAGCATTCCCCAGAGAATATCAACCACTACGATTTTAAGCGGCCAATCTTTGAGGGTTGCCAGATTGGTGAGATCATAGGTTGCGTAGGTGAACAAACCGTAAAGGACCCCCAGGATGACAGTGCGGGCCAATGAAGCACAACTGATACCCGGCAGGATGGCGAAGATCATTATTCCAAGAATGTAAAGGGAATAGAATATACTGGCAGCAGTCCAATTGACCCGCTCTCTGAAAA
Organism: uncultured Desulfobacteraceae bacterium; assembly: GCA_964346905.1. Taxonomy (GTDB): domain Bacteria; phylum Desulfobacterota; class Syntrophobacteria; order BM002; family BM002; genus BM002. The sequence continues at coordinate 17,010 of CAYFXH010000002.1, read as the reverse complement.
ATCGGGCTAAGTGTTTGCTGTAGAATTTTTTTGCAATCACACCCAACCAGAGAATGTCGATGGCAAAGAAAAAAATGGCCGTTGCTATATAGAGCTGAACAAGTTTTGCTGCAACCATTAGTTACCCTTTACCTTTTGGTGTTTCCAGATGGACACGTACTAGCTTTCGTAAGAATATGTTATGGTAACTTTTTTGTGCTTCCCTGAAGTGTCTTCCAGGTTAGAAATGCCCTCATAGCGCAGGAGATGGCGTGTTTTTAAATTATATGCGACATCAATATGGGGCGCGAACGGCCTGAGCAACCAGTTGTCAATTTCAAGACGGATATACAGGGTGTCACCATTGATCTTTCGTTTGCGAATTCTAAACTCGTATGGTGAAACCCCTGACCCACTATTTGATCTGCTTCTTTGGGAAGATGTTTTTCTTCAAGATCATCTTCGGGGCCTTGCTTTCGAAATAGCCAAATCCTATCCAATGCCACTTTTGCACCGTCTTGGTATTGGGCTCGGATATCTCTGAAATCGTAGCTTCCGAACTGAGCTCCGTGGGAGTAATCAGAGATCAAATCGCCAATTCTCTTTTTTTCCGAATCATAGTAAATGGTTTGACTCTCACTGACTTTTCCATTCTCATATTTGACCGTATGGTGTTCGACGTATTCCAGAACCCCTTGGTGATTCACTGCTTTTCCTATGAAAGTCTCACCGTGAGCGAGGGTTCCCATAAGGACGAGAGCCATGGAGATAGCAAAAAATGCAGTGAAAATAATCCAAAGACGTTTTGTTTTTGGTTCAAATAAAACTGTGTTGGACATGATTTTCCACTCCCCCCTACAATTCAAATAGAGGTCACCTGCTGGGTGATATAAAGCCGAATAAGTGCAAAGATAAGGCCTGAACTCCAGATGTCAAATCACAGGGTTTGGAAGAGAATGGTCGAAATGAGCAACCTTTTGGAGCACACTTTTCATTACGGGTTATTTCCCATGAGGAGCGGATTAGACAACGAACCTGGACGCAAAATATGCGGCAACATATCGAACGTTTTCTAGCTTAGAAAGGATGAGTGAGACGATGATACGGTTTTTACACGTTGTTTTTACAGGTCTTTTTCTTGCCATGCTTTCCATAACGATTTTGGCAAGCATTGACCAGAATATTTTTCACGCTGTCGGTGACATGTGGCCCAATTGGTGGTTCAAGGCTGCATTGGCCGATGCCTATATCGGATTTTTGATTTTCTTTGTGTGGGTGGCATACAAGGAGCTTCATATGGTGCGCAAGCTGATTTGGTTTGCGGCGCTTATGCTATTAGGCAACATGGCCACGTGTGCGTACATATTGCTGGAGCTCTTCAAACTCCAAAAAGGAGATAGTTTCGAAACCTTGCTAACCAGACGCAATGGATGATGTAGAAAAAGGGACAGCTGGTAAAACGGTAGAGAATGTCCGTACTTTTGTAAGTGTTGCTATGCGAGTGTAGGCATAATCGGTGGGCGGCGGCACAAGGGTTTGGTAAGCAGCATCTGGACGTTGCCAAGGTAACGCTCGAGGAAGGCGCCTTCGCAGTAGCAGAGATAGTATTCCCACATGCGGATAAAGGTGTCCGAGTAGCCAAGCTCACGAACCGTGTCGATATTGGCAAAAAATCGCTGTCGCCATGTCCAGAGCGTTCGAGCGTAGTGCGGGGTAATGTCTTCGAGATCAAACAAGCGCATATTCGAGTTGCGGGCGATGGATCGGCTTAAGGCAGTGACCGAAGGTATGCAGCTGCCAGGAAAGATGTAGCGTTTGATGAAATCAACGGACCGCTTGTGTTGATCAAAAATCTGATCGGCGATGGTGATTGACTGAAGCAGCATCATGCCGTCTTCCTTCAAAAGTCTGCTGCAATTTCCAAAAAATGTATTTAAATATTGGTGACCAACCGCCTCGATCATCTCAATGGATACTATCTTGTCATACTTCCCTCTGAGATCTCGATAATCCTCAAGCAGCAGGATGACGCGATCGGCCAACCCAGCTTTCTGGATTCGCTCTTTGGCCAGTTCATACTGAGCTTTAGAAATCGTAGTGGTGGTGAGGTGGCAGCCGTAGTTCAGTGCGGCATGGAGAGCGAATCCGCCCCATCCTGTGCCGATTTCAAGCAGACGATCCCGGTGGGAAAGCTCGAGCTTCCGGCAAATCCGGTCGTATTTCGCTATGGCTGCTTCCTTGAGAGTACTGTCTTCCCGCTCAAAAATACCGCAAGAATAGGTGAGGGTATCATCGAGAAAAAGGGCATAGAACTCATTTCCCAGGTCGTAGTGGGCGGCGATGTTGCATCGGCTTCCTTTTCTAGTGTTGCTCCGGCAGAGGTGAAAGAACTTATGTAGTGGAGCGGTAAGTCTTGCCCAACCCTTTTCCATTCCTTCGTGCACTTCTCGATTCAGGGCGAGGATCCGCACCACGGTGGTCAAATCATCCGCGCTCCAATACCCTGCCATGTAGGCCTCGCTCGCGCCGATACTACCGCCAAAAACCGCACTGCTGTAGAAGCGGGGATGCATTACGGTGATGGTGGCTTCCAGGGGAAATTCACTGCTCGTTTTGCCGAAAGACCGACGCCCAGAGGAGTCGACAATGGTGAGCTTGCCGCGGTGCAAGCCGGTGAGGAGGGAGAAAAGCACGCCTTTGGCCAACCCGTCCAAGCGTCTTGGCATGGCGTCCGAAAAGGCCGGAGCCTCAGAAGGAACGATGGATTCAGTCATTATTCGTTTATCTCCGCGCGTTTTGCCGGGTGGACAAAAAATGGGGTCCCTTTGGAAAAAAGACGTAGCGCTTGCAGATAGATCATGGTGGTGACTTTAAGGGTCATCAAGGGGTATGTCAACAGGACCCGGTTCAACCCGCGGCCGGTGATCTCCCTTCGTTTCAAGGTCAGGGTGGCATCGAAGAGCTTCTCGCCTTTTTCGAAATTCATCATGTGCACATTTAGCGACGTCCCAGGCTCTCGAAACCTCCAGTCGTACCAGATATCCATATCCATAAAGGGGGAGATGTGGAAATTCTTGCCAAATTGAAAACGCTTCCACCCGGACATTGGGTGTTCATTGTGATCCTCACCCAGTACGTAGCAGTATTGTTCACCCCAAGGCGTGTTGTGAATCTCAGCGACTATGGTCTCCACATGGTGGTCGAGCTCGTCATAACAATAATAGAGGCTTACGGGATTAAAGCAATAGCCGAAATATCGCAAGTGGGTGAGCATGCGTATGGGTCCGATGGGACGTTTTCCCAGTTGATCTTCCACCAGGTCACGGACGGCTCTATGGAGTGGAGCTTTCGGATCGCCCAGGTGATCTCGACGCCGCAAATAGGCAATGGTTACCCTTTCCGTTGACCACAGGAGCCTTCCGGCAAACACCGTAGGCAGTTCGGCCAGGTCAAGAAACATGAAGAATATTCGGTAGCGAAATGCGTTCCGGACAGGGTTGAAACGACGGTGACGAATGTGTCCTTCATAGATGCAGCTATTCATAGTCACAGGGATTTCCCGAAGTGCTTACAGACCGCCAGAGCGCTATTGACGCCGTCTTCATGGAATCCATAGCCCCAGTAAGCGCCGCAAAAATAGGTGCGATTGACACCGTTTATTTCCTGGTGGCGCTTCTGGGCGAGCGGTCCCAAACGTGTGTAGACCGGGTGGTGATACATAACCTCATTGAGAACTTTGGCCCGGTCGATGACTTCGGGACGATTGAGGGTAACACAAAAGTCGACGGGGGCGCTGAGACTCTGGAGCATATTCATGTAATAGGTCACAGCGACCCTCCCCAACTCCTCCCGGGGAATATGGTAGTTCCAGCTTGCCCAGGCAGCTCTTCTCTTGGGCAGGAGGGAGGAGTCGGTATGCAAGATGGCCAGATTATCCTGATATGGGATCGCCTCCAATATCTCACGTTCCGCATCTGAGGGATCGGCCAGCATGGCAAGGGTCTGGTCGCTGTGTGCCGCTATGATGACCTGATCGAACCTCTCAGGCTCACCATGACGCGGTATTACCTCCACCTGGTCAGGGTGACGCTTTATCGACTCCACCGGGCAATTGAGTCGCACTCTGTCTCTATATGATCTGGTAAGAGGTTCGACATAACTCTTTGAACCGCCTTTGATGACCTGCCACTGGGGTTGGTCTCTCACCTTGAGAAAACCGTGGTTGTTGAAAAACTGAACAAAGTAATGGGCCGGAAACTCGTTGAATTGCTTTGGGTCCGCCGACCAGATCGCCTCTCCCATGGGGATGATGAAATGATGGATAAAGGTCTGGGAGTATCCCCTTCCCTGCAGATAAGCCCCCAGAGTGGTCTTATAGTCGTCAGTGCGCAAGATCTCTTGAGCCTCGCGGCGAAAGCGAAATGCGTCCAAAAGCATACGATAAAAAGAAGGGCGTAGCAGATTGCGCCTTTGGGCGAAGAGAGAGTTCAAGGTGCTGGGACAGTATTCCAGATCCGTTTTTTCACTCTGGACACTGAAGCTCATGTTAGATGGCCGCCAGACCACTCCTAATCGTCTCATCAGCTTGACGAAGTTGGGATAGGTCGACTCGTTGAATACAATGAAGCCAGTGTCAACGCGGTACGATCTGCCGTTCAGTTGGATATCAATGGTGTTCGTGTGCCCCCCGATGTAATCGTTGGCCTCAAAAACCACAACATCGTGGTCTTCACTGAGTAAGTAAGCGGTAACCATTCCCGAAATGCCGGCGCCGATGACGGCGATTCTCATGCTCAGTTTGCCCTTTGCTCAGCTTTGCGGTTGATCTGATTGCGACTTCGAATGGCCTCGGGGACAGGACGGAGACCCCGGACAATGCCCAGCCAGGACAAAAAAAGCAGCAGGTAATAGGTAATGTCTATTTCCCATCGATAGAATCCCTGACGAGCGGCAACGGGATAGTGGTGGTGGTTATTATGCCATCCCTCTCCGAGGGTGATAACAGCGAGCACCACATTGTTGCGACTGGTATCCGGGGTATTGTAACGTCGCGATCCAATCATATGATCCAATGAATTGATGGTTGAGGTGCCGTGAAAGAGCACCGCAGTAGAGATGAAAAATCCCCAGATTAGCATCTGGAATCCACTGGTGCCCAACTCTGGAGCAGAGAACGCAAGAGTCTCGCCAAGCACAAAGAGTGTGGCAGCCAACAGGATTGGGATGATGGTATCGAAACGGTTGATCCACACGAGCTCCGGGTATTTTGCCCAGTCACCCACATACTCAACTCTCGTTGGGAAGTTAGCTCGGTTGGTCAGCCAGCCGATGTGACTGTGCCAGAAACCATGAAGGCCGGGTGAGTGAGGATCTTGTTCCTGATCGGCGTAGCGGTGGTGGTGCCGATGATGGGCAGCCCACCAGAGAGGGCCACGTTGAACAGAGGCATTTCCTAGGACCGCAAAGAGAAACTGCCAGAAGCGGTTCGTTGTAAAGGTCCTGTGGGAGAAGTAGCGGTGGTAGAATCCGGTTATCGCAAACATCCTGATCAGGTAGAGGCCCGCAGCCACTGCAACAGCAATCCAACTCCAGCCGACCCAAAAGACCCCGAGGCACATGACATGCAGAAAAATAAACGGGATGATGCGCAACCAATCTGCGCCAGATTTTTGGCTCTCACTCAGTTCGTCGAGACCTGCCTCAGCATCAAACCAGCGAATGATGGATAAAAGGAAGTGAGACCGTTTCAGATTTTCAGGAAGCTTGCCAACCATGAGATGTTGAAAAATCGTGGGGCCGGAATTGCCCACCGATCAACTGAATAGGATTCTTTCTGGACTTATCCCGTACTGCTAACTGCCAGCTGCCAACTGCCTGCTGGCTTTTTAGGGTGATGTTCCAAATGTCTACAAGTGTAATGGCACAGAGCTACAAGAAAGTGGATGAAAAGAGCGTTCGCCCCGTCTCCGTTTCTCCGCGTCCTCGCGTCGTT
>CAYFXH010000002.1:0-10939 GCA_964346905.1 uncultured Desulfobacteraceae bacterium | reverse complement strand
AGTGGATGAAAAGAGCGTTCGCCCCGTCTCCGTTTCTCCGCGTCCTCGCGTCGTTCCGCTCTGCTCGGTGCCTAGTGTTTAGTTGATAAGTGCCTAGTATTTTCTGCTAGCTGCCAGCTGCCAACTGCCCGCTGGCTTTCTGAGGTGGCGCCCCACTATTGAGCCAGTCTACCGCCCGTCTGATTCCTGCCAGAGTAAGGTCTTCCATGGGAAAGATCTCGCCAATCTGCTGAATGGTTTGGCTTTCGTGGGGCCAACGATTTCGGGGGATAGGATTCAGCCAGACACTGTGACCGAAGTGATTGCGGATTTGCAACAACCAATCGCGTCCCGGCACTCTCGCCTTGGAGAAATAATCAATGGCGCCGTTGGAAACCATGAGTTCAGCCGGGGCCATGTTGGCATCACCTATGATGATCACCCGGGTTTCCGGGTCGCGTCTTAGCATTTGGTAAATGGGGTAGGGGGTAAGACGTTGGGGATCACTGTAGACATAGCCGTAAACGCAATTGTGGAAATAGTAGTAGTCCAAGTCCTTGAACTGATCACGCATGAGGCCGAAGACCAGCTTGACCAGGTCCAGATAGGGTCGCATTGAGGCCCCACCATTGTCCAGCAGCACAATCAGTTGAATACGATCTCGCAGTTCTCTCGTAAAGACCAGTTCGATCTCCCCACCGTTTCTACAAGAGCGGTCAACGGTCTCATCAACATCCAGATCGGTTAGGGGGCCTGCGGGTGTCATGTGCTTGAGTGCAGCGAGGACCTGGCGGAGGTTTTCAGCCCGGAGGGTGGCACTGGCAGCATAATCCACATAGCGACGAGCTTCTATCACCTTCAAGGCGGAGCCGTACAGGGAATCGCCGTGAACCCTAATTCCTTCCTGATCGCCACCGGAGTGACCAAAGTGGGAGGTGCCTTCGGTACCCACCCAGGTGGCACCACCCCGGTGTTTGCCTCGCTGCTCCATGACCACATCCCAGAAACGTTGGAGCAGTTCGGATAGGGAGAACCGCTCAAGGGCGTCATCCGGCAAAGAGCCCTTGGCCATTTCTTCTTCCAACCAGCGACGGAAACCTTTGTCTTCCCAAGCCTGTCGAGAGAAGCGTGGGATACCGTCACCCTCAGCGCCGAGAAAATAAGCAGCGAATGTTTGCTCGAAACCGTCGAAGTGTTCGACTTTCTTAACGAAAATGAGCCTCATGAGAATAAAGAGCCGGTCCAGGTCAGGAGCCAGACCCTTTTCAAGGGCCTGGTAGAATTCCAGCACGTATCTGAGGCTGATGGGGATACCCTGGTCCCGCAACTGGTAGAAAAAAGGTAAGAATATCATGTTGTTTACAATTATCTCTGAAGGTTTTCTCGCTCCACTCCCTTGTGCTGCAGGAGGTCCTGGGTACGCTTGAGCAAGGTTCCAAGGAAAGGAATTTCGTCCGGCGTGAACGGCGGTGTCGCTTCATCAAGCTGCAAGGCACCGAGCCAGTCCAGAAGTTCCGCGGTAGCGGGCGGTTTTTCAAAACCTTGCTGCCGCAGATGGTAAAAGATTGCAAGGGCTGAATCCATCAAGGGAGCAGAAATTTGGGGGTAGTGCAACCGGACAATCTGGCTCATCTCTTCCATGGTGGGAAAAGGAATATGATGGCAGTAACAGCGGCGTAGGAAGGGATCTGAGAGCTCCCTTTTGGCATTGCTGGTTATGACAGTGACGGGCATCTGCTTGGCTTTCACCTTGTGGTTTATCTCGCGGATGATAAAAGAGCCATCCTCCAATACGTCCAGCAGATTGTCCTGGGTGTCCGAATCAGTCTTGTCGATCTCATCCAGTAAAAGAACGCGCCGATCTTCTGCCAGAAAAGCGCGGCCGATTGGGCCGAATCCCAGGTAATCCCAAATGTTGTTGACATCCCGGCCGCTTTCCCCGGTACCGAAGCGCGAGTCATTGAGGCGCAAGACCGTGTCATAGACGTAGCAGAGTTCTTCGCCCTTGAAGGTGGATTTGCAGCGTGCCTCCTCCAGGGTGAGCTCCAGAGCCCGGGCAATCTCGAAGGCCAGTTGAGTCTTGCCCGTCCCCGCCTCACCGGTGACCAGCAAGGGTTTTTCCATGGCCATGGCGATGTTGACGATCTCCATGAGTTCTGGATTGAGGTAATATTTGTCGGTGCCAAGAAATTGCCTCACTGGATAATCCTTTTGTTGAGTTGTTTTTGCCATATTTTCCATGTGTTGAAGCTATTCTAGCGAAATAGTGGAGAAAAAGAAAGCAAAGAATTGGAGTCGCATCTTCATTTATCATTTAAGGATTGACACGGTAGTAATTACGGGTACGATGATCCCATGGCACGACCAGTAAGAATGAATTATCCTGATACCTTTTACCATGTCTTGTCCCGGGGAAATGAGCGACGCGACATCTTCCGTACTGAAGAAGACTACAAAAGGTTCAAGGAGACAATTGGCAGAATGGTGAAACGGTTTGATATTGAGGTGCATGGCTATGTTTTGATGAGCAATCATTATCATCTTCTCATTCGTACCCGGCATGGGAATCTGTCAAGGGCCATACAATGGCTTGGTCAAACCTATTCAATGTGGTTTAACCGCCGCTACAACAGAAGCGGTCACCTGTTCCAGGGTCGCTTCAAAAGCTTTGTAATTGAGAATGATCACTATTTCACCGCTATGTGTCTCTACATTCATCGGAATCCTATCCGCGCAGGGATCGTAGAGAATGTATTGGATTATCCGTGGAGCAGTTATCCCGCCTATGTGAATCCTGAGAAGAAGAAAAAAGAACCCTGGCTGACAACCAGTCTCGTGGGAGGGATGTACGGGGGGAGCCGACAGAGATTTGTGAAGGCACAATTTGCCTACGCTGATGAGGAAGTCAATCTCTTGGATGAACTCAGACATGGACTTTTTCTTGGCGGTGAGCAATTCGTAGATGAGTGGAAAGAGAGATTGCGAGGGGAAAACCATCGAGAAAAGCCCCAGGCTCGCTCAGCATTAAAGGATCAAGACATTTCTTTTGCGGTGGAAAAGGTCTTTTCAAAGCTTGACGTGGAAGATCCCTCACCGCTCCTGATACCGCTCAGAAGAGAGAAGAGACCGGATCGAGATCTTGCCATATATATACTGTGTAACCTTGGCGTTTTCACCCATCATGAGATTGGGCGCACATTTGGGGTGGGATATACAAGTGTTAGTGGGGCGCTAAAACGTGCCAGAAGGTACATGGATTCAGAGAATAAGATTAGGAAAAAGGTCGATAGGATCTTAAATGATATATGAAGATGTGACCCCTTCTTTAGAGAGGTGGAATAATGAGCGAATCAGTGTGTCGTGGAGATCATTCAGGTCATCTTTGTGTGTTGGCGAGTTGTGGCGACTTCGACCGGATAAAGGAGTTAACAAAAGACCCCAAGTATATCTGTTTCAACTGCGGCAGGGTGGCGATTTCGGATGAGTATCTCTGCAATCCCATGCCTAACGAGTAATCCCTCAGGTCACATCATCAAGTGCGATCATAGCTATAGATAGCTTTCTTCAGAAGTACGTACAACGGAGTAGTGGAGCAATGGGACTTACTACTTCTTTGCTCCAATAAGGATGTGCAACACTCCAGTACTCCACGTGCATCGGGAACTTCCCTCATTGAGTACGAGACCCAAGAGGGTTTGATCAGAAGCTTGGCCGCTACATAGTTAGTCTATGAAAACGCAGGACGAACTCAAGAGAACACTGCAACGCATTGACCGGCGGGGGTACAAGGCGTACAAGGACATTCAGGGTGGTTACCGGTTCAATGAGTTCACGCTGCTAATCGACCATGTGCAAGGGGATCCCTTTGCAGAACCCAGTCGCATACGAGTCCGGGTGGACCAGTCACTGGCAGGATTTCCAAAAGACACCTACCAGAGCAAGAGTCGGGAAATCGGCCTGCGGGATTATCTCACCCGTCAGTTTCACCGAGCCATCAGAAGGGTTTCCCCGAGGCAGCACCGTGGAACCGGTAAAAGCGGGCTTATACAAGTAGACAACCCTGGAGAGGAAATCCTTCTCCGTACCTCTTGTATGGTAAACGAGGAGTTTGTTGAGGTCCGGTTCAAGATGGGCCTCCCGGCGGCGGGACGCTCCATCCTCGGTGGCGAAGCGGTGGCAATGTTCTGCCATGAACTGCCCGAGATTGTAGCGGGGTCTCTGTTTTTTAAAGATCTGGACCGCAAGTTGCTCTATCAACATATCGAGGCCAACGAGGATCAGGATGCTCTCCGGCAGATGCTCAAACCGAACAAGTTGGTGGCATTCGTGGCTGACGGAGCTTGCCTGCCACGGTTGAGCGGTGTTGATGAACGGCCGCTCAAAAAAGGAGCGGTATTATTCAGATCGCCGGATTCATTGCACCGTACTTTTGCCCTGCCCAATGGGGGGGAGGTTTCCGGGATGGGAATTCCGGAAGGTGTAACCCTCATAGTCGGTGGCGGTTATCACGGCAAATCCACACTTCTGGATGCGCTGCAACGGTCGGTTTACAATCATATCCCGGGTGACGGCAGAGAGCTCTGTGTCACGGTGGATGACGCGGTGAAAATCCGGGCGGAAGACGGCCGCAATATCGAGAAGGTGGACATAAGCCCTTTCATCAGCAATCTTCCCTACGGCAAGGATACGATTTCTTTTTCCACCCCCAATGCTTCCGGGAGCACGTCGCAGGCGGCAAACATCATAGAGATGCTAGAAGTCGGGGCGACGGCGCTGTTTATCGATGAGGACACATCTGCCACCAACTTCATGATCCGTGATCGCCGCATGCAGTTACTGGTAGCAAAGGAGAAAGAACCCATCACGCCTCTCATTGACAAGATCCGTTTGTTGTACTCGGAGCGAGGTGTTTCCACCGTACTGGTGGTTGGTGGTTCCGGTGACTATTTTGACGTGGCGGACACGGTGATCGCAATGGACGAGTACAAACCGAAAGAGGTGACCGCTGATGCCAGGCGAATTGTTGCAGAAGTGAAGACGGCGCGCAGAAGTGAGGGGGGCGCGTCCTTTGGAACCATTCGAGAGCGAGTGCCCATAGCCGGGAGCATTGACGCCAGCAGAGGTAAGCGAGAGGTGAAAATCAAGGTCTTGGGCACGCGGGAGATCGGTTTTGGCAGCTACACCATTGATCTGACGGCGCTGGAGCAGCTGGTCAGCCCTTCCCAGGTGCGGGCGGTGGCGGATGCGCTCGTCTATGCTCGTGACAAGTATATGAACGGACAGCGGTGTTTACGGGAGTTGGTGGAGCTGGTTGAACGGGATTTTGCTGAAAAAGGACTTGATGTGCTGAGCAGGTGGTCTCTGGGGCACTATGCCCTCCCGAGGAAGCTGGAGGTGGCAGCTGCGTTGAATCGGCTCCGAAGCTTGCGGGTGAAGTTTTTGCATGAACTTGAGTGATAGAGCATGAGCTATTGCAGATTTTAGACTGCAGATGCTCTGGCCTTCTCGTCTCAAAAATGGCTATCAGTCTTGCCTGCTGGCACCTAAATGGTTACTTTACTAGTCAGATAGTAATAAAACCTCCTTGTTTATGAGCCCCTTCGGCCAGATGGTTGGTCTTGGGGGCTTGTCCTTCCGATTGTACTCGCACCTGCCTGTAGCGAGAAGTGAGCGTACAACTCAGAGCTCTTTGTTGCATCGACTGCAAACATACGTTTCATCGCTCTGAATCTTGTCCTGGGTGATGGCCTCTTCCTCAGGAATGTAGGATAATTCCTCATCTTTCAGGCAATCTCTGCAGATAATCTCTCCTTTAAGAGAATTAATCAGACCCAGTATGTCTTTCACGTCGATCCCTGTCATTCCCGTACCCTCCGGTTCAAAAAAAAACCAGACCTCAGAAAGGAACTGGTTCCGTATTGGGCTTCGGCCGATTATTCTTTCGCGAGGATGTTTGTTTACGACTCATGCCCAGGCAGAATATCGCGAAGCAACATGGTCTGTCAAACCAGCATCACCTTGAAAATCCCCACCGGCCAGCACTGTGGCAAAAACCAGTGATGGCAAAGACAGCTATCTCTTGCTTTTTTTGTTTGTTTCCGCAAGTATAGTCGGCGAGACTCGAGGAGAAAGACTGATAGAATATCTAGAGTTGGAGACAACGTGGAGAATATTAAGGCCATTGGTTTTGACCTCTTTAATACCTTGATCACCATGAAACCCGCCGCCCTCAAGGACGCCCAGGTTCGACTAATCGGTAGCCTCAGAGAGAAGGGATTCACCATTGAACACGGCCCGTTTGTAAAGGCCTATACCGAGGCTGTGCTGGAGTTTTTGCAACAGACCAAGCGAGATGGCAAGGAGAGCCACAATCGATTCTGGATCAGTAAAGCGCTGGCCAAACTGGGACAGCGTGTTTCGCCGGACGATCCTCATATTTCAGTAGCGGTGGACACCTACTTTTCGGCATTTGTCCAGTACGCCAAGCGAATACCTGGGACCAGGGAGATGCTTGCCACGCTCCAAGGCCGTTACCGTATCGGCTTGCTTTCTAATTTCACTCATCCCCCCGCTGCCACCGAGATCATCACCGACCTCGGTCTGGCACCTTTTTTTGATGTGATCCTGATTTCCGGCGATTTGGGCTATCGCAAACCCCATCCCTCAGTCTTTCAAGAGCTCATAGACCAGTTGGGGGTTCAGAGCAATCAGATCGCTTTCGTCGGCGATGACCCTGAGGCAGATGTCACTGGTGCTATGCGAGCCGGACTGAAGCCCATCTGGACCACCTACGTGCGGGACAACCATATTGCACCTGCGCCGGGAATGCTCGGCCCAGCTGATGAAGAACCGGCTCCGGCGGTGCCAAGGATTTCCAACTGGCAAGACTTGTTTGATCTGCTGGATGGGGACTCATAGGAGAAGGATTCAGCAAGGCCAATTCGGTTTATTGAGCACCTGGGCTTTTTGGGGAAACTCCTGTTCCCGTAATCATTGACTTTATTTGACAAGGTTGCTACGGTGAACTTGTCGCTAGGGGTGGTTTGCTGAGAGCCAGGCCTCGAGCCCGGTAACCCTTTGCACCTGATCTGGATAATACCAGCGTAGGGAAGCGGCAGAATCCAAGCACATCTCGACTGTTATCTGAACTGCCTGGAGTCCTCAAACGCTCGGATGCCGCTTTCCCGCGCAGGGAAGGCGGTTTTTTTATATGAAAAAGCGAGTGGATGATCCCCTTCTCCAAGTTACTCGCCTTTCGAAAGGTTTCTCCCGCAATGGCGACAAACTGCGGGTCCTCCAGGGCATTAGCCTTGATGCCGGCGATGGTGAGTTCATTGCCATTATAGGGCCAAGCGGTTGCGGAAAGAGCACATTCTTTAACATTCTGGCGGGGCTCATCTCCCCTGACGAGGGCAACATAGTTCTCGAGGGCCAAGAGGTCCCTGATCTTCGAGGCCGAATGGCCTACATGCAGCAGAAAGACCTTCTCCTTCCCTGGAGAAACACCTTGGATAACGCCATTCTAGGTATGGAAATTCGGGGGGAGCGGAAGCCATTGGCACGTCAACAGGCTCGTGAACTCCTGAAGACATTCGGGCTGGAGGGCTTTGAAGATCGCTATCCTCAAGAGCTTTCCGGGGGTATGAGACAGCGCGTCGCCTTGATGAGAACGATCCTCTGTAAAAAGGATATTTTGCTGCTGGATGAACCCTTCGGGGCTCTGGACGCCATGACCAGAACCATCATGCAGAAATGGTTGTTGAAGGTTTGGGGTGAATTCGGGCCTTCAGTTTTGCTGGTTACTCATGATGTTGAAGAGGCCCTCCTTTTGGCTGATCGAATCTATGTCATGACCTCAAGGCCTGCATCCTTCAAGGGATCGCTTCAGGTGGAGTTGGAACGGCCGAGGAGGGTCACTCACCCGGACATGGTCAACCACAAGGAATACCTTCTTGAGCTCTTGGAGGAGGAAGTCACGGTGTTGCAAGCATGAAAACTCGACTTCTCAATACCACACTACCTATTGCCCTTTTAGTGGTGTTGGGTCTGTGCTGGGAAGTTTCGGTGCACGTTTTCAAGATACCGGAGTATGTGTTGCCCGGCCCCTGGAATATTTTGCAGGTCATGTGGCAGCGGATGGATCTTCTCGCCGCTCATGCCCTAGTTACCCTGACGGAGATAGGTTTAGGTTTCTGGGTAGCTCTGGTGCTCGGACTCACCCTGGCAGTTCTCATCCATTCTTCCCGAATACTGGAGCGGGCCTTTCTCCCCTTGATCATCTCCTCCCAGACCATTCCCGTGTTTGCCATTGCACCTCTGTTGATCCTGTGGTTCGGATACGGTATCGGATCAAAGGTGGTGATGACCGCAATTATTGTCTTTTTCCCCATCGTGATTAGCACGGTTGAAGGGCTTAAGGCAGCAGATCCTGACACCCTGGCCCTCCTGAAAATTCTCGAAGCCTCTCCCGGCCAGGTGTTTTTCAAAGTTCGTGTCCCACAATCCCTTCCCTTTGTCTTTTCGGGAATCAAGATTGGGGTGGCCGTAAGCGTCATCGGCGCGGTTATTGGGGAATGGGTGGGAGCGCGAGAGGGTTTAGGGTATCTCATGATCCATGCAAACGCCCAGCTTCAGGTGGAACTCGTCTTTGCATCCATCTTCTGGCTGTCCTTTTTGGGAATCGGCCTCTATGGACTTGTGGTGGTGGTGGAGCGTCTGCTTGTTCCCTGGCGACATGGGGGAGGTAGCGATTTTAGATTTTAGATTGCCGATCTCAGATTTTGGATTTTAGATTTGAGATTTCGGATTAGGCATGGAGAGTGACAACGGGTAGTCTTAAAAAAGGGGATTAGCCATGAAATACCGAACAAAAACATTTCCGGTATTGATTTTATGTCTGGCCTTGTTTTTTGGGCTGGACTCAGAGGCTGCGGCTTTGGATAAAGTGAGCTGCATGTTGGACTGGTTTCCGAATCCAGACCATGCGCCCTTGTATGTGGCCAGCGCAAAGGGTTTTTTTGCACAAGAAGGGTTGGAGGTGGATCTTATGGTGCCAGCTGATCCCAACGACCCCTTGAAGCTGGTAGCCGCTGGAAAGGTCAGTTTTGCCATCAGCTATCAGCCCAGCGTGATCACGGCACGTTCAGAAAGACTGCCGGTTGTTTCCATTGGTGCCCTGGTTCAGCACCCTTTGAGCAGCATCCTCTATTTGAAATCATCGGGATTTAAAACTCCAGCCGACCTCAAGGGGAAACGCATCGGCTACTCGGTGGAACCCCTCTACAGGGTCCTTTTTGAGGCTGTGGCTGAAAAGGCGGGGCTTACAACATCTGACTATGAGATTTACCGGGTGGGGTTCAACCTGGCGCCCTCCCTTCTCACCGGCAAGGTGGACGCGGTGGTAGGCGCTTTTAGAAATTACGAGGCCATACAGATAGAGCTGGAGGGTAGGGAGGTGGGTATTTTCCCCCTGGAAGATCACGGCATCCCGGATTTCTACGAGCTGGTCATCATAACTCATCCCAGAGAGATAGAGACTCATCCCAAGAGAGTCCAGGCCTTCATGAGGGCGCTGACCAGAGGGATCAATCGAACTCTTGATGAGCCAAAAGACAGTTTGGAGACCTTCTTGAAGCTTCACCCGAATCTCAGAGACGAACTCAATCGCCGTGCTTTTCAGGCAACGCTTCCGTTCTTCAAGGGAAGCCCCGAACAGGAACCATCCCGCTGGGTCGAGATGCAGCAGTTTATGCTGAGGCGAGGACTCATACAACGAGCTACGAAGGTGGATGAGATGATCTGGATCACAAAGGAGTAAGCCATGCAGACTTATGATGTTGGTCTGGTTCCTGGGCCGGTTTCGGTGCCGCCAGAATTGCGAGCAGCATATCAAGGCAACTATGGAAGTTCGGATTTGGAGGAGGAGTTTTTTTCTCTCTATCAAAGATGTGAAGCCGATCTCGGCAAGATTCTGGCCACGAGCAACCGTGTGGCAATCCAAACTGGTGAAGGCATGATAGCCCTGTGGGGTGCTCTCAAAAGCGTGCTCCGGCCGGGGGACAGGGTATTGGCTGTGGCAAACGGGGTGTTTGGCTATGGTATTGGCGACATGGCCCGCCAGTTGGCAATGGAGGTGGAGGTAGTTGGTTTCGGCTATGACGACGTGCCAGAGCCTCAGCGGGTGCGGGAGGCCGCAAAACGTTTTCGCCCTCGGTTGCTGACAGCTGTCCACTGTGAGACCCCAAGTGGCACCCTCGGTTCTCTCCAGAACATTGGCGAGATCTGTCAAGAGGTGGACGCACTCTTTTACGTAGATTTCGTCTCCAGCGGTGGCGGTGTGGAGGTGGGAGTGGACGACTGGCATATTGACCTCGGCCTGCTCGGTAGCCAGAAAGTACTGAGCCTGCCCCCGGATCTGGCTATGGTAACGGTGAGCGAACCTGCCTGGTCAGCCGTGGAGGAGATCGGCTACGTGGGATACGATGCCCTGGCGCCCTGGCGCACCGGGGTCGATGACCGATACTTACCGTATACCCACAACTGGCATGCCATTGCAGGTTTACATGTAGCCACCCGGCTGATTTTAGACGAGGGCCTGACAGCTGTATTCCGGCGCCACGCTGAGGTGGCAGCCTACTGTCGAAGTCGGCTCCAGGACATGGGAATAGCGCTATTTCCCCTTAGGGAAGACATCTGTTCGCCCACGGTAACGGCCGCTCAGATTCCTGAGGGTTGGTCGTGGTCGGATCTGGACCGGGCATTGCGTGGTAGAGGGATGGTGGTTGGTGGCAGCTATGGTCCGTTGGCAGACAAAGTCTTTCGCATTGGTCACATGGGTAGCCAGGCAAACCGGGACCTGGTGGAACGGGGACTGGACATACTGGAAGATGTGTTGAAGAAATAAGGCGTAAGGCGCAAGGCCCAAGGCGCAAGGGTAATGGTTCAAATCGTTACTCTTGAC
>CAYFXH010000001.1:90322-108920 GCA_964346905.1 uncultured Desulfobacteraceae bacterium | reverse complement strand
TCGAAGGGCTCAGAATGACATTAGGGAGTTTCCGGATGGACACTAGCTAAAAAAAGGGCTTTTTAGAGTTTCTCATCCGAGGTTACATAATCAATCTCCACAGTACCAAGTGTCACATTTACCTTGTGGACTCGTGTCCTTCATCCTCGAAACATGATCTTCACTGTGTATGTTGTTATAGCTGTTTACCTCCTCACCAGTAATACCATTCATTACCTCAGATACATCAAATCCAACGAAGCACACGAGAGATACGATGACAGTATGACATTCGGATTGTTTCGTCTCGGGATATCGCTGGGACGTACTTAGGTAGAGTGAGCCGCAGGTTCGAAGAGTTCACCCCGTTGTTGGCCCCATTGCGACCTCGTCGGAGCGATTCAATGGTGGGCTATTTGCCTTTGTAATCAGGAAATACGCGATAAAGGGCAAGTGGCCTTGGTATTCGAAGTAGCCGACAATTCTCCTTAAGACATCAGCGTCCCTGGACGAGTCAATTACTCCGGTTATGGTGGAGTATGACCAGCGCAATCAAATTCAACCAATTGAGTTTGTTTAACAAATATCCTTAGCATTGAGGAAAAACCAGGTGTGGAAAATTATATCCAATAGTGGAAAGGTTGTGTATGAGAATTTTTTTGATTTTGTTGTAAGAAATTCTCCTACAGGTGAGACCTTCTGGGCGGCCATACTGGTTCACTAGACCCATTCTGCAATGCAAGAGACGGCAGCCCTGCATTAATCAGTTGCTGAGAGGACTGTAAGCCCACGCCCTCCCAGCGCAACAGCACTTGTATCGTATGTCATCAATCAGCCAACATCCGTTCACACCTCCACTATGGGGAATCGAGGACCAGTACCACCAATCCCTCAAGACCGCAA
This sequence comes from uncultured Desulfobacteraceae bacterium, assembly GCA_964346905.1. Lineage (GTDB taxonomy): Bacteria > Desulfobacterota > Syntrophobacteria > BM002 > BM002 > BM002. The sequence continues at coordinate 108,038 of CAYFXH010000001.1, read as the reverse complement.
TGTGTTGCTTCGGTTGAAAGAACTCCGGGACAAGCCGACCGCTCTTTTGATTTTGCTGGTTCTGCTTTTTTTAGGGAGAAGGGGATGGTACGAAATCACGTGGCATTTGTTTCCGCGTTTTCAAAAGCTTTTCCGGAATAACGATATTCTCGCCGATTCTAATGCGGTTTGGATCGAGCTTGGGATTTGCCTCGGCCAGAGCCTTCCAGTTCTTGTAGGAACCCGTGTACCATTTGGCTATCAGAGAGAGTGATTCCCCTGGCCAGCGAACAGTGTGGACAAATTGGGCGGCTTCTGCCGAGCCGGTTTCGTCGGCGGGGACTGAAACGGTCTCCGCCGACGCTTCCTCAGATTTTGGCTTGAAAAGCTTTTCAAAGGTGGCGCAGCCACTGCATACCAAAAGCAAGGTTAACCCCACCAAGACTTTGGCCAGCAATTGTTGGACTGTTGATGTCATTTCAGTTCTCCTAGGTCGGTCTGGAAACTGATCTCAATATTTCCTTGCGGTACCTGCTAAAAGGGATCTCCGTAGCGTTAACATTTTTTTGCAATTTTCGGACCATGGCGGCTTGGAACGAGCTTTGCCGTCCTGACAATCTTGCCAAACAGAATGCAAAAAAAGGTTGGTGTGACCTGCGACGAGGAGTTCCACCGCCCTCACCCGAGTCGGGGGCCCCTCGAGGAAATGCTGACTTTCATTCCTATTGTTCCACGCAAACCACTCTAGCTCACTTTCGATAGTTCTGTGGATCGCGCCGGAGTGGTGGACTCCCGTCTACTGCGCAGAGCGCACTCGCAGGTCAAGAACAAAAGGCCCACCACCGCTGAGAGGACCGACCCTAAAAGGATCCCCAGCTTCGAATAGTTGAGAAACTCTGGGGAGGTGAAGGAGAGACCTGAGATGAATAACGACATGGTGAACCCTATGCCACCAAGCATGCCGGCACCAATTATGTGTGACCACCTGACGTTTGCCGGGAGTACAGCAATTCCCGTTTTTACAGCCAGAAAGGAAAAAAGGGCTACGCCCACAGGCTTTCCCAGGAAGAGTCCCAGGGTGATACCCGTGGTGAGTGGCTGAGCTACAACGCTCGCGAAGCTCATGCCCTCGAGGGAAAGTCCCGCGTTGGCAAAGGCGAAGACGGGGAGGAGCCCGAAGGCAATCCAGGGGTGCAGGAAGTGCTCAAGCCGCTGCAAGGGAGTTTCCACCTCATGGCAGGCCAGTTCCAAAGAATGCACTGCATTGAGGTGGCCGCGGTTCAGAAGTATGGAGTAGCCACAGCTCTGCTCCTCGCACTGGAACTCATCGAGGATTTCCCTCACCTTCTGGACGAAGCGGTCGGTGTCATACTTGCCCCGAGCCGGGATGAACATGGCGACTACAAAACCTGCCACAGTTGGGTGGACTCCTGAACCCAGGACCGCAATCCAGATGCCAAGACCAAGAAGTGCATAGAGGAGAGTGGTCCTGATCCATAAAAGATTGGCGATTGCAAGTCCGACAACAAAGAGAATACAGATGATGAGGTACTGCCAGACGATCTCTTTGGTATAAAAAATTGCGATAATAATCACCGCGCCCAGGTCATCGGCAATGGCAAAAGCAGAAAGAAAAACTCTGAGGCCGACGGGTAATCTTCTGCCGAATACGGCGATGGCCCCCAGGGCGAAGGCGATATCAGTGGCCATGGGTATGCCCCAACCTTGAGCGGTGGCAGTATCATGGTTGAGGGCGAGATAGATAGCACCGGGAACAAGCATTCCTCCCAGGGCAGCCACCACGGGGAGAAGAGCACTCTTGCGAGAGGAAAGCTCGCCCACGAGAATCTCGCGCTTGATCTCCAGCCCCACGATAAAGATGAAAAAGGTCATGAGGCCGTCATTTATCCAGTGAGCGAGGGTTTTGATGATGCGGTGTTCACCGAGCGCCAGGGTGATGTCTGTGTGCAAGAGCTCGTGGTAAAACGGGGCAAGGGAGGAGTTGGCCCAGGCAACTGCGATGACACTAGCCAAAAGCAGCAGCACACTGCTGGAAGCCTCTTTCTTGAAGAATGATTCTGCCGGCCGGACAATAAAGTCGGCCACGAGCGTCTTCGGTAGTGACTTGTAGTTGTCGAGCATTGTTCATATGGAAAGGGGTTCAAGAACCTGCCAACAGCCTCTTGGTGGTTCGGGGAGGGCGGAGACTATGGGTCCCACCTTTCCGCCGGGCAAAAGGATAGATCAAATCATCTCTCATTTAGTCTTGCGTTTTAAATTGTCAATGATTGTCTCGGTGGCCTCCTGGACTGAGGTTCTCCCCATATTGATAACCAAATCGTAGAGACGAGCATCATTCCAATCCTCATTGAAGTAATGCTTGATCAAGCTTCTCGTGTCGCCCTCTTCTCTATCAATATAGTTCTTGGCCGCTTTGCGGTCCAACTTGAAGCGGTTCATGATGGTCTCGATTTTTGCTGCCTCATCCTTGAACAGTCTCACGTGTAGTGCATCGGGCTTATCCCGTAAAATGCACTGACCGGCCCAGCCGACAATAATAGCGTTGCCGGCATCATAAATATCCTCGACCAACTTTTTGGTAACTTCATAGTAGGCATCGTCATCCAGGCAACCGTGCTCGCGATCAACCACCTTTTGTACCAGCGTACATGTGTACCTATCCAAGAAACGAAGCAAGCGCGACTGTGAATCCTGGCGAAACGCCTCCACTTCGCTTTCTGAAAGATGCAATTCTTTGGCAATTCTCGCTACTAATTTTTTCCCGATGTATTCCCAACCCAGTTTCTCCGCCAAGAGGGATGCCACCTTTTCGCTTTCCACTCCACAGTCCCGGCTAATTGTAATGACTCCCATGAAGCCCTCCCTGCACATGGTTCCCTGGTTTTTCAAGATTCTCGGGCCTGAGACTCACTCAATGAGGCTCACCACAGAAGAACCGGCCAGGCTCAGCGTGTATACTTTTTTCTGGCTGCTTCTGGTCAATGAAACACCGAGCCGCCATATTACTCTAGCCCCTCGAGATTGTCCATATCAGAACGCATAGGGGTTAGCATCACTGGTCAATTGTCATCAGCTATCTGTCTCACCCTGTCTCCGCGTTGTTCCACCAACCGCCTAAGCACTAGTGACCACCATGCTTATCGCACCTAGAAACTCGCCGCAATGGCTTTGGCTTGTTCTCTGGCTGCCTCTATGCTCTTTTCTTTCACTGCGGGTGATGCCAGAGTTGGCTCGATGAGCACGGTCTGGAAGTTGCTGAAACCAATGAACCCCAAAATATGCTCCAAATATGCTTTTTGCAGGTCGAAATTTTCCAGGCCGGTGCCGGAGCCGTAGGCGCCCCCCCGCGCGTAGATTACGCTAATGGGTCTGCCGGTGATCAACCCCTTATAGCCCTCCTCCGGACTAAAACTGAAGGTATATCCAGGCTGAACTATCACATCAATATAATGCTTCAGTTTGTAGGGAATGCCAAAGTTCCACATGGGCAAGGAAAAGAGATACTTGTCTGCACCGGTAAACTGGGAGATAACCTTTTCAACGCTGCTCCAGGCCTGCCTCTGTTCGTCCGTATGCTCCAGGCCGTGCAGGATGACATACTTGGAATCAATCACATGGCCATCGAACTCGGGTAGGCTCGTTGCCCAGAGATCAAGGGTTTCTACAACATCGTCGGGGTGGGTGCGCTCATATTCACTGACGAACGTTTTGGCAATTTCAATTGAAGCAGATCTCGCTTTGCGCGGCGAAGCTTCAATATAAAGCAGACGTGCCATGTTAGACCTCCTCTGTTGGCTGTGCCAATTAATAATGAAACAGTCTCGTTGTGCGCATGGTTATATCAAATATAGCCACGAATCTATTCGGTGCAACTGCCACGTGGTTTCTCCAGTCTACAGTGAAGGAGTCCACCTCTCATGGTTACCATGAGGATCAGTTGGCGACCGGTGGACGGCCTCCCTACCTGATACACAGGTTGCTCGGTAATTTGCTCGCTGAAACGGGTTCTATGTCTTATAATGTCGCGACGCTAAGATGCTGAGATTGTCTTGTAGGGCGGGTCTCCGCACCCGCTGGACCTGGAAGGCTATCATATCGATTCCTCACAAGGGTGCGGTGGAGTTTGTCTTCGATGTCATCTACTGAAACCATCTATTTCATCCTCTTCTCCTCGGGATTTACTGCAAGCTTTGGCCATTGCATCGGGATGTGCGGACCAATTGTCGCGTCTCTTTCACTCAGCCTGAAGGATCGCGATGTCCTTGTACCTCATTTGCTCTACAATGGTGGCAGAATCACCACCTACGGTTTACTCGGCGGTGTCATGGGAGTGGCCGGATCCTTTACCCGGGTAACCGCCAGCATTGCCGGCCTTCAGAAAGGAGTGATGATTTTTGCCGGCCTGCTGATCATCTTGATGGGACTTGCCATGGCTGGTTGGATTCCCCTGGGGGCAGTTTTCGGAGACTACTACAACCCTAATGGTATCCTGTCCCGGGGATTTCGCAGGCTATCAGAAGCGAGATCCTACTATCCCTTGGGTATGCTGCTGGGGTTGCTGCCGTGCGGGCCGGTATACACGGCCTTAATTGCCGCAGCGCGAACTGGGATGGAAACCAGGAATTCGCCGGAAGGTTTCCTGCTTGGCATGGGACTGATGCTGTCGTTTGGGCTGGGGACTGTGCCTGCACTGCTCCTGTTGGCCAAGCTCACCGATCTGGGCTGGTTGAAGAGAAGAGATGTGATTTACAAAATATCTTCGGTTATTATGGTCATCGTTGGCATCTATTTCGTCATAAAGGCGGTACGGTATTAGGGATCAAGGGATTGCAGATTGTAGATTTAAGATTGTAGATTTACGGATTGTGGATTTGGGATTGGGGATTTAGGATTGCAGATTGTAGATTTGAGATTGTAGATTTGCGGATTGGGAAAGGCATGGAGCATGGAGCATGGTTTCAGTGTTCAGGTTTTAGATCTATCAATTCTGAAACCTGACACCTGACACCTGACACCCTGGAATTGGGGATTGCGGATTTTGGAATTGAGGGACTGAGTTAGGGGCCGAAGCCCTGGAAGCCTAAATCCCCCTCGATCCCCCTTTGCAAAGGGGGAAGATGGAGTGCATCTCTTGAAAAAGATCTATTGAATACCCCCCTTTTAAAAGGGGGGCTAGGGGGGATTTAGAAGGATTTTAAAAATGCTCTCGTACGACTCGAATCTAAAAGACAAAGCACGGGAACTACGAAAAAACCTGACAGACAGCGAGCGGGCTCTTTGGTCACGTCTTCGTCGTAAACAGCTCTTGGGTGTCCAGTTTTACCGTCAGAAACCCATCGGTAACTACATTGTCGATTTCTACGCAGCAAGGCCCAGACTGGTAGTGGAGGTTGACGGATCGCAGCATTTTGAAAATGGCCACGCTGCAAGAGATAAGCATCGTGACGAGTTTTTGAGAGATGTTGGTATTGCAGTGCTACGCTTCACCAGTAGAGAGGTGTTGGAGCAACTCGACTCAGTTGTACAGGCCATCTACCAAACGATAGTAGAAAGGATACATAAGTAAATCCCCCAACTAGTTTACTTTTAATGTAGGCTGCCAAAAAATGAAAGGTAAATAGTATTGAGCGGGAGGTAACTTTCAAAATGATTGATATATTGAAGAAATTTTTCGGTAAGAGCACAGCTGAGGGTACTGCGGATAAGAGAGAAGAAACATCTCATGATATCCGAATAGCAACCTGCGCACTTTTCCTCGAGATGGCAAATATTGATGGTGAATTCAGCGACTCAGAAAAAGAGAGCATTATCTCTATTCTAAAAAAGGAATATCAATTGTCCGATGAGCATGCTGCCGCTCTCATTGAATCTGCAAATAAGGAGTTGGAAAAAAGTATAGACTTATGGCAGTTTACGAATCTTATAAACCAGAATTATTCAAAGGAGGAGAAACTACAGATTATTGAAACAGTATGGAAGATTGTATATACAGACGGAAGACTCGACAAACATGAAGATTATTTAATTCATAAACTGGCCAAATTACTCCGCCTTAGTCATAAAGAGTTAATTGACGCGAAGTTAAAGGTGATCCATTCCAAATAATATTGTCAAACTAATTCATCAATTCATATAACAAGTACAATCTCGCCCTCTTAACCCTTTGGGGGAGAGAGGGTCGGAATGCTCGCACGGGGAGAGGAGATTTCTGGGTCCGAACCTGGTAGATAGGTAACATATTAAACCGAGTACATGGGTAACAGCATACTATACGCCATGGAGGTGCTATTACATGAAGCCATCATTGACAGCGCTCATGCAGGCTGGGACAGCAGTAATTTCTGACGTGTTCGATTCACTTGGTCGTATGCCGCCGGTGCTGGACAACTCACTTTTCCCCATACCTGGCCCCACCATACGATTCATTGGCCCAGCCTACACAATCACGGGAGAGTTGCACCGCTGGTCAGGAAGTGGTGATCGAACCAAGCTGGCCGCCATCGACGCAATGGTTCCTGGAGTGGTGCCGGTCTGGGCAGGCAATGATATCCAGGGTGTCTGCTGCTTTGGCGATTTGCTGGCTGAGGCCATGAAAGCCAGGGGCTGTGCTGGGGTGGTGGTAGACGGCGGTGTGCGCGACGTGGCCCACCTGAGAAATCTTGAGTTACCCATGATGGTACGCTACCGAACGCCGGCCCAGGCTATCGGGCGCTGGCGCGTAACCGACCGCCAGGTTCCCATTCGCGTTCGCGGAGCACTGGAGCAGTGGGTGACGATAACGCCAGGTGATGTGGTTGTGGCTGATGATGACGGAGTGATTGCCGTGGCAGCAACACTGATACAAGACATTACTGCCAGGGTTATTGAATGGGCCAACAAGGATTCACAGGCGCGGGAGGACATTCGCAAAGGTACCTCTCTCCTCGAAGCGTTAGATATCCACGGACATCTATAGTAAAAGAATTTGCTCTCCGGTCCTTTAGGGCGATCAGGGTCACGGCTGGAAAGCCGTTCCCACAGAAGCATAGTCTGGTGTGGCCGGCGATAACAAGTGACGGAGTTATTGATAATGCTGGGAGTCGACTGTGTCTGATCTGCTGGATAAAGCTCTACGCTACCGCTGGCTTATTTTTTGGATCCTGGCCTTTAGTTACATTTTGGTCTACTTCCACCGTCTGTGCCCGGCGGTGGTAGCCGTTGATATGATGCGGGATCTTCAGGCTGGAGGAGCCTTGCTCGGCCTCCTGAGCTCAGCCTATTTCTATCCTTATGCCATCATGCAGTTGCCCGCCGGTCTTCTTTCCGATTCATGGGGCCCCCGGAGAGCCATAACCCTCTTCTTTGGCATAGCCTTCATGGGATCCCTCTTGTTGGGCTTGGCTCCCTCCCTGTTCTGGGCTGTGGTTGGACGTACCCTTGTGGGGCTTGGAGTCTCCATGCTCTTTGTGCCCACCATGAAGGTGCTGGCAGAATGGTTCCGTATCAGGGAGTTTGCCACCATGACCGGCATTCTCATGGCCATGGGCGGCCTGGGAGTGCTCACCGCCGCCACGCCACTGGCCCTGCTCAGTACCTGGATCGGCTGGCGGTTTTCTTTTGTGGTCGTGGGAATTTTTACCTTGGTGATGGCCCTTCTCGTCTGGCTCTTTGTGCGGGACCGGCCTGCTGATCTCGGCTGGCCCTCCCCTGCCGAACCTGTGGGAACCGGACCGGCCTCAATCGGGCTGCTGGAAGGAATGAAAAAGGTACTAACTTACCCTCGGTTCTGGCCTATAGCCATCTGGTTTTTCTTTGACTGCGCGGTTTTTTTCTCCTTCGGCGGGCTGTGGGGAGGCCCCTACCTCATGCAGGTATATGGACTCACAAAGGCTGAGGCAGGCCAGATCCTCTCAATGATCGCCGTTGGTATGATCGTAGGAAGTCCCCTGGTAAGCTTCCTTTCCAATAGGGTTTTTCAGGGGCGGAAGCCGGTGCTGGTGCTCTCCAGCTTTATCGTACTCTGTATTACTGCTCTTTTGGCCTTCCGCACAAACGCTCTTTCTATCCCTGTCCTTTACTTGATCTGCCTGGGTCTGGGCATATTCTCCAGCGCCATCGTGGTGGTGGGCTTTACTACTACCAAGGAACTCTTTCCTGTGCAGATGGCCGGAACATCAACAGGGCTGGTAAATCTCTTTCCCTTTGCCGGAGGTGCGCTCTTTCAACCCTTTCTCGGATATCTCCTTGAGCGGAAAGGGCAGGTGGGGGGGGCCTTCACCCTCGCGGGCTACAAACAGGCATTCCTGGTTCTTTTTCTGTGCGGGGTCATCGCCTTTCTCGCTTCCCTGTTGCTCAAGGAAACTCTGGTGAGAGAATAAGGATTCCACCTTCATTATCCATTGGCAAGGTGGGACACTACCGTGGTGAAGTTAGATGATTTGTTTTCTCATTTCTACCGCAATACCTCCTTCATGACCTTGTAAAGATCGGTGTTATTAAGAGCCCTTCCCAAGGCCCGGCTTCCCGGACCCTGACTCCAGATCTGGACGTCACCGGCTGTGTGTCCTTCAGTAGTCCAACCCTCCTGCACCAGCTCACCTTGACCGTAAAGTTTTTCCTCGGGACCATTGATGGCAAAGCCACCGGTCTCATGATCTGGTGCAATAATGAGAAGGGTGTTCAGCTTTCTCTTTGGCACTGCATTGATCCAATCCAGCACCACCTTGACGGCTTCATCAAAGGCAAGGGTTTCGCCAATCTGATAGGCCAGCTCGTGACGATGGTTGGCCCAGTCGATCTGGGAGCCCTCCACCAGCAGGAAAAAACCATCCTGGTCTTTTTCCAGGATTTTTAGAGCTGCGGCTGTCATGTGGGGGAGGGTCGGCTCATTCGCTGGGTACTGGACTTGCGGGTCAAGACGAAAGAGTTCTGGGGATTTTCCTTTTCGAGAAAAAAGCCCCAGGATCTTGTTCGCACCTTGTGAAACAGCATCGTCCATGGCTTTTCTGGTATATACGACCACATACCCCCTCTTTTCAGCAGCTTTGATGAAGTTGCCATACGTGCCACACTGGTCGGCATCATCCTCAGTGGAACTGAATTTTGCTACACCCCCTCCGAGGATAACGTCCACCCCGGTCACGTGAATATACTGCCGGGCAATCTCCTGCTCGCACCTGCGCGTAGGGACATGGGCACCGAAGGCGGCGGGAGTGGCGTGGGTGACGGTTGAGGTGGCCACCAGTCCAGTGGCCTTCCTTTTCTCCTTGGCCACTTCCAAAATAGTGGATACAGGGGTTTTGTCGCATGTGCCATCCTGATTGTTGTCATGGCAGGAGATCTCTCCGTTTCGGTATTTCTCCCCGGTGGCCCAAGCGGAGGAAGCCGCGGCGGAATCGGATAGCGAGCTGTTGGCGGAATGAGTCCTCTGGTAGCCGATTTGAGGCAATGTCTCCAGATACAGACTGTCTCCATTGGGTCCGTTTTTAAATACGCGAGCTGCGGTAACATTGGCTAGCCCCATGCCATCCGGCACCATGAAGATGATGTTCTTGGCACTTTGGCGGGGTTCAATTTCGACTTTGTCATCTTTTTCCAGAGCGTAACCGGGAGAAGAGAACAGCAGGGCGATCAAGCAGAAGGCGAGCACGGCTGACCTATTTCTGATAAGCAAATCCCTCAACATTGAGGCTCCTTCCCCTGTCGGGACCTTGATTATTCTGGTGATTCCGTCTCTGGGCGAGCTTCATGTGGCAGCGACTCAAAAGGCTAACTGCCGAAATCATATAAGTCAATATCTACGGTGGTGAACTGCTTGCAAACCTTTGCGAATCTGAGAAGAAGTGCTGCTCAACACGGTTCGGATAGTGGGGTTGCCCTCTAGCGCGCCCATCTCTACAGTCTGGCGACACCGTCTCAAGAAACGTGCGGGTTATGGGCACCGATGCACTCCTCCATCAAGTAAAAAGCCAGATAGCCGGAATCATTTGCGAAAGCTGAAGGTTGTGCAGAGTCTCGTTCACGGAGATGCCTGGAGGGAATTCTGAAAAAACAGTGTAAATTCAGAAAGATACACTCAAGGCCATTTTGGCCAGATCGCTTGACAAGTTTTCGTTACTTTGATAGAAGCCATTCCCATTGTTCTTGTGAAATGCGAGAAGAAATTTTTGAACAACCCCTCCTTGGACATGAGGATGACATATGGGAAGAGAGAGACGGAGATATCCGAGAGCAGCGGTGGATTGGCCTGCTGTCGTTCAAGATAGTGATGGGGGCATAGTAGCAGAAATGGCAAATATCAGTGCCAATGGAGCATTTATTCGCTGCCAAAAGCCGTTGAGGCCCAAAGAGAAGTTTAAGCTCCATATGGTAGCTCCCAATCACAGCCCGCTAATGGCCCGTGCCGAGGTGGCTTGGTTGCACGTTTACTGCACAGAAGACAATCTCCCTCCGTGTGGGATGGGTATTCGCTTTACGAGAGCCTCTCGCAGTGTACGCCAGTTTATCCGTAGTTTCGTCGCCCAGCACAGTGAAGAACAAATTTAGCCCTATGGCTTGAATGGATAAGAACGTCCGACCAGTACTAGCTGGTCAAGACAACACGCGTAAGTCAACCTAACAGATCACCTCTTCAAGGCTCTGTGTCTGCGGAAATCTCTGCTCTATGGGATCATAGCAGCTAACCGGAGCATCAAGGCACCAAGGGATCAAGATGGACACTACAGGACAGCAAAGGCGATTATCGATACGATATGACGTTAGTTGGCCGGTTACCATAATTCGGTACCATCTAAAATTGCACTGTAAACATTTGCCTCTCCATCTGACCCAGTCTCAGGGGCAGATTGGCTTCGTATCTTTTATTCCCCAAACCTGCCTGAGCATGAATGGGTTCATAAAAGGAAAAACGGTAAATATCAGTGCCGGGGGAGCCTATATCTCATGTCAGCCTCCTCTGTCGCCCTATGAGATTTTTCGCGTGACTATAGAACCACCCGATCGCCAGCCGCTGATTGCCATTGGCCAAGTGGTAGATTCGAATAGCAGCGATTCCGAAAGCCAGGAGGAACCCTGCGGCATGGCGGTCAGGTTCATACACATGTCTGATGAAGACCGCAGATTTATTTACGATAACGTCCCAAGACGCTCACAATAATACACAGAGCAATCCTCAAGAATCCACCACTCCTGCAGTTGAGTCGTCTCATCTAAGATAACCTTCGTGCACGGTTTGAATTTTCAGTGAAAGTGGTTATAAAGATACAAATATTCCGGAGCAGGGTACGGTAAATCGGAACAAGAGGTACCGTCTTGCTCCACATAGCTGCTCTCACCCTGCGACCCCATGGCAGTTGAGGCCCGAAGCCGAAGGGAGGCGAGGTAATGCGGTTAGTACGTTATATGGCAACTATCTTCATGATAACGACCCTTCTTACCGGTTGTCTGGTACTGGGGAAAAACAAGGAATTCCAACCGTTTGACTCCACGGAACTTGACAAGCTAGTTCCGGGGCAGACAACAGCGACAGAGGTGACCGAAATATTCGGAGCCCCAAGCAGGGTGGTGAAATTGGCCGATGCCAATGCCTACGTTTACAGACGCACCGTGACCAAGGGCACCATGTGTTGGCTCGTTCTCCTCACCTTTGGTAACGCTGAGAAGCAACATGACCAGTTGGTTTTTTTCTTTGATTTAGACGACACGTTGACTCACTATGGATTAAGCCTCGATGCTGACAAGGCGTCCTATGGGTTCCCATCGTAATATTTTTCTTGCCCTAGTCATCTTTTTTTCAACTGTTTTCCTGAACAGTTGTGTCTCCTATCAAATTGCCAAATATGTGGAGGGAGATGAGGTGGTTGTTCCCAAACAGGAATTAGAAGTGGGAGAGACAACCCTGAGGGAGGTACTATCCTTGCTCGGTGCTCCTGACAGAATAGTCGAGTTGGAAGGAAAGAATCTACTCGTCTACGAGAGAGCCCTGCTTTACAGAAATAGACTCAGAGTAGGGATTCCTCTGAGCAATCTGGTGAGAGGGAGTTTCGATATTTCCGCTTATGGCACGCTTGTGCGCTATGATAGTCTTGCCCTTTTTTTCACCCCTGATGGTATCCTCATACAGAAGGTTTTTGAAAAAGGCTCTGACCATCCTTACCTGAAAACCTTATTTTCAGATAAATAAATTTCAGTTCAGCACTGGAAACCCTGCCGATACTCCATACCTGCGAACGCTCACAACAGAGCAATTTGTGCTCTGGTTCTGGATTCTCGAGTGTCATCCTTTGTATACCCTTAAGGTGTCGTTCATTATACGAAACGTAATCGATATCCAATGGCAAGCTTGCCCACGACCCTCAAACCTGTGCGAGGGAAGCCACATATACTTTCAGATTTGACCATTTTTGGGCAAATACTTGGACTTACACTCCAATCCAAGATGTTGGCATTTTTTTTGCTGTACCCTTAGGCACGAGCTATTCGGAAAGGTTGAAAAAATGTGACGCCCAGCTCCACAGTGTCGCGACACCGTTTCGTGGAACCTGTGGCCAGCAAAGACTTGATTTGGGACAAATCGCCCCGCTGTTCAGATGCCCTGTCAGAACGAGGGCGGGGTTGTTGCCAAAACAGGTTACGTATATGAGACTCACTAAAAGATGGAACTATCTCACTGCGAGAATCGTGGCATACTATCAACAGGGATGGTATTCAGTAGCTGCCAGTCTAGCCGAGGAAACCGTGAGATTTGCTGAGAAAGCATTTGGCTCTGACCATCCTTATGTTGCGGAATCTCTCAATAATCTAGCGTTAATTTACTATTCTCAGGGCAAAGAAGCTGAGGCTGCAATTTTCGAGCAGGCCCTAAACCAGCGTCAAGGAAAAGTACTTTGGCCAGACAATACCAGTTCCGCAGATTACCTGAACAAATTGGTATTACTTAATCTGGCCAAGCGCAAGTACGCCCTGGCAGAATCTTTCTTTGAAAAGGCATTGACGATCAAGAAGTATGCCCTTGGTCAGGAACATTCTGAATTATCGCAAATCTTAGGTAATCTTGCCGACTTACATAAGTCACAGGGGAATTACGCCGCAGCAGAATCCTTTCTAAAATCATTACGATTGCGAGATGACCTAGGTTCGCAAGCAGACCAGGAGTATACTGCGGCTGAGAAAAGCCGAGATCTCAAAGAGATACGACACAATCGAGAGTACATGAGGTGCAGTGGGCATTTCCCTGCCAAACTATCCAAGGCGGAAATGACCGCTTCCGTCACAGGGATAACTGAAAACATCAGCCAAGTTGGGACCTTCGTAAAAACCAGTGATTGGCGCGCTTTCAGGACTAATGATCAGGTATCTGTGGCCATATCACTTCCCTCGGTTTTCTCAGAACAGAATGGTATTGTCGACATGGAGGGGCCAGGAATTGTAACCAGGGTCGACGAAGAAAACGAAGGTATTGGCATACAGTTTATCAGAAGTTTCAGAGAATTTACCCGAGTTGGAGAAACAGAGGTTGCTGGGAAAATCAGATACAAAAAGCTCGCCCATTACCTTACCATATTGGGAGATCTGCCATTGCCCAAGTTCTTAGAGACCTACCCGAGGGGATTCTTCGTCGAGAGATTTCACCTGAACTTTGACAACGATGTTATTTATCAATTCAGCACAAAGCGAATAGATGTTCAAGAAGTTCTGGGGCAGCTTTCCGATGATGTCATGATCACCGACTTCTTGGAGGCGAGAGTCATCGAGATACATAAGAAAAAGATTGACAGTAGTGAAGGAGTGATAACCATAGGGAGAGCAGCAAGCAATGATATCGTCTTGTATAATAAGACAATCTCTAAGTCCCACGCTTTCCTGTATTTTCCCTCCGTTGAAAATGGTGCTTATCTCGCTGACTTGAAATCAACGAACTGTACGTTTCTCAATGACGAGAGGATAGCACCCTACGTCACCTATGACCTGTCAGATGGTGATGAAATCTCCTTTGGACCCCAAACCAAAGTGATCTATCTCTCCACGAAAACCTTCTACGATTTTATCACCTCATTGGACCGATCCCGTACGAGCACAATGGATTCATGAGGAAGATTCACCGAGGCTTCCACCACCCTTCGGATCTGGACATAACTCAATTTTTATTTTCTCTTTTGTTCCCATCCCTACTTCCCTAACAACCCCCTGACCTTTTCGGAGACAGCTTTTTCGAGCTCCTTCTCAGCATCTTCAGTAGCTTTCTCCACACGGGAAGTGAGCTCTTTCTTGGCCTCCTCGGTGGCTTTCTGAGCATGGGAAGCGAGCGCCTCAAGTTCCTTATTCAGCGTACCGGCCACGGCCGGGGAGACGATCTTCTCGTACAGTGCTGCGAATACTTCCTTGAATGCCTCTTCGGGCAAAGCGCCCCCCTGTTTCTTGCCAATGTCTTTGAGGTGGATGTACGGAAGTGACGCAGATGCACGTACGTTCGAGCCGCCGGGCAACAACATGGTCAGATCCACCTTGCCATCCCGGACGATGAAGTTTCTTATCACGAGTTTTTTCCCCTCGCCCTCTTTTCCCGGCTGCTTCTTCGAGGACTTGCCGGCAGCGGCGGTGCTTTTCACGTTGTTCAAAATGGTTTTGAAGTTATCGGTGGTTGATTTCTTCTCATAGGTGATCTCAGGACCAACCACCTCGATCCTGTCGATCATAACCGTGTCGCTGGTTATGGACCTCTCATTCACGTCCAGGTATATAGCTTGCACATTCATGGCCTGTGGAGACTTGAATCCTTTGGGATTGCCGAGATAGAAGTTTTTCAGCTTAGCCTCACCTGAAAATAGAGAGACGCCCACGTCGTCCAACCGCACCTCTGTCTTGGTAATTCCGGGACCGTAGGTGTTGACCGCACTCTTGATAATGCGGTCCAGCTTGGATAGTCCTATTACCAGCACAGCTACAATGATCACCACCAAACCACCACCAATGAAAATCCATTTTTTCATGGTTTAATCTCCTTGTTCGATACTTCGAAAAACTTGTCATCTGACCCGTGAAAAGGGCTCAGAAATAATGTATTTACCGGTAACTATAACTACTAATTCCAACATGGCAATGTCTTCAGGGTAGAAAACAGAGGTGGAGGTTTCAATACCCCTGCCGTCCCTGCTGGCCGAGCGGGATCTTCCATAAGGGAAGGAATTTCACTGAGGTCGGCATGGACTTTGCACGCTTCGAGCAGCGTTCCCTATGGCCAGTCATACCCAGGATGGTTTTGGCCGGTCCTATCCGGGATGGATAGTTCACCGACCTTGGCCAAGGGTAACAGTAAGGGGCGCTAGTCCACTCATGATCATTGGCCTTACCCCCACCAGGGCCATCACCAGAGGGGCTTTATCGTCCACCTTGATAACAGTTCAAGGGAGTAGTATAGTTAAACATATTTTTTTTCGGAGTCGGCCCAACCGGGCTGTACGGTTACATTCTGTAGGGTGAACTGGCATCAGCAGCCAGAGTTAATCCGGGCAATTTTGCAAAGAAGAGGTGGTATGCGTTTTCTCTTATACAACATCCGTTACGGTACAGGTATTGGCAGACGTTTTCATCTTCCCGTTCCCTTCAGCGGTTATCTGAAGCGTACCAATGGTAACCTGCGTCAGATCGTTGATTTCATCAAGTTGGTCGATCCGGACATTGTCGGTTTGCTCGAGGTGGACAGCGGCTCCTACCGATCGGAAAAGATCAACCAGGCGGAAGCCATCGCCAGGGAAATGAAACATTACCACGTTTATCAGTCAAAATATTCCAGCGATTCCATGGCCCAGAAGTTTCCGGTGGTGAACAAGCAAGGTAATGCATTCTTGACCAACCAGGAGATTAAATCCCATAGATTTCGTTATTTTTGTGAAGGGTTCAAGCGTCTGGTCATAGAGCTGGAGCTCGAGGCATTCACCATTTTCCTGGTACACTTATCTCTGAAATTTCGCCATCGCCAGCACCAACTTCAGGACCTTCATTCCATGGTAAAAAACGTGGAAAAGCCGGTGATTGTAGCGGGAGATTTCAATGTGCTGTGGGGTGACCGGGAATTACAACTATTTCTTGCCGCCACAGGGTTGAAGAATGCAAACGGCGAGGGGCAACCGTCTCACCCAAGCCGGGCTCCGAGAAGACAACTCGATTATATTTTCCACAGCCCTGAAATACGTGCCAGCGGTTTTCAGATTCCTGAGGTTAAACTATCCGATCATGCACCCCTGGTCTGCGATTTTGAGATCAGCACTAGCTAGTACTCATCCGGAAACCATGTTTCTAGATGTCATTCTGAGGAGCAATGCGACGAAGAATCCCGAGATCCTTCGCGGAGTCTATCTTGAGCCTGTCGAAAGGCTCAGGATGACACAATGTCGGTTTATTCGCGGAGCCTGTCCTGAGTGAGTCGAAGGGCTCAGAATGACATTAGGGAGTTTCCGGATGGACACTCGATAGCAGCTTTCGGGGTTTGGGTGTCTCGCCCGGCAAGATATGGGCAGACGTCACATAATCGTTGCATCTGGCCTTCCATATTAGACCTTTCCTGTTTCTCTTATGGATGTTCCCATTTTTACGATATCGAAAAACAGAGAAAAATACATGAGCGGCCGGATTATCGAAAAAGCCAAAGAGTGTGGAGCGTGCTTGGTTGGGATCGCAGATGTCAAAGCACTCAAAACATCTCCGTCCCATTTCATATATGAAAAACTTGATGAATATAAAGGTGTGGGAACCAAGGTACGCACTCAGATAAGATCAGGGCACGTTGCCTGGCCTGAAAATGCCAGGTCCGCAATAATTATTGCGGTTGAACATCCTGAGGATAAGCCGGAACTTGATTGGTGGCAGGATGGTTATCGTGGGGGGACGGCCGGCAACCGGATTCTCATGTCCATTAACGCAAAACTGTCGGAGTGGTTGGAAGAGGAAAAAGGAATACGGACAAAGCAACTGCCCTATTACCTTGAGTACGGAGGAATTTTTCTCAAGGATGGAGCTGTCATGGCCGGGTTGGGGTGTATCGGCAAAAACAACCTATTGGTGACTCCGGGATTCGGCCCGCGGGTTCGTCTGCGAGCTCTGCTCACCTACGAACTCCTGGCGTCCACCGATCCTATCGATTTCGACCCCTGCAAGGATTGCAGTATGCCCTGCAGAAAGGATTGCCCCCAGGAAGCCTTTCAGAGCAAGATGTATTCGGAAAAAGAGTTCAGCCTTCACCAGCTACCCGCCAGAACCGGTGTTTACAGTCGACACCTTTGTAATGTCCAGATGGAATTGGACGTGTATAACAGCAAAAAAAGAAGGATCAACGGCCAGGATAGGTCGGCAAAGCCGGTCCGATATTGTCGAAGATGTGAGGTGGCATGTCCCGTTGGCAAGTCTGACTAGAGGTGAGTCTCCTCTTCATTAATGTGTTGCTCCCCTGTTTCCCTCTGATTCGATAGGGGTTAAGCTTATTCAATGAAAGGCGGGCTGTGGGATTAATCTCTGTCCCCGAACTGACCTTCATCCACGTTGGACATCTGGTGCCCGTTCACTAACCACGGGAATGGGTAAAGATTCTGCATAGTCTTCTCAAGAGATCGAGGAACCGTTATGACACATCGCTATGCCAAGATAATCAGCACCGGCCGCTACGTGCCGGAACGTATAATGACCAACGCAGAATTTGAACCGCTCGTCGGGGATGTAGATGCGTGGCTCAGGGAAAAGGTCGGGA
>CAYFXH010000001.1:75112-90312 GCA_964346905.1 uncultured Desulfobacteraceae bacterium | reverse complement strand
CCAGCGATATGTGTGCCGCTGCCGCGAGTCAGGCCCTAAAGCGAGCTGACCTCACCCCCAGCGATATTGACCTGATTGTGGTGGGTACCGACACCCCAGATTTCATCAGCCCAGCTACCTCCACCATCGTTCAGCACAAGCTCGGGGCCGGAAACGCTGCGACGTTTGATCTGAACTGCGCCTGTGCCGCCTGGGTTGCGGGCCTGGACGTTGCCGCCAAGCAAATATCCGCAGATACTGACATCAACAAAGTTCTGGTTATTGGCGGCTATAACATGACCAGGTTTATTAATTACCATGACAAATATACCTGCACTCTCTTTGCAGATGGAGCAGGTGCGGTGGTGCTGAGAGCAAGCGACCAGCCGGGTTACCTGGCTTCAAAGCTGATTGCCCAGGGACGCTACTACAAGTCACTGGGAATATACACGGGCGGGGCAGCCTCACCCATCAGCGACAGCGAACTCAACCGTCCTGTTATCCAGTTTGTGGAAAAATTCCCCGCCACGTTCAACAGCGAAAACTGGCCTCCTCTGATCCAGCAAACGGTTGCCAAGGCTGGCTTAGCCTCAGTGGATGAGGTCGATTTCTTCCTCTTCACCCAGATGAATGTCAACACCATCAAGTATACGATGCAACTCCTCAACCAACCGCTGGAAAAAACTCACTGGATAATGGACAAGTGGGGCTATACCGGTGCAGCTTGTCTGCCAATGGCTCTGGACGATGCTCTGGTCGAGGGCAAAGGCCCCCGACCGGGGGATGTGGTTCTCTTTTGTGCCACCGGCGGTGGGCTGGCGATGGCAGTTGCTGTATTTAAATGGTAGGAGCCTTTTGCCCGATGAAGATGTATCGTTATAATCTGCAACCTATCAAACCGCCAGTCAACGTGACGGATACCGTCTCCTCAGTAGTAAACAGATCACGACACCTGCCGCGAAGCCGCTCATTCACCTGAGATCTCCCTTCGTATGTGATATAACGAACCGCAAGCAGTAAGAAAGGAATAGCAAAAAATGCTCGCCGAACTCGAGGGACAGCTTGAGAGAATAACCTACGTTAGCGAGGAGACGGGCTTCACCATCGCCAAGGTAAAGGTGCGTGACCGGAGAGACCTTGTCACCGTGGTGGGAAACCTTGCCGCTCCCACGCCCGGGGAAATAATCAAGATGAAGGGCGAGTGGGTGAATCATCCTCGATACGGCGAACAGTTCAAGATAGTTCACTACAAAACGCATATTCCTGCTTCAGTGCACGGCATTGGCAAGTACCTGGGCTCCGGTCTCATCAAGGGAATCGGTCCAGTTATGGCCAAGCGGATTGTGGAAAAATTCGGCACGAAAACCCTGGAGGTCATTGAGAAACAAGTGGGGAAACTTGAAGAGGTTGAGGGCATCGGCAAGAAGCGGGTGGCAATGATCAAAAGGGCCTGGGCTGAACAAAAGGAAATTAGGGAGGTAATGATTTTTTTGCAATCTCATGGGGTCAGTTCAGGCTATGCCACAAAAATTTTCAAACACTATGGCAGCAAGTCCATCCAGGTGGTGAAACAGAACCCCTACCGTCTTGCCACGGACATTTTTGGCATCGGTTTCGTCATAGCCGATAACATTGCCGATAAACTGGGATTTGCCAGAGATTCTGAGTTGAGGGGTGAAGCGGGAGTTCTCCACGTCCTGAGTCAACTTGCTGAAGATGGTCACGTTTACTACCCCTATGAACCGCTCTTGCAGAAGTGCCAGGAGATCCTTGAAGTGGACCGGGAGGTAGTTGTCAAGTCATTTGCCAGAATTGCCCTGGACAAAAAGATTGTCATCGAGGATCTGAACCAGGGCATCGAGGAGTTCCGTGAAAACTTCAAGGCGGTATTTCTGGCGAAGCTTCACTTTTCCGAAACCAGTATCGGTTCCCGGCTGAAAACCCTGATCAATGCTCCCAAGTCGTTCAGAAAAATCGACAGCGACAAAGCCATCAAGTGGGTCCAGGACCACCTTGATATCACCCTGGCAGAGAGACAGGTGGAGGCGATACGGTGCGTTGCTGAAGAAAAGGTGCTGGTTATCACTGGTGGGCCAGGAACCGGGAAAACCACGATCATACATGCGGTCCTGAAAATCTTTGCAAAACTGGGCGTGGACATGATGCTGGCTGCGCCAACAGGCAGGGCAGCCAAACGGATGAGTGAGGCCACGGGGCACGAGGCCAAGACCATCCATCGGCTCCTGGAATACAGCATGCAAAAGGGAGGTTTTCAAAGGAACCAGGAACGTCCTTTGCAGTGTGATCTGCTGATCGTTGACGAAGGTTCAATGATCGATACCATCCTGATGCACCATCTGCTGAAAGCCACCCCTTCGGCGGCCACGCTGATTCTGGTGGGCGATGTCAATCAGTTACCGTCTGTTGGCGCCGGCAATGTTTTGAGAGATATCATCGACTCGGGCGCGGTTAAAGTAGTGGAGCTGAATGAAATTTTTCGCCAGGCCCGGGAGAGTTCCATCATTGTAAATGCACACAAGATCAACCATGGTGTACTTCCCCCCCTGGAAAGTTCGCACCGAGAAGAAGATGACTTTTACTTTATCGAGCAGGAAGACCCGGAAGAGGTTCTGAGGATAACTCTGGAGCTGGCCAGGGAGCGTATACCGAGACGTTTCGGCTTCGATCCAGTTGACGACATTCAAGTGCTGAGTCCCATGCACAAGGGGGTGGTGGGTGCTGAAAATCTAAACGTGGAGTTACAAAAAACACTCAATCCCGGAGATGAAGGGGTAAGTCGAGGCGGTAAGCAGTTCAGGGTAAACGACAAGGTGATGCAAATCAGAAACAACTACGACAAGGAGATTTTTAATGGTGACATTGGACGTATCACTCGCATCGACTCCATAAACCAGGAGGTGATAATCGGTTTTGATACTGCTGAGGTACGTTACGATTACGCTGAACTGGACGAAGTTGTCCTGGCCTATGCCATCTCAGTCCACAAATCGCAGGGCTCCGAATATCCGGCGGTGATTCTTCCCATTGTGACCCAGCATTACCTGCTCTTACAACGAAATCTCGTCTATACTGCGGTGACCAGGGGTAGAGAATTGGTGGTGCTGGTTGGCACCAGAAAAGCGCTGTCTATTGCGGTAAACAATGACAAGACCCAGAAACGTTACACGTATCTGCGGCACAGGCTGAGCGCATAGCGATATGGGCAGTAGGTGCAAGGTACAAGGCGTAGGGCACAAGGAATGAGATGAACAGAAGATTGCCTCATGCCTTGAGCCCTTTGCCTTATGCCTAAGAAAAATAGGGCGTCCACCGCCCACCAGACAAATTGAGACTGTTCAATATTTTTTAATTATATAAATCAAATAGTTAAAATACCATGATTAGGATAGTTACCCCCAAGAAACTTCCGGTAACTATCTGTTTGGGACCTGGATTCCCGCTCCCCGATCTGGGTCGGGGACAAGCATTGCGGGAATGACGAAAGTCTGCGGTTGTCCGTCATCCCCGCGTAGGCGGGGATCCAGATGGAGCATAGCTTGGAGGTACTCAAAGAGTGCACTATTGAACAGTCTCAAATTAATGAAGTTAGGCACGTTAGCTCACTTTAGTCATTAGGGAATTTAACAGGATTTGTCCACAGGTTTTTTCTTTACCCGGCTTGCGTTACAAACCACAATGTAGTACATTCTAAATCAGAATTCCGGCGGTTTTTATTGAGTTCTCCAAGTCATTTTACCCAGCTTACACCTCTTTGCAGATATACCAGGAGGATGCTCCAATGATGATCACTCCACAAAGTAAGAGGATTATTCCCTTTCGTCCCCAAGATGCCAAGCGAGTAGGCACAGGGTGTTACTACCTTGATCTGATCGTTTGGCTTAATGGCGAATTCATAGAACTGGGTGACAACGTAGGTTTCAATTATGGCTGTTACGTCAACGGCTTTGGTGGACTTACCGTCGGTGACAATACCATGTTCGGACCGTGCTCCATGGTTCACACCGCCAATCATGAGACTGACCCGGACAAGCCCCTGCAGGAACAGGGGCATATAAAGCAACCCGTTTCCATCGGCAAAGAGGTCTGGATCGCGATGGGAGTTATTGTGTTACCGGGCGTCACCATCGGGGACGGGGTCATTGTTGGTGCCGGAAGCGTGGTCACCAAAGATCTACCGCCGTATACCATAGCAGTAGGCAACCCCTGCACAGTCATAAAGCAGCGGAAATAGCTGGTTCAACCGCCTCACTGTTTTATTTCCCGTAAGTTATTGTTTCTCTTTCCCATTCTAAAAGGGCTAGTCCAACTATGCACGTGCTCTTTGTTCAACCGCAGCCTTGCATCCGCGCCCTCAAATATGCCGAAGGGCTCAGGAAAACGCATCCGGATATTCGGCTATCCTTCGCCTATTCGGGTAAGACGCTTACTGAGCTCTACGGCCATGGTGATGAGTGCTTCGAGGCCTGGTTTCCCCTGGGTGAGAATCCAGCAGTCGAGCTGCGAAACGTGGTGGATTCAGACGGTGTCAGTCTGATCCATTCCCACAATGCGCCGGATACGCTGACAAACCTGTGTATCCATCTGTTCGGTGGGAAGATTCCCATCATCCACGACATCCACGATTTAATGAGTGTGCGCAAGACGGCCTATGAGGACGGTCTCAATAGAGGGGGCGATGGAGCAGACTGGCGTGAGGAGGAGCAGAAGGCCATCGAAGGTAGCGATGCGGTGATTACCGTTTCGGATGTAATCTTCAGCCTCGTGCGGAGGCAGGGCTATCGATTGCCTGAGATCACCCACGTTTATGCGAACTATATCCCGGAGCGTTTCATTCCCAATGAGCTCCCTCAAGTGAAGCGGAACATTACCCACCGACCAATTAGGATTGTATACGAGGGTTTTATAAGCAGTAACGGTGGCCACTATGATTTGCGGACAATCTTCCGAGAGTTAGCGGCGGAGGGTTTAGAGGTGCATATTTATCCGTCTCGCCATAACGTAGACTATCAGATCCTTGCCGACAGAATACCGAACATTTTTTACCACCCGACTCTGGCACCAGAAAAGCTCTTTACAGAGATCATGCAATATGACTTCGGCTGGGCGGGGTTCAATGATATCCTAAACAGGGTGCATCTGGATACGGTGCTGCCGAACAAGCTGTTCGAGTACATTGCCTGTGGCTTGCCAGTTATCAGTTTCCCGCATAAAGCGCTTAAAGATTTTCTGGAGACGCACCGGTTGGGACTTGTGATTGAGGCAGTATCTGGATTAGCCGAGCAATTACGGGCTCCGGAAATGGAGACGGTGCGAGAGAAAGTCAGGGCACTCCGTTGGGATTTCACGGTTGAGTCGAACCTGGGGCGGATTGTAAAGATCTATCGGCAGTTGTCCTAGCCGACCCCCTCTTTACTCACAAACAGACATTTTCTAAGACTGCGAACACGCTAGCAGCGTCGCCGCTCTCTCCCGCCTTCTTCTGGTGGTGAAGCGGTACCCTAAGCTTAAGTCCAATCAGAACTCTCTTAGGCTTCAAGATCAGCCGTAAAGGACTGAAAAGCTGATCTATGTTGAGCCCATTCCGACCACCTTACTCCGTTGGCCATACTCCTCTCCATTGGGGGGATACACTATTGGAGAGCGGAAGCGGTGCGGCGGAGGCTGTTCCCTATATGAAGAGGGTTTCCCCATGGTTCAGATGGACGAGCCGATCTAGAAGACCTTCCTTCTCCATCTCTCTTTTGATGTCAATTGGGGGGAAATGGACAGGTTCATCGCCCAAGCGGAACGTACCCCAGTGGACGACCAATAGGCGAGCGGCCCCGAGTTCTTTGAAGGCCTGTACCGTCTCACTGGGATTTATGTGGCTCCCGGCCATGAACCATCGGGGCTCGTAGGCGCCGAGATTGATGATTGCAAGGTCAATGGAGAATTCTTGGCCGATCTCCCGAAAACGGTCAAAGTACGCTGTATCCCCCGATACATAAATGGTTGGTCCCGAGGCGGTTCTCAATACGTATGAACCCCATAGAGAGGTGTTTGGTCCTTCGAAGGGATTCCGCATGGTCCAGTGATCACAGGGAAGCAGGGTAATCTCCATTTTCCCGTTCTCGAATTTCTCAAACCAGTCCAACTGGGTTCGATGATTCATCTTCAGGTCAGCAAATATGTCGTTGTAGCCAAGGGGAGTGACAACATGCCTGTCTCTGTCCAGCGAAGCTAGAGAGTCGGTATCTATGTGATCGCGGTGGCCGTGAGTGATGAGGATATGATCCGGTGAAGGCATCTTGCCGAGATCGAAGGCCAGCGGGGTGAAATCTTTTATGAACCTGAATATCTCAGAAAATACAGGATCCACGATGATGTACTGATCTTGATCCTTTATGATCACGGTGGCATGTTTCAGAAAAGTAACCGAGAGGTTTCCGTGTTCTCTTATGGGCTCCCAGTCGATGGACACTGGAACCACCTGCTCCTGGTCATAATAAGACTTGAACTTGTTTTCGCTGAACAACTTCCAGTGGAGAACCCGCAACATATTTCCGTGTTTTTTTGTGTTGAAAGGATTCAAGAAACGATCATTTCCATGGTGCAGTTTTTTTTGGGCTAGTTCTCGGAGACTGTAGTCTTCGAAAGGGGAGGGTGGGGACTCCACAGCGCTCTGGGTCGTACCAGTCTGAAGATTTGTACAGCTAGCAAACAGATGGAGCAAAGCTGCTTTCTTTCCTATATCTAGAGACTTCCTGAGAAACATACGACGGTCCATGCGATCAATACTCGAGTTCGGTAACTGTTGCTCACCCTACTTTTTTAGACGCAAACCGCATAGCATAAGGTACAGGGTACAGGATTCAGGATTGGAGTTGTATTCGAACAGTAACTTTTCAAAGCTTTTCCTTGTACCTTGCGCCTTATACCTTGAACCTTAAGTCATCTGAATTCTAAGTTCTAATTATTTGCGTCCTCATGCAAGGCCTGCATAGCCCTTTACGCTATGCGCTTTGCGCTCTGCGGATTAACGTACTGATAACCATGTGGGGATAAAAAGGCAAGGCCCAGAGAGGAATCTATCCGGGAAAAACAGCAGGAGAGACTAAGCAAAGGTACATACATGGTCTGATTTGCGCTTCCGTCATTTCTTCGTATACGTTCGTGGATGTAATATCTCCGATGAGTAAGTTGTTATCCCTCTATCGTTGTACGCGACCTCAGCGGTGGATTTCTGATCCATTCTACGATCTGCTCGGTCTTGGCCAGGTCAGGCACCACAAGGTCAGCGCCAGTCTTTTCCAACTCCTTCAAAGAGTAGGTACCTGTGGCCACGGCGATACAAGAGGCTCCGTGAACCTGACCGCACTCAACATCCTTTGGGGTATCCCCCACAACCACACACTGCTCATAGCCTACCAAAATGGACTCTGATTCCAGGAGGCGTTGCACTGCAATCGGCAGGAGCAGGTTCCTGTCTTCGCTGTCGTTTCCAAAGGCGCCCACAGGGAAGAACTGGTTCAGCCCAAACGGTCTCAGCTTGAGCCGTGCCCCCGTCTCTACATTACCGGTGAGGAGGCCGAGGTGGATACCCTCAAAGCTATTGAGAGTGTTCAGGAGTTCTCTCACCCCCTCCTTAACGTGCCCTTTTCTCATTGGAATTTCTTTGCCTAGATATACGAGATAGCGGTTCAAAAGGGATTGCAACAGGTCACCCTGGTCCGCCAAGCCAAATTTCCTGAGTCCTTCTCGAATTATCTGGATGTCCGTCTTGCCCGCGAAGTTGATGCCCCGAAATCCATCCGTGATTCCCAAGAGTTCTTCCATAGCCAGGTTCAGCGACCGACTGCCAGCGCCGTCCACACTTACCAGGGTACCATCGATGTCGAAGAGAATGAACTTGACCATTATTACACCACTGGAGACCAAATCATTAAAGCCTGTCAAAGAGATGGTAGACTCTGGAATGTTATGGCTCAAGGCGCAGGGCATAAGGCTCAAGGAACAAAGAAGATTGCCTTGCGCCTTGAACCCTGCGCCCTGAACCCTTTTTTTATTTCAATCCTAGCCAAACATAGTCGGCTTCATTGACCGAAATAATTTCCTGGTGAACCCTGTTGGGAATCTCAGGGAGAATTACTCTGAAGGGGAAATCGGATTGACTGCGAATCTGTGCCGGTATGCCATGTTTCCAAGAATGGCCACTACCTGCAATCACCACCACTGTGGATGTTGGGCTCTTGTCCAGGAAGCGAAGAAGACTCCAGGCCATGGCAGTGTCCCAGACCAATTGGGCCTCGCAGAATTTAATGAAATCCATACCACCGTGACCGTGCATCCCAAGTGCCTTCCGGATGAACGCCATATAGTGGGGATCCACCCTGCACGTTACCATGGGCAAATCGCCAAGTTGTTTTTGCGAGAGGGAAGCAAAGCCCTCACGTGCCACCTGTCGCGTAATTTCTGGAGGAACGTTGAGGCCGATCATGGGAATCTTGTGATCTCTAGCGTAGACAAAAATATCCCGATACAGAACCCAGGGATAATTCCAGTTCATGGAGTAGATCTGCTGAAATTCCTTCTCGCTCAACTCACCTTTTACCCATCGATCCAGGTACGGCTGGCTGTCACGTTTAAACATCTCAAAACCGATAGCCACAGAACTGTCGGCCTGGTTCAAGGCGCGAATTATCTTAAGCTGAGCATCATGGTGACTTTGCGAAGTGTGAAGCTCACCCACGAAGACGAGTCGGGATCCACTGAGGTCTTTGACTACCTCAGATAGAGAAACCACTTTACCGTCGGATACCCGAAGGATTTGACCAGTGCCGAAGGAGTAGCTCCAGAATAGAAAAAAGAGAACCAGCAGGATTGAAAGAATGATTTGCAGACGGAAACGGTTCATAGACAAACTTCCTTAAGCTGATCTGGTCAATAAGGCTTTGTATCTGCCTCACCTGTTTGAATTCTGCAACCATAATAACGACGGGTGCCGCTTGCATAAAAAGGCAGCGACAACCATACCAACCGCTATTTCTCTGAAGGCGTGACCACTGTTTTCCCTAGGGAGTTCCCCGGTTAGTGGCGCTCCTCGATTGGAACAAACTCACAGATCTCGGGACCGCAGTAATCTCCGATATAGTCAGATTCGGGGCGGTAGAGCATGGGTTTTGGCGCCGCTTCAGCAAACTGCTCTTCAATTACGTGGGTGGTCCAGCCGGCGACCCTGGCCATGGCGAAGATAGGAGTAAACTGATCCATGGGAATACCCATCACGTAGTAGAGAGAAGCGCTGTAGAAATCTACATTTGTATAAATGTCCCTGCCTTTACGCTTTTTAAACTCCTCTTTGGCTACTTTCTCCAGCAATGCCGACATTTCATACCACTTGCTTTCGCCAAACCGCTCACCCACAATTTTTGCCATGGGAGCCAAAATCAACGCCCGGGGATCATCAACCTTGTAAACCGCATGCCCCAATCCCATGATTCTCTGGCCGGAATCAAACTGCTCCTTCACATAGCTTTCCACCTTGTCCGGTGAGCCTATCTCCATAAGCATTTCCATGACCCTGGTATTGGCGCCACCATGCAATTCACCGGAAAGAGAGCCCACACCTCCCGCTACTGCGGCATACATGTGTGCCCGGGTGGATGCTATCTCCCGGGCAGCGAAGGTAGAGGCATTGAAGCCATGCTCCGCGTGCATGACCAAGGCAGCGTCAAAGAAGCCGGCGATATCCTCGTCGGGTACTTCACCATTCATCATGTAGAGGAAGTTTGCGGCATGACTCAGCTTGGGATCCGGCTCAATGGGTTCCTGGCCATTGCGGATACGTTCCCAGGCTGCAACAATGGTTGTCAATTTGGCTGTCAACCTAATTGCTTTCCGATAATTGGCTTCTCTAGAAGGATCATCAACCTCGGGGTCATGATGGGCGAGCATGGACACGCCAGCCTGCAAGATATCCATGGGCAATGCGGTTTTCGGCCTTGTTTTTAGCGCAGCTATAGCTTCAGCAGGGATTGATCGCTCTGCAGCGAGTTGGGCTGAGAAAGCTTTGAGTTCATCACTGTTGGGTAGTCTCTCATTAAGCAAAAGATGAACAACTTCTTCGAAAGAGGCTTTGCCAGCCAAGTCTTTAATCAAATAGCCTCGATAAACCAGCCGCCCGACGGAGCCATCAACCTCCCCAATATTTGTGCTGGCAACAACGACGCCACGAAGCCCAATATTCTTAATGTCCATTCCCGTTTCCATACTTTTATCCTCCTCACCCGGGGCGGCCCATTCCTCCAATTGACCAGCCCATGCTATAGATTAATCTTATTTATACAGTCGCAGTTATTTAAAAAATATTAAACATTCAATAGGGGGTTGTCAAAAGGGGGATGTTTAATCACAATTTCAGCAGGAGCATGCTCTTCTCGCGATTCGCAACCTGGAGGTTGCTCCTACAGAAAGTATTGAATGAACGTCCTGTAGGAGCAAGCTCTGCTTGCGATAAAAGACGTTTATTTAATATGCGTACGTGATATAGATCGCAACGAGGATGTTGCTCCTACAAGGGAGCAAGGCGCAGGGCGCTAACCTTTTTTCAAAAGCACCAGAGTATTTCCAATGACACTAAGACTGCTGAGTAGCATGGCGCTGACTGCTATAAGTGGGCTCAGCAGTCCAGTCATGGCAATGGGGATACTCATTAGGTTGTAGATAAATGAGAAGCCAAGGTTCTGGTGGATCTTTTTCTTGACCTTTTTCGCCAATTTCACGAAGTCGCATACCTGGAGAGGATCACCTCGCATCAAGGTCAGGTCTGCCGCCTCTTTACTCAGCTGACTACCCGAATGAACCGCAATGGCCAGGTTCGCCTGGACTAGGGCTGGGGCATCATTGATACCGTCACCCACCATTGCCACCTTGTGCCCTTGCTCCTGCAGTTCAGCGATAAAGGCTGCTTTTTCCTGCGGCAGTTTTCCTCCCTGGGCCTCCTCGATCCCCACCTCATTGGCAATCGCCTTGGTGGTTAGATGTTCGTCTCCTGAGACCAGGGCAACTTGGTAACCCGCGGAAAGCAAATTTTGCACAGCGCGGGTTGAGGTGGGTTTTATTTCGTCACCGAAGACAAAGATGGCACAGATCTGATCGCCAGAGCTCATGAAGACCAGAGAATGCTTGGGCTTGTTTTCAGGTATAGAAAGATTTGGGCTTTTGTTTAATTCGGCAGTGAGGAATCTTCTAGAGCCTATTTTGACCTTTTGGCCATTAAGGAGTCCCGAGATGCCATTTTCAAAAACTTCTATTTCCTCTAATTGTATGGGCTCCGCCTGGCTCCTCGCCGATTCCTTGATAATCTCAGCAGCGATCAGATGATCCGATTCTTTTTCCAGCGAGGCCGCAAGGCCGAGGATCTCTTTCCTGGATAAAGATCCACGTGGAATAACCTCCAGGAGAGACCAGCGCCCCTTAGTAACTGTCCCGGTCTTATCGAGAACGAAGGAGTTCACTTTTCCGGCCTGTTCAAAGGAGCTAAAGTCTCGGACCAGAATCCCTTTTCTCCCTGCCAAAGATATCCCAGCTACACGGGCCATGGGAACAGCGATACCCAGCGTGCAGGGACAAGCGATCACTGTTACGGTGACCATTCGAATTATGGTTTCATCCAAGGTTAGTCCAGAAAGAAGGCAGACCAAGCCGGTTCCAATTGCCAGGGTGAGGATGATGGGTACAAACCATTGCAAAACACGTTCAGTTTTCCCCTCGAATGGTGTCCTTTTCCCCAAAGCCTTCTCCATAATGGCGATCATCTGGCCGACAATTGATTGATCACCCACACTTTCAGCCCTGACAGTAAACGTACCCTGGATAACGTTACTGCCGCTCTTCATCCGGTCTCCGGATTTCTTGGTTATGGGGAAAGGTTCGCCGGTAAGCGACGACTCATCCACAGCTCCTCCACCCTTTATAATCAGACCATCAGCAGGAAGCACCTCATTCTCTTCCACCCTGAAAATGTCACCCTTTCGCAAGTTTTCTGCCGAGACGTATCGTCCCTCTGGATACTGGTCCGAACAAATTCTTACTTTGGTGGGGCGGAGAGAGAAGAAATTTGCCAGATCCTCCTGTATCTCATCCTTGGCCCTTCTCTCAAGCATCTTTCCCAGAAGGACGAGGGTGATAAGCATACAAGCAGTGTCAAAATAGAGGTGAATACTACCGGCGAGAAGACCATAAACACTGTAGAAATAAGCACTGAAAGAGCCTATGGTTATAAGGGTCTCCATACTAGAGGCGGCGGTGGAGATCCCAGCCCAAGCGCGGCGGTAAATGTTGTGGCCGCCATAGAAAAGGACGATGCTAGCCATAAGGAATATGGGCCAGGAGAGCTTGTGGATGCTCTCGGGGGACAGAGCAGTAAAAAAACCTGAATAGAGGGCAAAGGAGAGCATCATTACGTTTGCGGTGAGGAATGCGGAGATAACAAAGCGAATGAACTCTGCTCTTCTCTCTTGCATGAGCGGTGCTTCATCCGGTGGCGAGGCCTCATACCCGAGATCCTTTATCGAATCGATGATCCGCGGCGGTGAGATAAGAACCGGGTTGTAGTCACAACGAACCCGGTCGGTGGCAAAGTTGCAGGATGCGTCGACAATTCCAGGAGTTCTTCTAAGAGTCTCTTCAATGACCCAACCGCAAGCAGGGCACCACATCTGGTCTACCTTGAGGGTCAAGCTCAAAGTGTCCTTATCCATGGTCTGGTCTTTTGTTTCAGGAGTTGGGTCCCCAGTTGGCAAGGTGGTTGTGGGGAGCTTCAGGGGGGCCTGTGCTTTCTCTAACAGCTCAGCCTCAGAACGAGGAATGATACCAATCTCCTGGCACTTCTTGAAAAGTTCTGTTTCGCGGAACGATTGTGGATCTGCTGCATCGGATGATTCTAAAAGGATATGGAAGACCTGTCTACATCCCATACAGCAAAAATGGAATGTCCTCCTATGCGTGGACGAGGGGATCTTCTGATAACGAAGCGGGAGTCCGCAGAGATCGCAGGCAGGAGAGGATGTATTCATATCACTCGGAGAAACCGAGAGATTGCACAGAGCCTATGATATATTGCCTTTTGGAAGTGCTTTTTCCGGACTTTGCCCATCTAATGGTTGAACGGAGCCGGCGGGAAGTACTTCTGCCTTCGGCCAACGTCCACAGGACATAGTGACAACCCTCGGCAATTGACCCTTGACTTCGAGAAAATCGCCCGAAGTGTCGCCGAGCCACCATCCGAGGCTGCTGCGGAGTGGTCTGCTACAAGTGTCAGGGTATGGTGTTTTCTCGTCCGATCAACAGTTCCCGTGGCCGGCAAACACATTTAGACCCCTGGACAGTCTTATGGATCAATGACCATGTTTTTCGGTGGATTCGGGCTCCTTATGCTTATGCTCAGGCTCGGCATGCTCGTTTTTGTGTCCAGGCTCACCGTGCTCGTCGGTGTGTCCAGGCTCACCGTGTTCGTCGGTGTGTCCAGGCTCTTCGTGTTCGTCGGTGTGTCCAGGCTCTTCGTGTTTGTGCTCCGGCTCGCCTTCCTTGTGCTCGTGTTCGGCTTCGGGAGCCTCGTGCTTATGCGCTTCCCCCTCGTCGTGCGCGTGCGGGGGCGCTATGTACTCGGGTTTCTTCATCTTCTTGGCTTTCTCCATAAGCAGCTTCACTGCCTCTGCAAGAAACTTGTCGTGAAGTTCAGGTTTATGGGCATTACCAAGCATTTTGATCATTCTATTCCAATCCGGTGTTTTATAGTACTGGTGACATGCAACGCACGAACCTTCCCTTTCCAGATGGCCCAACTCCGCGCTATTTAACGGTCTATCCTCGAGCAGGGGCATGTTGTTGACCTGTTTTCCACTTCTGGTGATCAGTTGATCCGGGGAGTACGGATAATCCGGTATTTTTGGAACCTGCCATCTCCCGGTTCTGGCACCGGGAATATCTCCATATACTCCTTTTGATAAGTCCTGAAACATGGGTTCGTCTTTGAGGAGTTTCGCCGCACTCCTTGAATTGGCGGTTCCGAACCCGAGTGCCTTGGGGTTTGCATGACAATCTTCGCAGGTTCGAGCAACCAGGGTATTTGAATGGGGCTGCAAGGGAGCAAGCGTTGGACCAGGCTGACCAGTGGATGTCTTGTAGTACTTGTTCAACGCCTTGATGTCGCCAATTTCGTCCACGTAGGTTAAAAAGACCTGACAGCCCGGCACAACCGGGGAGGTCCTTCCTTTGAGATTCTTGCCCAGGATGGGGCTCTCCCACCTAATAAAAGATCTGTTTTCAGGATTCAAATCACCGGCTTTTTTAACAAGAGTCTGCCTGCCGGTCTTTGGATTGACTTTCTTGGCTGAAGTTACCCAATCCGTGCCTTTAACCCCTCTGTCGTATCTCATGTGGCAGCCGTAGCATTGAGGCGCCCAGGTGGAGTGACAGGCATAGCACTCCATCTTCTTTAGATGGTTAAAAGTTGTAACCATCGCCACCTTCCCCTGCTGGGTCTTGAATTTGTCCGCCAACTTTATTTGTTTGAGCAGGGGAATTTCATGCTTCTTCCCGGTAAAACGACTCAGCACGTACGCCTTTCTCCCTTTCTTAATCCAGCTCCCCTTCACATTTCCTCTCGAAGTTAAAAGATATTCTTTCCCGCCAACCTTGTAGGTCCCCCTCGTTCCTTTCATTGTCACCGGCGTCCCGTATCCTATGGGAAGCTGCCACGGATACTTGTCAGGTGTTCCATGGCAGTCGGCGCAGTTCACTTCAACCTGATAAAAGGTCACCGGATAGAGATTGCCATCTCCGTGAACATCGATGGAGGTGTGGCAGTCCACACAGTCCATCCCCCTTTCAAAATGCACGTCCTTTCTAATGTGCATATATTCTTTGGTGTAGAGGGGCTCTTGTTGTCTGCCGCGCTCATCGTACGGGGGTGCCGCCCTGTCTTTCAAATAGTCGAATTCAATCATGCCACCGAAGGTTGTGCCGATTCTCTTCCCCCTGGTGTGACAGTGGGTACATTGTGCTGCCGGGATAGCCGTGGTAATCTGATGTTTTAGCGGGTAGGGGCGGGTTCCACCTGTTACCGGAATAGTTCGATCTTTCCCTTCATATTTGCCGTCATTGGAGTACAGCATGTGGCAGGAAGCACAGCCGGCAGCCCTTAGGTCTCCCCTCTTGTT
>CAYFXH010000001.1:69092-75102 GCA_964346905.1 uncultured Desulfobacteraceae bacterium | reverse complement strand
TCTTGTTTCGCCCTTCACTCCATATATGACACCTGGCACACTGCTTTCGGTAGATGTCTCCAAAAGCCGCCATCTCCTCCGAGCCGAATGTCTTAACACCCTTGTCAAAATCGGGGATCTCTTTTAGAGACTTCAGCCTTTTCAAGAAGCCGGCTTTTATAGCCATTCTAACCCAGCTCTTGTAGGTTTTCGAACCAGCCCTGGGGACCGGTCCGTCCGGGTCATCCATGTCGAAATCAGCGTACGGAAAGGTACCCTTGGGTATAACCCCGTTGGAGGATAAGGTCTTCACCGCTTTTCCCGTCTCCAGAGACATTAAACCTCTGGACATGCGGTAGATGTAATCTCTCCCGGTCCGCCCGGAAGGATCGGTGGAAAAAACCGTGAAGGGAAATAGTTTTCCCCCAACTGGTTTCGGTAACCGCTTTCCCTGCAATGTGGTAATCGTCCCCTTGCTCTGGTGACATTGGGCACAACCCTTGCCCTCATGAAGGACCCACATACTTGACGGATTCGAGATAAGCCCCTTGTGGGCAACGTCATAGTCGTCGGAAACAGGATTCCCTGCATGGCAGACAGCGCATTCAAAACCGTCGGTTTTTCCATACAGCTCCTCAGCAAAGGTCAAGAGATAGGGCTGCATCCTTGGGTTAATAATCTCTGTCTCCTCATGACAGACGCGGCATCCTTGTCTGGGCGCAACTTGTGCATGGACGGAAGGGTTTGAAGAGAAACTCAATATTCCGAACACTCCCACAAAAATGACAGTAGTTGTGATCAACATTGACCCTTTCTTACTCATGTATAAGCCTCCATCAAGAGCAACTCACCCAACTCCTTGCTCATGTAAGCGGGGTACATGCTGCGATAGTCTAAGTGCGATCCAAAGCATTTCACTATCCATGACACCGATCATCCTATTGCTGCTCCTCCGTCTCACTTGCAAGGGAACGGAGGTAGTGGATGATAAGCCAGCGATCTCGCTGGGCCACGGTGGTTCCCAAGGCCGGCATCCGTTTCAGACCATAACTTATTACGGAAAAAAGATAGCCGTCGGACTTTTCCTGTACTTGAGGAGTTGTTAGATTTCTTGGCAAGGGATAAAAGCTTTGACCTACCGGCCCGAGGCCATTGGCCTTATCTCCGTGGCACATGGCGCAGTAGTAGCCGTACTGTTTCTTTCCCGCATCTATGGATTCTTGATTGAACGGTAAGGGGTTTTCCAGATCCAGAGGATCAGTTCTGCGCAGAAGGCTATCGCCTCCTCGGAAGGGAACCGAACCTTCATCCATTACCAGAAGGGGAATCTCATGTGGGCGCACAGCTGGCGTCTCCCTCATCCGCCAGGGCTGCGCATAGTCGTCAATGTATCTCACAGCCATCAGAGCCCCAATGGCAACAAGGCCGACAGAAAATAGCAAAATAGACGATACGACAATCTTCTTTCTCACCTATTAT
Source organism: uncultured Desulfobacteraceae bacterium (assembly GCA_964346905.1). Lineage (GTDB taxonomy): Bacteria > Desulfobacterota > Syntrophobacteria > BM002 > BM002 > BM002. The sequence goes on along the minus strand of CAYFXH010000001.1, from coordinate 73,644 downwards.
CCCTTCCAACTCGAAGAAGAGGAGCCACTCCAACGCTCAAGAGGATTGTATTTCTATTTTAGTTGAGCCACGTTCACATCAATTTTCTTCTGGCCGAATGCTGGATTCTTCAAAACTAAGGTGAAGTGGGTTGCGTTTCGCATTTTATCAACAGGCATAAAGTAAACTAACAACCGGACACAGCTATTTGTGCCATCACCACATATGGTGGATTCAAGTACGTCATTACTTAATACAAATATTTCTTCCTTTGCTATCAATACGCAATCGACTCTCGTATTTGCATACTTTTCGTTGGTATAGAGAACAGCTCGGATTTGCGGGGGGTAATATGCTAATTTCTTCGCGTCAGCATAATGAAAATCTTCTCGTAAATTTCTCAGTTTTCTTGCCATTGTCGCGATTGCAACGAATGGAGTCGCGATCTCTACGTAGCCAATACCATCACCCAGATGGAATTTATTGAGGCCGATGTCATAACTTCCAAACTCGTCAATCTCATAGCTCGAGGTCGTGCCGTACACTATTGCTTCTTGTATTCTCTGGGATGATAGCCGAAAAGGATCATACGCTCTAACTTGGCTATCCACATACTTAGAAGACCATAGAAATAAACTAAAGCAGAGTATAATCACTAGCTTTTTCATTATCTCCTCAATCTGTCTGTTTGCATACATAAGCCCAACCTGCCTTTACTGCCCTTCTTTCCCTTGCACATGTTGCGGATGGGGTAGTTTTTTATACATTGCTTGGGGAGATTCTCCCGGAACATCTTTCACCGTGTTAAAACTCCAAGGGGGCTGGCCCCTGTCACCAACAAGAACGATGGTAAAAAAACTGAATATGAGAAAACAGAGCACCAATGAGATGATGAAAGCCCAGGTGGCGATGACCGGTTCTTTAAAATTTATCTTTCGCATCTATATTTTTACTCCCAATAGCGCTATTCCCAGCATGTAAAACACTGCCCAAAGAACAAAGCCTACGATAACAAGGATCAAAAAAAGAGGGAAAGGAGCATTCCTATCTTCAATACCGTCAGGATATTGGTGGAGGACCTGCTGTTCCCTTTCTGCGGATTTCTTTGTGTGAAAATGGGAGCGGCTCCAAGCCAGGTACACAAGGATCATAAAGATCAGGGTTGGAAAAAGAAACAGGATGATGTCTCTAAAGCCTTCCAGGGGAAAAAATCTCATGTCGCGTCCCTATAGTGCCTAAAATGTCTAAAGTGTCTAAAGTGTCTAAAGTTAATATAAAGAGAACAATTGCACATTTCTAAGTCGTCGTTGCTCTATGTCTCCGCGTCGCCGACTAGTAAAGTCCGATCCCCCCCTCACCCTCACCCTCTCCCCCCCAAGGGTGGAGAGGGGATATCGATTAAGCTGCTTTTTCCTGCCCGCCGTGTATCTATTCTGTATTGTAGGAGCAACGTCCTCGTTGCGATGTTCCTAGGTGTAAATGACCATATCAATCAGATCGCGACCTGGAGGTCGCTCCTACAGATAACGCCCAGATGTTAGTCTTTTGGCGGGTACGGAGTCCCGCCCTAGGTAAATCAGACCGCGATAACCAAGATATAGATCAGGGCAGCGGCCAGAACCAGCAGACCTGAACCTGCAAGGCTCAAAAGTAGATAGGTCTGGTAACGATTCAATCTGGTTATGGTCACGGCGGCTCGCTCTTCCTTCTCATCCAAAGGAAGGAATCTGGCCCGTTGCTGGTCTTTGAATTGACCATTTCTGAAAGCCCACCAGAAGGCCCAGAGGGTGACGGCAAAGCCCGCGATAATGTAAACGATGAAAAAGGGGTAATACATTATAGTTAAAGGCTCAGGGCTAAAGGCTTAAGGCACAGGGTTTTACATTTTTTTCCCTGCACCTTACGCCTTGCACCTTGTGCCACCTCCTTATGGTTCCCACGAGGCGTCAATCCCGCGAGGTTCAGCATTGGCGTCACTTTCGCCGATGAAGTAGACAGCCACGTAGTCGCCCACAGCCCAGATTCTTGCCGATTCCAGCTCTCGCTTAAAGTGCGGCATGGCGGTACCAGTAATGCCATTCATGATCTGGTAATAGAGGATGCCGCCGGAAACCCCCCTCCCCTTGAGGATGGTAAAATTCAAGGGCGGTGGATAGAGATAGGGCTGGGCCGGCCCCATGCCATCCCCCACCGGACCATGACAGCCGATACAGAAATCCTGGTAAATCTTCTGGCCCCTGCCCAGCCCCGCTTCAGTGGTGGGGTAGGGATTGGGGATGTTCCGCCAGCCCTCGGGCACCTGGTCATGGAGCCATGCCACGTTGGCCTCGGGCCCAGCTTCGTAAGCTTCAATCGCTTTTGCTTTCCATAACCTCTGCCGTTCCATCCGGAGGTCGGCATTCTTGTAGCCCAAACTCTGGACATAACGGATGAGTTTCTGTATCCCCTCCTCTCCTAGAAAGGCAAAGGCTGGCATAATCGAGTTGGGCCGGGTGTATCTTGGGTTGATGAAATGGGCTACATGCCAGTCGTCCGGGCGTTCTCCCCCTTCCTGGGAAAGATCAGGGCCGGTTCGCTCCGAGCCCAGGAGAATGGGCCTGTCTTCCACATAGTCGCCCGCCTGGGCAATTCTTTCTGCCCCCAAGCCCCAATCAATACTGCGGATGGATTGACTGTGGCAGTAAACACAACCGTTGGCGATGTAGATGGCTCTGCCCGCAGCCTCCTCTGGGGAACGAGAGCGGTGGATATCTGAAGGAGTCTGAGTCCTGGTGGCATAGGGCCAGTAGACCACCACGAAGACGATGACCAACAAAATAAAGACGCCGCCCAACACCACAGATTTAGGTGTCATATCTAAATTCATTGCTCGAGAACTTCCTTTGGAGTGACGGTTGCAGCCTCAGTCCATTCTAACCCCGCTGCTTGTTCCCTGGTGTTAAAGAATATCGTTCTGACTATATTGTAGAGAAAAATCAAAGCACTACTGACGATCAACAGTCCCATCGCCGCCCTAAAGATGTTGTAATGATGAAGTTGCGGCAGGAGTCGATACACCGTCTCTCCGGTCCGCCAGCCGTGTCCCTGAATCAGACCCGATATGGTCAGAGAAATCATAAAGCCACTCAATCCTATCAGGACCAGCCAGAACTGGAGATCTGCAAGAAATTTGCTAAACAAGGGTTTTTCCGTAATCTTCGGCAAGATGTAATAGATCCCACCCAGGCCAATAAACCCCGAAAATCCCAGAACCCCCATATGGGCATGGGCCACTACCCAGTTACTGAAGTGAGTGACCTTTTGAACCACGGGCAGGGACTGCGCCGGGCCTTGGATACACGTAAAAAGGTAGATTACCGTGCCGGTAAAGACAAACTTGGCCCCGATATCGGTGTGGATCACGTTCAATTTTCCCTTAGCCGTGTACCAGAGATTGATGAGGACCACCAGTACCGGAATGATCATGCCGATGCTACCAACAATGGAGAGCACCTTGAGCCAGGTGGGAGCTGGGACTTGCAGGAGGTGATGAGTGCCTATGTGGGAGTACATCAGCAAGATAGACCAGAATCCCACCAGTGAAAGAGTGTGGCTGTATAGAGGAGTCCGGCAGGCGCTGGGTATAACGTAGTAGGCGACGCCCACAGCAAGAGGGGTCAGCAGCAGACCCAAAACATTGTGCCCGTAAAACCAGAGAATGATGGCATCAGGCATCCCCTGTAAGGCTCCGCTACCCGGGACCCAGATGACATTGCCAATGACATAGGTAATAGAGGTTAGTATGACTGCGGCTAAAATGTACCAGATTGATACGTAAAGGATGGGCTCCTGTCGCTGTTTGACAGTCATGAAAAAATTGTAACAGATGAGGCCAAAGATGAGGACCACCACGAGGTCAAGTGGCCAGATTAACTCGGCATATTCTCTACCCTGGGTATATCCCGCGGACAGAGAGATGACCGCGGCAACCAGGGCGATATTCCACAACCCCACGGTGATCATCCCCAGTTTCTCGCTATACAATTCTGTGCGGAGAAGCCTTGGAACGATGTAAAAGGACACCGATAGCAGACTGGGGGTGACAAATCCAAAAATAACAATATTGGTGTGTACGGCGCGAATCCTTCCAAAAACAAGCCAGCTGATATTTCCCAAAAGATCGGGGTGGATAAGTTGTATTGCGGTGGTAAATCCATAGAGGGTGCCAATCACAATCCACACCGCCGTGGTAAGGCAAAAGCCCCGGGCTGTTCTGTAGTTTTGCGGAAGAGAGTTTGTGGCTGTGGCCATGAAGACGGCTTTTCCTTTCAAAATGAGGTTTGGGTTACAGGAACCAATTGGCGCTCAAATGTCAGATATTACTAATTATTTTTTTATCCCTTTTGCCGTTCGGATTTTAGAATCTAACCTTGACCATCGTGCTGCCAATATCGAGGGTTCTGGCTAGGGCCCATCCGGAAACCAACGTCTAAGGTGTCATTCTGAGGAGTGTAACGACGAAGAATCTCATAGCTACTATTTCTCCGGAGATTCTTCGCTTCTCTCAGAATGACAATACATCGTTTCCAAATGG
>CAYFXH010000001.1:0-69082 GCA_964346905.1 uncultured Desulfobacteraceae bacterium | reverse complement strand
ATATTCCGTGCTGGTGGGCGCTGCCGACCCAGCACTTCTCCTTGGACTAACTGTGGCATGCCCAGCAATCCAGGTTAGCCTCCTTTTTTTGATGGCACTTTACACAAAATCCCATTAAGAAACGCTTTCGCTTGAGCCTGTCCATGGTTTCCACGGCACCGTGACATTCCTGACAGGTTATCTCCTTTCTGATATGGCGTTGGTGATTGAAAAGGGCATGCTCCGGAACGTAATTGATCTCCACCCATGGAGTGGATTTCCTGTTATTGAAATACCAGTGCTCCTTTTGGACCTGGGGGTGTTTGGGAATAATGTATTTATGGCAGTAGAGACACTTTTCCACCGGCGGAAGTCCTGGATATCGAGAGTAGCTCACGTACGGGTGGCAGAATTGACACTGAATCTCTTTGACGCCGGAATGGATCCGATGGCTGAAAGGGATAGGCTGCTCGGGACCGATGTCCGTTGCCGGCGGAATGTAAAAATAGTAAAGAAAAATCACTACGAGGAAGAGGCTGGAGCCTATGAGAAAAAGCTGGCCCCTGTTATTCGCTATGAAGCTGAAAAAGTTTTTGAGGTGGGAGGTGAATTCCATTTAGACCTCCCTCGAAGTGGTGGGCATGAGTTCGGGGAAACGTTTCAGGGAGAAGGCCACTGCCAAAGCCATAAGACCTAAGAACCCTAAAGTTATTAAACCATCGGTAAAACCTAGAGGAAGAGAGGAGGCCTGATGGCTCAGTGCCGGCCCCAGGAGCAAAAGGTGTTCAAACCAGAGCCCGACAATGACCACAGAGGAGATTACCAGCATTACGATTGGTGTTGTTTTGATCTTTCTGCTCAAAAGCAGGAAAAACGGAATAATGAAGCACACGGTGAAAATGGCCCACGCCAGGGGTCTCCATGGCAGCATCATAATCCGTTCGATAACGTAACTTGTTTCTTCAGGAAGATTGCCATACCAAATGACGAGGAGCTGAACATAGAAAAAGTCTGCCCAAACCAAACAAAATGCGAAAAAGAGCTTACCCACATCGTGGAAGTGAGCAGGAGAAAGCTCCGAACCTTTCCCCTGGACAAGACGAAGGATGGCGGCAAGAATGATGAGAGCGCCCAAGCCGAGGTAGAAGGCTTTTACAAAAGAATAGGGCCCAAATAGCGTTGAGAACCAATGGGGCTCCATACTCATAACCAGATCATAACTGATTAAGGTGAGGACAGCAGCATAGGCCAAGACATAGAGGGTTGCCAGTACTGTCATCCTGCTCTTGCAAATATCAAGAATCTGCTCGTTGCCAGCTGCTCGTTTGCAGCGCAGACCGTAGAAGAAATAGACAAGCCCCAGCCCGTATAGAAGGACGAGGCCCACCAGATCTCGAGAAAACAGAAACGGGATGTTGAGCCAGGCCTCCTTGCCGTGGAGATCCTCGTGTAGCCAGGGAAAGAGATATTCCTTGCCGAGGAAAAGCACAAGGAAGAGGATAAGAGATATGGGGAAGAAGGCAATGAATGATTCGGCCAGGTTCTGGACCGGCTGGCTCCACCTGGCGTTGGCAAGATGCATTACCACGGAAAAGAGAAGCGCACCCTGGGCAATGGCAGACCATAGTAAGAAATTAAGAAGATAAGCCTGCCAGGCCCGCTCAGGGTGGTCGCCGCCAAGCTGGAGCAAGAAGGTGCCAAAGCCAACGACCACCAGAATGGCGGAAATTATGGCCGCCTTTCTGAAAAAAGTGTTGGTTTCACTTGGTTGTGCCATAGAACTAACTGCCTAGAGTGAACTAGATTGAGCTAGAATGCTCAAATCGTTGAAATCGTTGAAATCGTTCAAGTCGTGAAAGTCGTTAAATAGGTAATTAGTTGATTAGCGGATTAGTAAAATCGTAAACGGTTAGCAGTAAGGGGTGAACCGTAACCGAATTTACTGTTTGACTAATCCTATAGTTTTTTGTTTTCTAATCCTCCAACCTGCCCGCTGCCCGCTGGCTCCTGCCCGCTGATGTCTGCTTACTCAAAGACTCTGACTTCGCCTCCTTGGTTCTTGAAAAAACCAATAAGTTCTTCTTGCTCCCTTTCCTCACAGGCGACCACAATGCCGAAATGATCTGCGGAACAGCGGGGGTCGTAGCGTTCGAGACTCTTAAATTCGGGCAAACGGGTTTGAATAAAAAGACCCAGGACATTGCCCAACACTGAGAAAAGAACGGTGAATTCGAACCCGACGATAACAAAAGGAATCCAGGCAACCACTGGTTTGCCCCAGACAATAAGGTTCCACTGGACCGCGGTGTATATGGCCAGGCTGAAACCGCTGAAAAAACCCAGAATTCCGCCGGCGAGAGTGAAGAAACCCACCCGGCTCGGTTTCAGTTTCAAGGCATCGAAGATCTTGTGACTGGGAAAGGGGCTGTGAACCCGGTCCACTTTCCATTCAGAGGCCTCCAGGGCTTCGATGGCCGAAACCGTTTTGTTTTCGTCCGAAAAAAGCCCCAACACCTCTCTCTTAGCCGGCATGACCATCTCCTTCACCAGAGATTTCCTTCATTTCTGTCATAGAGACGGAAGGCAGGTGTTTGGCGAACAAAAAGAAAAGGAGGAAAAACAGGGAGAAACTGCCGAGCATGATGCCGAACTCTATGGCCGTTGGCATGTAAAGCCCCCAGGCGTGGGGGATGAAGTCGTGGGCAACGCCGCCAGCGATAATTACAAAGCGTTCATACCACATGCCGATGTTCACCATGATGGAAATGGTGAAGAGCCAGACAATACTTGTTCTAATTTTCTTGAAGAAGAACAGCAAGGGAACGATGCTGTTAAAAACCACCATGATCCAGAATGCCAAGCTGTAATCGCCGAAGGCTCTCCAAGCAAACGATTCTATCTCGACGACGTTGTGACTATACCAGGCCAGGAAGTATTCCACGACATAGGCATAACCCACAATGAGTCCAGTGAAAATGATGGTTTTGGCAATATTTTCCAAAACTCTGATGGTGACGATTCTTTCAAAACGAAAGATCTTGCGCAGCGGTATCATCAGGGTCAAAACCATACCGAGCCCGGAATGGATGGCGCCGGCCACAAAATAGGGAGCAAAGATGGTACTGTGCCAGCCCGGGATAACTCCCAGGGCGAAATCCCAGGAAACCACGCTGTGCACAGAGACCACCAGAGGCGTTGCCAGGGCGGCGAAGAAGAGATACCCTCTGGTGTAATGGCGCCATTGCTCATGTTTGCCGGTCCAGCCCAGGGAGAGAACAGTAAAGATTTTCTTCCTAAACCCTGTGGCTTTGTCTCTTACTGTTGCCAGATCGGGAACCAACCCTGTGTACCAGAAAAGGAAGCTCACGAGGAAGTAGGTTGAGATGGCGACCATGTCAAAGACCAGGGGAGACTGAAAGTTGGGCCACAGATTCCTCTGATTGGGATAAGGAATCATGTAATAGACCACCCAGACCCGGCCAACATGGATGAAGGGAAAGAGGCCAGCGATGGAGACCGCAAAGACGGTCATAGTTTCCGCTGCCCTGGCAATGGGATTTCGCCATCCGGCCCGCATAAGGTGAAGGATGGCAGAGATCAAGGTTCCGGAGTGGGCAATTCCCACCCAGAAGACGAAGTTGATAATGTAAGTCCCCCAGCCTACCGGAACGTTCTGTCCACCGGCACCGATGCCGACGTAGATCTGATAAGCCCAGCAGGCTGCACCTAGGAGCACCCCCAGAATCAAAACCATGATGATCACCCAGTAACCACGCGCGGGGGGCTCCAAGGTGGTAAGCACGGTTTGGTCGATCTCAGCGTAAGTCAGTTCAGGCGTCTCGCTCATATCTCCTGGACAACTTTCTTCAGGTAGATCACTGCAGGTTTGGTGTTCAGGTATCCCATTACCTGGTAAGCTCGCTGGTCGTGGACTTTTTTCCAGACCTTGCTCTCTTTATCCATCAGATTGCCGAAGGTGAACACCCCGGTGGGGCAGGTCTGCAAGCAGGCGGGTTGAACCTCGCCGTCCAGAATCTTTCTTCCCTCGTTTTTGGCCTTATCATTGGCATCCTTGATCCGCTGGTGACAGAAGGAGCACTTTTCCATAACCCCCTTGCTGCGCACGGTAACATCCGGGTTCAGTTGCAAGTCAAGGGGCTTGGGCCATTCATAGTCAAACCAGTTGAAGCGTCGCACCTTGTAGGTACAGTCCTGGGAGCAAAAGCGAGTTCCCACGCAGCGGTTGTAAATCTGGGCGTTCAAGCCCTCCTGGGTATGATAAGGAGCATAGACCGGGCAAACCGATTCGCACGGGGCGTTGTCACAGTGCTGGCAGAGCATGGGGAGGAAAGTGATTTTTTCGGGATTAGCTTCATCCTCGTAACGTTGGATCTGAAGCCATGCCATTTCCCTACCTTCAAGCACCCTCTTCACTCCCACCACGCCCACGTTGTTTTCCGCATAACAGGCGGCGGCGCAGGCTGCGCAACCGATGCACCTGTCCATATCAACCACCATAGCCCAGCGATAATCCTTGTGATCATGAGGAGGATAAATATCCCTTCTACGGTCATAGCCCTCAGGTAGCGGTAGGGTGAAGGGAAACTCCCACATGCCCAGCCCCTGCCGTTTGTGCGGTTGCTCTTGGCCAAGCTCGTTCAAACTAACTGATAGGGCAATCTTTCTCCCGTGTTGGATTCGGCTACCGTCTGTGTGGGCCAGCTTCATGGACCGACCCGTTTTTTCGAGGGCGATGGGTCCCGTCGTAAAATAGGGGGCGCCAGAATCCGGTTCCAATTCTGGCGGGAGGATGGTAATAGGGTTGAGTCCGGTGTCGCTGGCATAACGCCCGTAACCGGTATGGCCCTGGCCGATTGGCATGACTGCAACACCAGACCTCACCCCTGCTGTTTCATAGACAGGTGCCTCCAGTTCGCCCCACCTGGATTGGATCTTGACAATGTCCCCCTGGCGCAAACCTCTAGTGGCGAGGGTTTCAGGGTGCACCAGCACCGGGGTCTGCCAGGTAATCTTGGTTAATGGGTCGGGAATCTCACAAAGCCAGGATTTGTTTGCCCCCCTGCCGTCAAAGAAGCGAATAGAAGGGGCGGCAAACAGAACGAGTTCGGTCGCCCTGGGAGGGTAAGGAGCGGTAAAACCGGACTCAAATCTATCTGATAAAGTCACTGGGGTTGAGCGCTTCTTAGAACTAACTTTAAAATTTCCCCCGTTCTGCAAGGCCTGGAGCCAATCTTGCTTCTCCCGGATGACACGGCTGAACGTGAGTTGAGCAAACAGGTAGGCCTGGAAATTCTTGTAAGGCCGCTTTTCACCGAAAGAAGCGCGAAGCAGGACGTCCCCAAGGTTCGGTGCTCCGGTCAGACTTCCCATGGTGGGTTGTATGGTGGAGACGAATCCGGTTTTTCCACTATATTCGTCCCAGGTTTCCAGAGGGAGCTGTACCGGCAGAATGAGATCAGCCAGTTCGGTGGTTTCATCAATGAAATTGCTAAAACTCACAACAAAGAGAGAATCCCTTTTCAGGGACTCCCTAACTTTGCTTTCTGGAGGCAGGGCAAAGGATGGGTTCACGTTGTTGAGAAGCAGGAGTTCCACCGAATCAGTTTCCAGCTGGCTGAAGAAGTCGAGAACCTCTGATCTTCTCGCCGCCTCTTCCACCCGGTGTCTATTGATGAAGTCAAAAAGAGTCAAAGCAGGATCGAAAACCAGGTTTAAGAGGTTGGCAGCTATGTTGGCCTGTAAGGTATGAGTTCCGGTTGCACCGGTGGTGGTACCGAGGATGAGAGGTTTCTGTGCACTCTTGAGGTGGGTGGCAAGCTTATGGAAGTGTTCAGCTGACAGCCCTGATAGCTCCGCGACTTTATCACTGGTGTAGGGGGAGGCGACTCTCTCAATAGCATCCCGAATTTTTTTGGGAAGAGCCCTGCCTTTGCCACTCCGCACACTTTCCCGTAAGAGGCCCAGGGCGACAGCATATTCGGTGTCAGGATTGCAAGAGAGCCAGAGATCTGCATTTGCGCCGGTCATGGACATGTAGGGGCTGATATGGAAGAAGAGACCCTTATTTTGCCCTTTGAGCGCGTGCATCTCTTTGAATTTCCAACCGTATTCCACCGGGGAGAGCCAGGTTTCCAAGAAGTCCGCCCCGAAAGAGATCAAGAGGTCGGCCTGTTCCATCCTGTAGGAAGGTAACACATCAAGCCCAAATACTTTCTCATTTGCTGTCTTTAAAGACTCATAACCAAAGGGCTCAAAAACCAGAGGTTCTTTAGAATGCCACTTAGCCGAAGATTCCTTCATGAGGCCTATGAGGCTCTTACCCACAACCTCTGTAAGCATTCGAACCCTATCCCGACCATTTTTCGCTGCAGTATTAGCCTTGGTGGTAAGAAGGGCTTCCGCCTCCGGATAGGTTAATGGACGGTAGACGTCGCCCTCCCTCAACAGAGGTGTCTTGATCCTGTCCGGGTTGTATATACCTTGGAGGGCGGCCTGACCCCGTATGCACAGTGTCCCCCGGTTGATGGGGTGAAGGGGATTACCTTCAACCTTGATGATCCTACCCTCTCTGTTTTTGGCCAAGACTCCACAGCCGGCCGGACACTCTCTGCAGGTGGAGGCGTACCAGGTCGGCTGGCCGATTACCATGTCATCCGGCGCCTGGACAAAAGAATACAGGGTTCTGGCAGGCTGAGAGGTACAGCTGGCGGCAAACGAAAGACTTCCTACACCGGCAATCTTCAGGAAGGTTCTCCGGTCCACTTTATAAGATACTCCCTGTATTGATTACTAGAATGGGAGTGAACATCATAGGTCCATAAAATAGAAAGGCATATAAAAATATCCAATGTTGCCCCGAAAGGCAAGATGCTCACCCGCGACAAAGACAAATGTCTCTCACGTTGTTGGGCAGTTAAGTTAATCTTGAGGTCGACTAAATTGTAAACAATTAGAATGATTAGGATAGTTTTGAAAGAATGGTAAGAATAGCAAAGCTGGAATGAGGATGTCAAGCAGGAAAGACAGACTTCATGCCATTACCTTGCTCCGATAAAGACCGCTGCCAGCGTTCTAAAAACACAAGGATCAGGGTAAAGGTGATGGTAACCATCATTCCTAAACGAGGCCGGTAGCATTGGCTAGGCCAAGAAACGTATGCCCTCTAGGGTATTGCACATCAAGCAAATACTGCTTAACAATGATAATGATTAGGTTTAGACCAGCAGGTGGCAGGAATGTTTCAAGGTTTGCTGTTTCAGAAGATACCCGCGAGGTTAACTATCACGTATGGAGCCAGAATGTGACCTTAGCCAACCCCGCCACCCCAGGATACAATCTATGCCTAAGATCTCCATCACCGTCTCTATCCGGAGCTTAGAAGTGCTTTGCCGAGGAGCTACAGATGCAGTCTCCTTTGCCTGATGGCGTCAGAGCTTACGCTCAGATGCTGAAGCCTACCATGGGTTTTGTGCTCGCCTGGGCATTCCTCAATGCTTTACTCAATCTGAACTTTCCTGCCAAAGAGCCGAATCTTTTGGCTCCGTTACTTCCTTCGCCGGAAATCGCTGTGCTTCTCTCGGCCCTGTGCATAGCAGTGGGGTTGGGCATGGAGTTTCATCGCGCGGTGTACCTCGCTCTCACGGTACTCTTGCTCTTCTTTCGGTTTTTTCGCACGGGTGACGTGCTCGTGCCGATGTATTTCAATCGTACTTTCAATGTATATATAGACTCGCGGTATGTGCCTGACCTGGTGCATCTTCTTTACCACACCCTCTCGCTTGAAGCGGTGATTGCTTATGGTGGTCTGGCCATAACCATTTTGGCAGCGGCAAGTTGGGGTATTTGGCGGTCTCTTAAGACAGTCCATTGCTATTTTAGACTTGCAAGCCAGCGGTACATTTTTCTTGGACTCGTCGCTGTGCTCGCATCACTTTCCCTGTTCCACAATCGTCCAAATGATCGGGTAACCATATTTGCCAAGGGTTTCTTTCACCGAGTTGTTGAAGAGGTGGACTTCATCTTGCACGTTCAGGGTTATAGGACGGAGTACCTGGAGGCGCTGAGGGTAGCTGCGGCCAAAGCCAAGGACACCCCGGCTTCCCTGGACAGGCTCCACGGGGCAAATGTCCACCTGATTTTCGTTGAATCATACGGATACACAGTATTTGCTGATTCCAACCATTTTTCTATGATTGCAACCGGTTTTGAAGAGTTGGAAAAGAGCCTGGGGGCCAAGGGTTTCGCGGTTTACTCTAATTTCCTGACCTCGCCAACGTATGGTGGATCTTCCTGGTTAGCGCACGCCACCCTTGCCAGCGGAGTGAATCTGGATAGCCAACTGCTATACAATCTGCTGGTAACCTCAAATTTCAAGACCATTGCCCTCTACTTCAATGAGGCTGGCTACAGAACCATTTCGGCCATGCCTGGTACCACCTGGCCCTGGCCTGAGGGCTCCTTCTTTGGCTACAAGAAAAAATACTACGCCTGGAATTTCGATTATAAAGGACCGCGTTACGGCTGGTCACCCATGCCCGATCAGTACGTGCTTGACTACATCCATCGCCATGAAATTCGAAACCATAGCCAACCGTTGTTTATCGAATACGTGCTGATAACCAGCCACGCACCGTTTCACCTGCAACCACCCTACCTGGAGGACTGGTCGCAGATAGGTGACGGCGCCATTTACCACGAGAAGGAAACCATCACCTATCCCATTGTCTGGCCTGACCTGAGTAATGCCGGCGAGGCTTTTATGGCCTCCATCAACTACGAGTTTCAAGTTCTCGGAGGTTATCTTGAACAGTACATCCAAGAAGACGGTCTCATCATCATCCTGGGCGACCATCAGCCTAACGTCCAAATTACGGGCGAAAACCGGCCTTGGTCAGTACCTATTCATGTCATCAGCCGGAACCGAGATTTGCTGAAGCCTTTCGCGGCACGCGGCTTTACGCCCGGACTGATTCCAAAGCAGCCGCCGCCGCACCTGGGCATGGAAACCTTCCTCTATGCTTTCCTTGAAGACTTCAGCACACCACCCAGAAAAGAAGCGGCAAAGGATGTGGCCGGTGTCTCGGTCCCTTCGAGCCTCAAATAAACTTGACACTGTGGTTGTTTTTCTGAATTAATGAAGTGTTGTCGCCAGCAATCGCTCTCATGGAATCGATCTGGCAAGGGAAAATATCAGGTATTCGAAGAATCACGGCTGATCACGCCTGGCAGCAAACCGCCAGGTTGACCCCGGGGTTTTGCCCATGTCAGTGGAGAGGTCTGAAACCTTTTTGAGTGATATCAAGGCTAGGCTGGAGCGAGCGGCTGAGCACCGATACCGCCAAGGACGTCCCTTCTGTACCCTCTCTTACGCTCAGAGTGTGGATGGCTCCATCGCCTGTAATCCCATGAGCCCTCTACCTCTCAGTGGCCAGGAATCCATGATATTTACCCATCAGCTTCGAGCTTTCCACGACTCCATTCTGGTGGGCATCCGCACTGTATTGGCGGATAACCCCGCGCTTACCGTGCGACTCGTCCCTGGTGAGAATCCACAGCCGGTAGTGCTTGACAGCAAGCTACGTACACCTCTCAGCAGTAAACTGCTGAACCAGAACAGCAGACGAGTTTGGATCGCCACCAGCCGGGAGGCCAAGGACTCGCGGCAACAGAAGCTGGAGACCAAAGGAGCCCAGATCTTTCGTTTTCCGAAAAACGAGCGAGGGTGGGTTACCCTAGAGCCGTTGTTAAACAAACTTGGGCAGATGGGTATCAACAGCCTCATGGTTGAGGGCGGCGGCCGGGTGTTGACGAGCTTCATCACGGCTCGCCTTGTGGACCAAGTGATCATCACCATTGCCCCCCTGATAGTCGGCGGGGTGCGTGCCTTCTCCCGCCTGAGCCGTGAGCCTGCCCTTTTGCCTCGGTTATCCAAGGTGCGCTACGCTGCATTTGGGCAGGACCTCATCGTGTGGGGCCAGCCTTTCTGGGGGGAGCAATGATCCGTCGGGCCCTCTATTTCCTGGCACCCGGGCGAGTGGAGGTGCGCGAAGAAAAAATTTCAGAACCAGAGCCGGGGCAGGTGGGGGTGGAGACGCTAATCTCCGGCATCAGCGCCGGCAGCGAGTTGTTGATTTACCGCGGTCAGGCTCCCGAGCACATGGCCGGTGACCCGTACATACCAGCTCTGTCCGGGAGCAACCTTACCTTTCCCCTGAAATACGGGTACAGTTCAGTTGGGCGGGTGTACAATGTAGGCCCGCAGGTTGATGGTTCCTGGTTGGGTCGTCTGGTCTTTTCTTTCCAACCCCACCAGAGTCATTTTGTTGCCTATACCCATGAGCTTTTTCCCCTGCCTGAGGGAGTAAGCGATGAGGAGGCGGTCTTCCTGCCAAACGTGGAGACTGCGGTGAATCTGGTTATGGACGGCCGCCCGATGATCGGCGAGGCGGTAGTTGTGCTCGGCCAGGGGATCGTAGGACTTCTCAGCACGGCTCTGTTATCTCGTTTTCCCCTGGATTGTCTCCTTACCCTGGACGGTTATCCCCGCCGTCGGGAGATCTCCGTCGAACTGGGGGCGGCGGAGAGTTTTGATCCAGCTGGCCCGGATACCCTTGCTCGGCTGACCGATGCACTGGAAACAAAGGGTGGGGCGGATCTGGTCTACGAGCTGAGTGGCAATCCGGCTGCACTGGATATGGCCCTTGGGGCCTGCGGCTTTGGGGCGCGCATTGTGCTGGGGTCTTGGTATGGGAAGCAGCGCGCCGCGGTAGACCTTGGGGGTACATTTCACCGGAACCGAGTGAGGGTGATCAGCAGTCAGGTGAGTACCGTGGCCCCAGAGCTCACGGGCCGCTGGAGCAAACCTCGCCGTCTGGAGGTGGCCTGGCGGTGGCTGCAGGAAATTGGCCCCACTCGATTTATTACCCGCCGTTTTCCCTTGGAGCGAGCCGACGAGGCATACAACCTTCTGCACCAGGATCCGTCCCAAGATCTTCAGGTAATACTCACCTATGACAGCTAGCATGGTGGTGTAGACGCAACAGTGTGGGCTCGCAGTCATTGTCCGTTGGAAATTACTGCAAGAGTCCCCATTCTGTACCACGCCACAATGAGTAACGCGGAGGAGATGGAATGTATGAGGTAGCGGTGAGACGCGAGTTCGAGGCGAGCCATTACCTGGTGGGGGGAGACTGGGGCGAGGAGAACCTGCCTCACAGCCACCACTACACGGTGGAGGTGCTGCTCTCAGGAGCGACCCTGGACAAGTTCGGCTACCTTGTTGATATCTCCCTCATCGAAGAGGCCATGGAAGATCTGGTTGCCTATTTTGCCGGCAAGACCCTCAATGATCAGCCGGAATTTGCTGGCCTTAATCCCAGCATCGAGCACTTCTCCCGTATCTGGTGCCACACTCTGCTGGAGCGTTTGAACTCAAACCACCTGAGCAGCATCAGAGTAAGAGTTTGGGAAAGCGGAATCGCCTGGGCTAGTTATACCGAGACGTTTTGATGCGAGTTGGCATCGTAATTTATGGATCTCTGCAGTCCGTGAGCGGAGGGTATCTCTACGATCGGAAGCTGGTGGAGCACCTCAGGAAACGTGGGGACGACGTAGAAGTCTTCTCCATGCCCTTACACTCTTATGCCAGACATTTGACGCACAATCTCTCTGCCCAGTGGCTGAAACGTTTGGCCCGGGCCCAGCTGGACGTGCTTCTCCAGGATGAGCTGAATCACCCCTCTCTGTTCCTGCTTAACAGAAGACTACGTCCCCGGGTGTCCTACCCCGTGGTTTCCATCGTCCACCACCTCCGTTGCCGGGAGCAGTGGTCTTTTCCAGCCCGGATCCTCTACCAGGCTGTGGAAAGCTCCTATCTCACCTCGGTGGATGGATTTGTCTTCAACAGCAAGGCTACCCGTCGCTCGGTGGAGGAATTGTGCGGTGGTCCCCGGTTCGGGGTCGTTGCTCACCCTGGCGGGAATCGTCTGGAACCGGCTATGGAGAAGGGGGAGATCGTCCATCGCGTCCGGCGGGACAGACCCTTAAACCTCGCCTTTGTGGGTAATGTGATCTCTCGAAAGGGGTTGGACGATCTGCTCACGGCCCTGGCTTCGCTCCGGCACGAGTCCTGGCAGTTGTCTGTGGTTGGCAGCTTGGAGGTAGACGTGGGTTACGTAGCTACGGTTCGGCAACGAATCACAACCCTGGGTGTTGATGGGAAGGTGCGGCTACTGGGATCACTCACTGACGGTGAGCTAACGCATCTTCTCAAGGAGAGCGACGTCATTGCCATGCCTTTCTCCTACGAAGGCTTCGGTATCGTCTACCTGGAGGGAATGGCCTACGGGCTTCCTTCCCTGGCATGCCGCCGCGGTGGAGCAGAAGAGATTGTCAGCCACGGCGAGAACGGTTATCTCTTCGAGCCGGGAGACCTGAGCGGACTCGTCCACCTGTTGCAGCGATTGCTCAACAATCGGGACGAACTGCTCCGCTTGAGCCTTGTAGCACGACGACGTTTTGACACATTTCCCAGCTGGGAGCAAACAGCTTCCACAATCCGTGATTTTCTTGTGGAAGCCATTTCCAGCAGCAGCCACTGAACATGGCACAACCCGAACACTATAGTTTCAGCCGCTATCTGGAGGCCAAGCGCACTGTGGATGACCGCGCCCTGAGCCGACGGTGCTGGGAGCGACTTCTCGAGGAATTGAAGAGTTTTTCCCCCAACCAACCCCTCCAGGTGCTGGAGGTGGGCGCAGGAGTTGGGACCATGGTAGAACGGTTGGTGGAATGGGGCCTCCATCGTGATTTAAACTACACAGCCGTGGACGTAGACTCTTCTCTCTTGGCCAGGGCAGCCGTGCGCTTGCCAATCTGGGCCGAGTCCCGCGGCTGGCAGGCAAAGCGAGCACAACAGGACCGACTCATCCTAGCAGGGGACAGGCAAGAGATCTCACTGGAATTCATCGCCACGGATATCTTCCACCTGGCAAAGCAGCCGGGGAGGTCCTGGGATCTCCTCATTGCACACGCCTTCATGGACCTGGTAGATCTGGATACCACCCTGCCCACCCTCCTCTCCTGTCTGCATGCAGGAGGACTCTTCTACTTCACCCTGGTTTTCGACGGCGGCACCATTTTGCGGCCAACTGTGGATCCAGATTTTGATGCCAGAGTGGAGGCTTGCTACCACCGGTGCATGAACGAGCGGGTGCTCCAGGGGCGGCCTGCGGGACATAGCCAGACGGGGCGAATTCTGCTTGAAACCCTCTGGCTGCAGGGGACCGCAATCCTGGCCGCCCACAGTTCGGACTGGGTGGTCTATCCCCCCTATCCAGCAGATGAAGCATATTTCCTGCACCATATCTTGCACCTCATGGAGGATGGACTGAGGGGGTGTCCCGAGCTTGAGGTCCACCAACTGGAACAATGGCTGACAACACGCCACCGCCACATTGAAGAAGGGCGGCTTTTTTATATCGCCCATCAGTTAGATGTGCTCGGGCGACCGTAACTATAGAGGGGCATGCGCCGAGAAACTCACCCAAACGATCTCACCAATCTTTGCCCCGGGGTTTGCGGCCGGTAATGAAAAGCCCTCCCCTGAGGCTGCCCATGTGGAGAAGCGTGCCTACCGTATCCAGCACCTGCAGGGTAGCGCTCACCATCCAATGGATGTCTCCTTTTGGGATAAAGGTCCAATATTCAAATGAGATTTGATCGTATCCTGAGCCAGCCAGGAGTTGCTCCATATCCCGGCCTGTCAGAAATGTATCGGTGGAAAGATGCTTGGTGTCTACCCTCAGAAGTGGTGCAAGGAAACGGTACCAAAGATTCTCCCCGTTGGGAGTTAGACAAAGAAAGCGGCCACCCGGTTTGAGAACTCGATAGCCACTTGACAGGACAGCATGCTTCCTGGGCATATGCTCCAGGGCGCCGATGCAGATAATGATATCGATGGAAGCGTCGGGTATGGTTGACAATTCTTCTGCGTCGTCCAGATGAAAGGTTAGCCTCCCTCGCCAAGGCGAATCATGGGTGAGTCGTTTTGCCAGGGCAATCATCTTTTCTGAAAAATCAATGCCAATGCCATGACCAATGTCTTTGGCCAGTGCCAAGAGATGATGACCAATACCGCAGCCAACGTCCAAAACGACGTGGTTGTTTTCCGGGCGGACAACCTCCTTGATGAGAGCGGTCCGATAGTGCAGCAAGCGCTGGACATCGCCGTGCTCCTGCGCATACGTAGGGGCACACGCATCAAAAAACCTTTTGATGTCGCCGGAGGTGAAGACCTCTTTGGTTTTCAATCTGCGAAATCGCTCAAGCACAGAAACGACTCCAGCGGTGTGCTCCATAACCGGGTGAGGGGAAATTTTTCTTCGAGGTTCGGTGGGAGTATGCCAACGGTGCAATCTGGACTGGTGTCGCTTGTTCAAGAGCCGTTTTTCCGCAAGGGTAGTCTACCTGAAAACGCGAAGAAAAAGTCTAAAACGAACGACAGGATTAATCCCATTGTCGCTGCGACCACGAGGAGTCTGGAGAAGGTGGCATACGGCAGGAAAACAGCGAGCATCGCTAGCATCACCAAACCATACATAATTCGGGCTCGCGAGGATTTTCGCTCTTTGACGAGGGTGGATTTGAAGCAGTGGAGCATAAGTATGAATGCGTATCGAAGCAGACCTGCTATCAAGATCCAATACCCCAACCGGTGGCGGAAAACGGCAAGGACGCACAAGACCAGCAAAAAGAAAGCGTCTGTTTCCTTGTCGAAATACTCGCCAAATTCGGAAGCCTGATCATGCCGCCGAGCCAGCCAGCCATCCAGTCCGTCTAGCAACAGCAGGGCGAGACCGAATCCGGCAACGAAGACGGGGTTGTTGAGAAAAGGGAGAGCCAGTACCCCAGCCAGACGAACAGCCGTCACCCTATTGGCTGGCCCGAAGAGACCTGCCCCGGTCCAGAAGGGTCGAGCCATGAATACCAAAAAACAGAAGGAAAGAGCACCAATCAAGAGCAATATGTGAACCGAGTCAGCAGCCAGGGAGATGGTCGTAGCCAGGACCATCAATACGGAATGAATGAAAGACCAGCGGGCCAAACGAGCGCTGAGCATCTCAGAACTCGAAATATGTTGCAAGAATACTTTCCCTCTGACTGCACCGTGCGTTTTCATCTTTTTCCACCATTTTTCCTCCCTGCTGGAAGCTCCTTTGGAAGTAATGGATAACCAGACCGGAGATTTTCCACTGGTGTTGCTTTCAGCCCAACTATATCAGCGGCAGGTGCAACCGGCCAGTGTAGGTCGTTGTAATTCTCCAATGGTACTGCAAAAGTGAAGGGATCCAGCTACTCAAAGAGGTGAAGAGTTGAATGAGGGACCTTACCTGCAGGTGCTGATCTGTCGTAGCCCTTCTTCCCACCTGCGATGAGAGTTCTAGCCGTGCCAGCTCCGCCAAGTGGTTGCCGTTGGCCGGGAAGCATGGGGACCTCCATATTCGTCGAGTGAACGTTTCTTTATGGTTCTTTCTCTTTGTAGTCATCTTTCAGCTGAACAATGATCTCTTGTTCCCACCGGGCAATGTAGTCCAAAAAAACGTACATGCCGCCCTGCCAGGGATAGTTGGCCCACAGGGAAGCCCCAAGAAAATCAAAGTACGCCGCATGGGAGACTTTGGTGTAAGATCCAGATGCTTCAAGCTGGATGTGGCCGTAGTGAAATTTTTGGCCGCACTGTTCAGGGTTTTCCAGGACAAAATCCAGACGGAATTTCTGCGGGTGAAGGGTATTTCGCCATCTAAATCTTGTCTCAGGTTTATGTGACAACCTGTTCTCAACGATGACCACATTTTGTTGTTCTCGGATGACTTTCTGCTCTTTGACGTACTTGTTGGTCTCGAGGAAATCGCCATGAAAATCCGTCTTAAACCTCCAGAAAACCTCAATGGGGACAGGCACAATATAAACGAGCTTGTAGGCCTCGCCGCCTCGTGTTTCAGGTTCGATTCTGTAGATAAAGGGTTCCCCACTGAGTAGCTCTTTACCTTCTGGCTCAACGGTGAGGGGATGTACGGATAAATGATTAAATCCGCTACACAGGAAAAAAACAAAAAGAGAAAAAAGAATCAGCCAGACGGTCCGGCGGGTCATGGCTCTGATCTCCTGATGCCCTGCTTATGATATCTATTTCAGTGATATGGCGCGAATTTGGACACAAGCAGTTATGCTAGCCATCAAGAATGAGGGAATTCGCAACCGGATAGTTCCTAACCATAAACAATGGTTGGAGTAAGGTCAATTCTTCTGACAGAGTATGGTTTCGCTAAAGAAGTGGCTCAGACCTGCCGTCAGCCCTGTTGAATTTCCCGAAGGGAACCCTATTCAACAGGGCAGGTCACTCAGAAGAAACACCACAAAAGGCCAGTTCGTCTTGTTCAGTACCTGAATTTTTGAGGAAAGTCCTGTGATAATTCTCCCCTTCAACCCTTGGATGCACGGTGAAAGTACACCCAAAATGAATGAACGTTTGACCAACGGCAAGAAGGGCTCCGCTTGACATCCAAGTGCGGTAGCCTTATAAGAAAAATACTTTTTGAGAGGTTAGGTCAGTTTCTAGATGTTGCGGTTCAACTAAGAACATTTAACAGTTCTAGGTCCACGAGAAGACCGCTTACACGAGAGAATCTCTTATCAACGAGAGGAGATGTAAACCATGAGCAAACAGTTTACTACACTGGAAAGGCTGGCAGTACTAGGCCTCGTCTTTGCGCTCTGCCTCGCAGTCTGGGGACAACCCGCCCAGGCCTATCACAAAGAACGGAAGACGGTGAATAAGGTTGTAGCCACCTATAAAGAACTCCAGCACCATTTAGAAGAGGGCAAGCTTGACTGGCATCATCTGGGCGAGGAGCTGAAAGACATCGCCAAGCCCATCCGCGACCTGAGCCACCACGACAATATGGACCTGTATAAGCCTCTGGAGGATGCCGTTAATCGCCAAGACCAAGCGGGTCTTGAAAAAGCATTCAAGAACATCTTCAATCATCTAGTGCGCGAAAATCTCCACCGCACCGAAGACACCGCCGGCGATCTCGAAAAGAACGTTAAGGGGTTTATCGAGAACGCCCGGATGGCATACAGTCCGTTGGCCGGCGAGCACGACTCGGCGGACAAGCAGGTGGAGCAGATTTTCAAGGAGATGGAGGCGACCGCCAGTGAGGCCCGGGCCCTGAAAACCAAGCTCGAGGCTCAAAAGAAGGAACTTGAGACCCTGCTGGGCAAGGCTCCTGGACACTGATTCATCTTGTTGTCTCGAAGGATTAGCTCTCAGTTGTTCTGGTTATCTTCCCATTTGCCAGCCGGTAGATAACATCAGTGGTCTGTGTCAGAAAATCGGTATTGTGGGAGGCGATGAGGTAGGTAAGGTCAGAGTTGTTGAGTATATGGACGAGTAGTTTCATCGTATCTTCATCGAGGCCGGTACTGGGTTCATCAAGGATGAGAACTTCTGGTTGCATGGCCAGGACAGTGGCCAAAGCAACCAGCCGTTTCTCCCCTCCTGAAAGCTTATAGGTTAAACGCTTCTGAAAACCTTCCAGCCCGAGCCTCGTTAGGATATCCTGAGTGATAGCTCCTGCTTCCTCTTGGGTCTTTCCCAGGTTCAGCGGACCGAAGGCCACGTCTTCGGCCACCGTGGGGCAGAAAAGTTGATCATCGGCATCCTGAAAGAGCAGACCGATCCTCTCTCTGACTTCTTTGAAATCTTTTTCCTGTCTTCGCTTCTCGCCGAACACCTCAATATCTCCCCGGGTCGGTGGCAGGAGCCCCATGATCAGGTGAAAAAGCGTGGTCTTACCACTGCCATTGGCGCCGATCAAACCCACCCGTTCCCCGCGGATTAGCTGGAAATTGAGATCATCCAGAACCGGCCGTTTGGCTTGGTTCCCATGGTACGCAAAGGAGATCCGGTTCACGTTTATGATTACTTCGGGGTTAGCCATTGCAACGCCACCATCCCACTTATGATCAGCATCATGAAGACAAACATGGCCATGTCGCCTCTCTTCAGCTTAAAATGACTAATGAGATAATATTTTCCGTGAAATCCTCGACAGAGCATTGCTTTTCTAATGCGTTCAGCCCGATCAAAGCTCTTGGTCAAGAGCATGCCAATGAGATAAGCTAGGCTTTTGTAGGTGTGCAGGTTGGAGCGAGGTTTGAATCCGCGAATCCTCATGGCATCACGCAACCGCTCGTACTCCAAATGGAGTACCTGGAGATACCGGATGGTAAAGAAGAAAAGATGAATCAATTTGTCGGGAACATGAAGATGGCTCATAGCGTGGCCAAGGGTGATAATGGGACTGGTGGCGAGCAGCGCGATCAGTCCGAGCACAATGGTATTCGACTTTACCGTGATGAGCAGGGCGTAACCAATCCCTTCACGTGTAGCGTGCAAGGGACCGATACTGAAGAGTTCTTCACCTCCGTAGGTGAAAGGCAAAAAAAGCCAAAGGAAGAAAATAAAGGTGTTTACCGCGAGCAAACGGAGAGCGACCTGTTTCCAAGAGAGCCGGGCCACAAGCAGCAAAGTGACAGCTACGCCAACAGCTGTCACCAGGCAAAGGTAGTTATCTGCGAGGGCAACCACCACAGAAAACAGCGTAGCGACGACTATTTTCACTCGGGGATCGAGACGATGGAGAAGGGAATCTCCGCTGGCGAAGTTATCTATGTGCATTTCTTTTGAGCTATCAGCTATCAGCCGTCAGCTATAAGCAAGAATCAAAACGCAACAGGTGATAATTCGTACAGCAGCACTTGGAAATGATTACTGCCCGTCCGTATCTTGCTGACCGCTGACCGCTGACCGCTGACCGCCTTCTTTCTTTTTTCTATTACTAAAATAAAGCGCCACCCCAACGAGTCCGAAAATATAACCAATACCTCCAACGATCTCAGAAAAAGTCGGGCCCTCTCTCCTGGAGTCGCGGATGAGTTTGATTACCGGGGTAAGCTTGCGGTCCAACGTTCGGTTGATTAGTGCTTCCAGCCGCCGCATGTCCTCATCAACCTCACCGGAGAGTGTCTCGCTCTCCTGGAGTTCTCGGAAGGGTGCGGCCGGCGATGGCGCTGTTTCTGCAAAGTCGCTGGCAAACACAGTGAAGTCGTTCCTGTGCTCCATCCCGGCGCTGAGCACGATCTTAAGATCGGTCTTTTCTGGAGTCTTGAAGGAGAACTCGCCCTTTTCGTTGGTTCTTCCTTCCAAAAGTTTGGCTCCAGCCTGGTTGAATACTTCCACCAGTGAATTCTGCGCGTTTTTGCCACCGGGGAAATAGCCCTCCACGAAGATTATGTCACCCTCAACCCAGGCAAACACGTTCACCTTGTGGGCCAGGAGACTGGTGGCCATCAGCGTCGAGGCGAGCAAGATTCCAACGAAGCTGGCAATGGCCGCCTTCTGAAAAAGACTCCGTTTCCTACCCGGTGGCATGAGGTGCTCCCAGGAGATCTGGTTTGACCTTCATGAGGAACGCCAAACAGAAGGCGGCAACAGCACCCTCGAGAACCATCACGGGAAGGTGTGCTACCACGAGAAGCTTGGCTGCCTCGAGAAACGATTCTCCCGTAAATCTTAGAGATAGGGCCAACAGGAGAGCACTCAGAAAGATTGCAACAAAGCCGCTGGCAAAGGCAAGGGCCATGGCCACCCCTGATTGTTTCTGGATAATGGTTCTGGCGAAGAAGTAATAGCAGAGGATAGCGGGCATGGCCATGATGAAGGTATTTATACCCAGAGTAGTCAACCCGCCAAACTGAAAAAGGAGGGCTTGGAGCGCCACGCCCACAAGAATAGCCGGAAATGCGGCCCAGCCAAGTACCAACCCGAGAAGGCCGTTTAAAACCAGATGCACAGCGGAAGGGCCCAGAGGTACACGTATCAGTGAAGCGACGAAAAACGCCGAGGTCAAGACGGCAACCCGGGGAATATTCTCATTGTCCATCTTCCTTAGCCCCACGGCAACACCGGCAGCTGTGAGGGCTGCACCGGTAATCAGCACGGGTGCTGACAGTATTCCTTCAGAAATATGCATGGCTCTTTCCTATTGCATCAGATGGAACTTGACCCATAGCACAGCGCCAATTTCCACATCTTTACCGTTGATTTGGTGATCATCAGTGGTGATGGCGGCGAAACCCCACCAGCCAGCCTTGGGGACCGCGTAAGTAAAAACCCCGTTCGGGTCGGTCCTAGTGGTCTGGGTCACCATGTAGTCCGTAGGGGCGGAATACGTACCAGTCACATTGAAGTACTCGACTTCCACCTCGACACCGGCCACGGGTTTCCCATTGCGCATAACCACCCCTTGAAACACATTGGTCACGTAAAGGCCAAAAGGTCTGCTTAGGGGGACGATTTCGGTTTTCAGGCCGATGGGTTCATCCCAGCCTTCGTCCTTACCATAAGCTGCAACTACGGTCTTGGTGTAATGAATGATGTAAGAATTTTCCGCAGCCTCCAAGTAAGGCTGCGGCTCCATGTAAAAAATATAAAGTCCGGGCCGCCTGATTCGATAGGTAGTCTGCCAGGTGGTATGTTCTTTGATCTTTCTAGAACTGAGCGTATGTAACAAGTCCTGCTTGCTGCCGTTTGCCACCACGCCAAATTGTGCGGGCTTCGCCAGTTCCATTCCCTGACCTTCGAAGGGGTGCCAGAACATGAGCTGCACGGCGACATTCGGGCTTTCCCCCCTCATAACCATCTCATCTGAAGGAATGATCATACCGAAGTGAGCGGTTGCCGTCTGGTGAGCAAAAAAGACCAGCCACAGTACCGTCACAAGCAACCCAACCATCTTCTTCATCTCTGTCTGCCACATTTGTCCGTCATGCTGGAAGCGGTTGGCCTTTTACCAAGGGGGGAATACCCGATCGCCCTGGGCTGCAGGCCCAACAAAAAAGCCACATCAGCTTATCCTCTTCTAACTCTCCTGAGTTCAGATAAGCCTTCGTGGCCCAATAGTGCTGATATCTTCTCTGATAACAATATGGGCTTCAGCCCACGCTTTGAAAAATTATTACCGACATTCTACACGGTGTCAAGACCATTTGAGATTTGAGATTGTGAATATCTAGGAGGTGGTTTTTTTCGATGCACGTTCAACATGTCCTTTTTGAAAACACACATGTGATTATCACTGGCACACTCTTGGTCTTAGTTCCTAGATCTAAAATCTGCAATCTAAAATCTGCAATCTGAACCCTGCTGTTTGCCTTCGTTAGTCTTCCCCGTGTTTATGCCGGTGATATGGATCGGGCCGGTGAGCATGCTTATGGGTCATGGCTTTATGCTCGTGCCAGTGACTGTGATATATAGCCCGAGGCATTCCTGGGAATACGTGGTCGTGATGGCCGTCGTCATGGCGATGCCAATGCTCGTGTGCCGTGGCGTCATGATGATGCACGTGCGCATGTTGCTCGAAGAACAGAAACGCAAGGGAAGTAATGATAACCAGTGAGGCCACTATTTGAGCCACAGAAATGGTTTCTCTCAGGAAAATTGCAGCCAGGATGACCCCCAAAAATGGCGAACTGGAAAAAATGATTTGACTTCTCGTGGCACCCAGCTTTTGTGCCGAAGTGATATAGAGCACGATACTTATTCCATAGGAAAGAATACCGACGGCGATGGCCGCGGCTGTCAAAGAGATTGTCGCAGTGTAGGGGTCCAATCTTGTTCCAATGGCGAGGTTCACCATACCCGCAACCAAGCCCTTCCAAAAGGTGGTCTGTGCCGGAGTGATACCGGTGATCAGGGCGGTGAGGTGATTATCCAAGCCCCAGCAAAAACAGGCCAGGGTGACGAGCAGACCAGCCTTCACCCCGGCCAATCCCTCGGATGCGGACAATAGCGTCGCTGCTGCAAGCGTTCCTATGGCGGCAACCCATCCGTATGCGGTTAGCTGGTCGCGAAAAACGAGATAGCCGAGAAGTACAGTGGCAATGAGTTCCAAATTGAGCCACAAAGATACCGAAGCAGCCGAGGCGAGCCGCAGGCCGAAAAGTAAGAACACCGGGCCCACCACACCCCCAAAGCTGATTGCTCCAACAAGTCGGAGACCGGTTTTGCGGTCAAGACTCCAAGGCCACGAAAACGTCCCCTCATGGGCGATCAGGGGTAGGACGCCGAGGGCAGCGCCGAGGTAGAGGAGCCCTGCAAGCTGAAATGTTGGCAAAGCCCGCAACAATACCTTACTTGCGGGTGTTGCTCCGCCAAACAAAACCGCGGCTAAAAAAGCTATTACGAGAGGAAATTTCGACATTGTCAATTGTACCTGTCTTCTCGAGTATCTTTAATAATAAAGCAGACCAGCACATTTGCAAACCAGGTCATCGTAGAGGGGGGAATAGCTGGTGCATCCTGCCTGGTAAAGCCATGGACTTCTAGGTCTTCGGACCATCCAAAAGATCATGCATTGAGGGAGGTCGGCATGCGGTTTGCATTACCACGGGGTCATGGGCCAACTCACCTAGTAGCCCTGGCAACCAGGAACAGAAGAGATTCATAACAATTCAAACCCAAGGGGGGCGCCATGCAGATTGTTTGTCCCATCTGTAACACTCAGTACAAGGTTGCAAGCGACAAAATCCCGGAAAAGCCCGTTCAAGCCAGTTGCAAAAGATGTGGAGGAAAATTTCTCGTTGAGCCGCATGGGGAGCAAGACATGATTCTGGATGCCCAGATGGTGTCCGACTTTGCTGCTGTAACACCTCCGTCCAATGATGCAAACTACCAAATTCCCCAGGAAAGAGATCGGTCTGAGTCTGAATTAACTCTCATCACTGAATACCCGGAGTTGCAGAATCTGACCTCTGAAAAACTGAAGCTTGATGGAATGATTACCCCCAGTAAAAAAGGAGCCTATAAGACCA
The DNA here is from genome assembly GCA_964346905.1 of uncultured Desulfobacteraceae bacterium. GTDB lineage: Bacteria > Desulfobacterota > Syntrophobacteria > BM002 > BM002 > BM002. The sequence goes on along the minus strand of CAYFXH010000001.1, from coordinate 46,147 downwards.
GAAGAAACACGTTTAAGGTCAAAATTCTTAAGGCGGTGCATGGAACGCTGGATAAAATGCTACTAAGCGATGAGCAAGCCATGCGAATTGGTAAAGCAACGGCCTATTACCCATCAGAGATTATTTTTGGAAACGGCTACTTGACGACGCTGTACAATCACTATGCAGTGGTGGGCACCAGTCAGAGACTCCTGTTCATCAATGTAAATCAAAAAATTTCAAAGCCGACCCACTACTTTTTCCAGATACCCTATGAGACCATCAGCAAAGTTGGGACGGGTCTGTTCGGCACGAGTCTCGTACTCCACCGGCAGAAAGGCAAACGTCGTATCTTTACCGGGATGAAGCGGTACATGGCGAAAGATTTTCAACAATTTGTTCGGGAAAGGCAGCGTCTTTTCAAGGCCGCAAAGACAGCGGAAGCTGCGGTTGAAGACCTCTGTCCCTCCTGTTACGTGCCGCTTGCGAAAAACTTGCTTGCATGCCCAAAATGCCAGGCAGAGTTTAAAAACCCAAAGACAGCTTTTTTGAGATCTTTGTTATTGCCCGGATTGAGAGACATGTATCTCGGTCACACGTTGTTAGGCAGTCTGGAATTATTGGGCTCGATGGTGATTTGGGCGGTGGTGATATTGGCGTTTTTGAGCGGAGAGCAGGAGAGTCTTATCGTTGCCCTCATTCTCCTGGTGTTTTACAACGGTCTAGACGGTCTGCTAACCAGCCACATGGCCCGGAAAGGTTACATGCTGGCCTCGAAGTAGGGACGGTCATGAACATATACCATTGATCAGGTATACCTTCATGGCTGTCCCTCTTGCCGTATGTTTTGCCCCTTAACGTTACCGGTACCAAGAGACCGATTTAGAGGTTGAGTAGAAAGTCACAGGTTCACGCACATCCCCTCTTCTCCATAAGATCTCTGTTGCACAAGAGCCAGTAACTGCATTCGTCTCTTGAACAGACTTCAACTGCCCGTTTGAAGCAATCATGAAACCCGTGGCTTTTTTGCCTCTCTCTAATGTACTCCGTAGTGCACGCTTGGCACAATCCCCCGGAATACTGATCAGTATGAGTTCCACTGACCCAGGTTTTTCTACATTTTATGCAAATGTACGTCATTTCTCGTTCTCGCTTCACCAAAGTAGACCAGTGAATGGTGCAGACTACTGGTTGCCACAGATTGCAATACATATACAGAAGCAAGGGGTGTGCCAACCGGAAACACGTTGCACGGGTCTCATCTTACCTGCCGAGCTCTTCGTGTGTGATCAAGACGTCCTCTGTACCCCCAGCGATTGCCGTCTGGGATAGATCTTGGCAGAGACTACTAAACATGGAAGCATCCCGTCCAATGCGCAAAGTGAAGCTCTCTCTTCAGCAAAGAACATGGTGTGACCTTTACTAGTTAACAAAAGTGGCTTATCTTATCCAGTTGGGTGTCGGTTTTGATTATCAATGGAGACGGTAGCTCAGCAGTCTCTGAACTCAATCCAATGATCAGTGGCCTCTGTGGCTCACTGGAAAGAAGTTCGGCGTGTCATCAAGGAAAGGAATTATCGCCCTCATGGGCTCAGGTGAACTCACTGCAACCATGGTTGAAGTTCACAAGGAGTTACTGGCGGGATTTGCTCAAGATCCCCGAGCCGTATTTCTCGATACGCCGGCTGGCTTTCAGCTTAATGTTGATCAGATATCCAAGAGAGCCTTGGATTATTTTCGTATCCATGTTCAACAACCCATGTCAACAGCCTCGTTTCAGTCAAACGAGAGGATCACACCATACGAAGCCGAGCAGGCCTTTCATACGCTGCGGGAGGCCGACTTTATTCTGATTGGCCCAGGAAGTCCGACGTATGCCCTTCGCCAGTGGCAGCAAACACCCGTACCTGAAATCTTGATAAAGCAGATCGAATCCGGCGGTTGCCTAGTGGCTGCCAGTGCTGCCGCCCTGACCCTGGGACGCTTCACTCTCCCAGTCTATGAGATTTACAAGGTGGGCGAAGACCTGCATTGGGTGGAGGGGATGAATATACTCCACCACTTCGGCTTCAATCTGGTGGTGATTCCCCATTGGAACAACGCTGAAGGTGGGACTCACGACACCCGTTTCTGTTTCATGGGTGAATCGCGCTTTCGCAAGCTCGAGTCCCTCTTGCCCAAGGATGTATCCATTTTTGGCTTGGATGAACATACGGCCTGCCTCATTGATTTTGAAAAAGAAGAAGCTCTCATTAAGGGACTCGGCACTGCGACCCTACGTTGTCGGGGAGCTGAGTTGGTCTTTGAAAAGGGTGACCGTTTTTCTCTTGATGTTCTCCGTGGAGGAGAGATGGGTAAGGAGTGGAAACCGACAACCCCAAAGCAAGCGATTTTCAAACCTACCTCTGATGTTGATGCAGAGTCCTTCTGGGATACCATTCATGCAATCGAAAACACCTTTCGGCTCGGCCTCGAAAAAGACGAACCGAAAGAAGCCACCAACGCTCTTTTGGAGCTTGATCGGGTTATCTGGAGAGCCAAGCAGGATCATGAAAACGAGGAATTCATTTCCCAAGCTAAAGAAATTTTTCGAGATTTGATAGTCATTTTAGGAATGAGACTTGAGGCTTCTCCAAAAAATAGGGCTGATTGTCTTGCCCCTCTCGTGGAAGAGCTACTCAAGTTGCGCCAGGAGTTCCGACAAAAGAAACAATGGCAAGAAGCCGACGTCATCCGCGACAGCCTCCAGCGAGCAGACATAATAGTTGAGGATACTGGAGATGGCGCGCAGTGGCGACTGAAGTCATAGGCAAGAAACCAGGAACTGTGAGGGTTAAAGGAAAATGATTAGCCACCCCACCGAACTCCCATGCAAACTTATCTTTGCAAATGATGGCAGCAGGGAAGCATGTGGTCTGTGAAAAGCCCCTGGCATTGAGCCAAAAGGAAACAGCCGCCATGGTGGAGATGGCCAAAAAACAGCGGGTGCATCTGAGCTGCCACCAAAACCGGCGGTGGGACGTGGACTACTTGGCGATTAAACAAGCACTCGCTCATGGGCTGATTGGCGACCTCTTTTACATGGAGACCTTCGTGGGCAGTTTTGCGCACCCCTGTGGCTACTGGCATTCCCATGATGCGATCCCAGTAGGTACTACTTATCACCCAAAAACTGGCATTGCCCAAACGAGAGCATTATCTTTTTCATCGGAACCTAGCCGATCATTTGTTGACGGGAGAGCCAATAGCAGCTCCCTTGGAAGACTTGGTACGGGTGGTGGAGATTTTAGAAGCGGCGGCAAGGTCAGCTTGTAGATTACAGATTTCAGCATGAAGGATTGCAAAGCAGGGAAATCACCAAATTCCGCAATCCGCAATCGTTACAGTACCAATACTCCGAAGGTGACCATGGCATATACCGTAACTGAAGAGACCTTTGAAAATCTCGCCTCTTACTGGCTAGATCCGGGATATGTCCTGGAGTGGGATTGTCTCTTTGTTTTGCCCGGCTGGCTGGAGGTATGGTGGAACGTATTCAGTGCTGAATTGGCTCCCTCCCTCTACGCGGTGAAAGACGGGGAAGAAGTGATCGGTATCGCGCCGTTTTTGCTGGAAGGAAGAGAGGCCCGCTTCATGGGCGATCCTGATGTTTGCGATTACCAAGATTTCATCGTCACCCCTGGGAGGGTAGGGGAGTTTTCTGAGATTCTCATCAATCATTTAAGGGAGCAGGGTATCACTCACCTGGATCTGAACTCCGTACGTGCCGACTCTAAAGTGCTCACCGATTTTGTCAACGTGGCCAAAGCGCTGGAGTGCGAGGTTTTTTGCGATCCCGAGGATGTTACCCTGGAGTTAGAGTTGCCGGCAAGCTGGGATGAATTCTTGCACATGTTGACCGGAAAACAGCGGCACGAAGTGAGACGAAAACTCAGGAGATTAGATGAGGCTGCAGACATCAGATATCGGGTTGTGGAGGATGTAAGAGAAGTCCTGGAGGAAATGGACACCTTTTTGGCGCTGTTTGGATTGAGTCGAGCCGATAAGGCAGCTTTTATGACTAGTCAGATGGCTTCTTTTTTTCGGTCACTGGCCGAGACAATGGCAACGCTCAAGCTATTGCAACTGTTTATCCTCGAACTTGACGGGACACCTGCAGCCGCGGTGATGTGTTTTGATTATAATTCGACGATATATCTTTACAACAATGGGTATGACGGCAGATTCAGTTCGCTGAACGTGGGTCTGCTCAGTAAGGTATTCACCATTCAAGAAAGCATTCAGAGAGGAAAAGAGAGGTACGATTTTCTCAAAGGCGCAGAGGATTACAAACATCGGTTGGGAGGTAAACCTGTTACCTTGTATAGATGCCAGATTAAACTCTGAACAATCTGAACGGTAAACAAGCACTGAATCGAGAGGTAGCGCACGTGGAAGCAGAACAGTTAAGAATTGCAATGTTGAGCGTTCATTCAAGTCCGCTAGGAGAATTAGGGACAAAAGACACCGGAGGCATGAGTGTCTATGTCCGTGAGCTTGCCCGGGAGCTGGGAAACCGCGGCCATTTGGTCGACATTTATACGCGTCTCAGTAATGCAGCTGATACTCAGAGAGTTGAACTATGTGAGAACGTCCGACTCATTCATCTAAAAGCCGGGAACAACGGTGATATGAACAAATTGGCACTTTATCCCTATCTGCCTGATTTTTTCCGGGAGCTGGAAAGATTTAGAACATACGAGTCGTTGGACTATGACCTTGTACATAGTAACTACTGGCTCTCCGGTCGGGTGGGGAAATGGGCCCATGAACGCTGGGAAGTCCCTCATCTTTTCATGTTCCATACTGTTGGCGCGGTAAAGAACAGTACAGTTGGTGCGGAGAAAGAACCCGAACTGCGTACAGCCACCGAACAGCATTTGGCACATAATTGTAACCGCATTCTCGTCGCCACCCACAGAGAAAGAGACCATCTAATGCAACACTATGGGGCGTCCTCTGCGACAATTGGCGTTGTACCGTGTGGTGTCAACCTGGATCTTTTCCGCCCATGGGACAAAGCGAGGGCGCGAGAGCAGTTGGGTTTTGCGGAGGATGAGTCGATTGTGTTGTTCGTGGGCAGATTTGCGCCATTGAAGGGAATAGACCGATTGCTTGAGGCCGTGGCCCGCCTTCTGAATCATCAAAGGCTTCGACTGGTAATTGTCGGTGGCGATGGCCATCATACACCGGAGTCGCAAAACCTCCAAAGATTATCCTGGAAGTTGGGTATTCAGGATTCCGTGACCTTTGTGGGAAGGATCGAACAGGATAACCTGCCGCCGTACTACAATGCCGCAGATGTCTTGGTTGTGCCCTCTTACTACGAGAGCTTTGGGCTGGTGGCCTTGGAATCGCTCGCCTCTGGCACACCGGTGGTGGCAACGAAGGTGGGGGCTATGGAGAGCATCCTCCGCCAAGGTGAGACAGGACATCTGGTGACCAATGGTTCTCCCCGTTTACTGGCAAACGGTATCGAAGCTTTTATCTCGAACTCCAACGGACTATCCGCTGAAGCAATTCGCGCGTCGGTCCTCCAATTTAGCTGGGCAAATGTGGCGTCCGCTATGCTGGAAGAATACACAGCCATACTCAGGTAACATCATTCGGTATTTCATTGAACTACTCGAGTCTCGACTTTTTAGGAGGTTCGTTGTGACGAAAGCAACGGACGTACTGGTGGTAACAGCTCATCCGGATGACGCCGAATTCGGGGTGGCAGGAACAGTAGCGCGCTGGACCAGAGAAGGAAAGCAGGTTGTCTACGTTGTCTGCACCAATGGCGACAAGGGAACCAGCGACCGGAGCCTCAAACCTGAACAATTGGCCGAAATCAGAAAAAAGGAGCAACAGGCTGCGGCCAAGATCCTTGGGGTCCGAGAAGTAATATTCCTGGGATACCCGGATCAGGAGTTGGAAGACACGCCGGAATTTCGTAAGCAGATCGTTCGCTTTATACGCATGTACCAGCCCAGGATCGTGGTGACCTCGGATCCCTACCGTCGTTACCTCTGGCATCGCGACCATCGCATTGCCGGGCAGGTTACTCTCGATGCAGTTTTCCCGTACTCTCGGGATCATCTTGCCTACCCTGATTTGTTAGAGGAAGGTTTGGAGCCTCACAATGTAGATGAGATCTTATTCTGGGCGGCGGAAGACATTAACTATCGCTCGGACATCACCGATACCTTTGATCTTAAAATTGCGGCCCTACGTTGCCACCAGAGCCAGGTACAGGGATTCCCCAATCCGGACCCTGAAGATTGGCTGAGAGAGCGGTGCAGGGAGATGGCTGAAGGGGAGGATTTTGAACTGGCGGAAGGTTTTCACCGAGTGGTAATAGGTTGGTAAGCTCGCATAGCGCAGAGCGCAAAGCGCATAGCGTTTAGAAAAACGGCTAGACTAAAATCATTCTGGTAAATTCAACGACTAGCATTTGTTTGCGATATTTAAAATAACTTTGCAGTTTTTGAATATACGCTCTGCGCTATGCGCTCTGCGATTTATCCCAAACCACATCCCCGCAAAGATCCGGATCGTGCGGTCGGGTTGAGAAAACCTCGTACTGTTTTTTTGCCTCCTTGACCGTTGTTGCTTCCCCGTGTCCGGGATACACGTGGGTGTTGTCCGGCAATGTGAAAATCTTCTGGGTTATGGATTCAATAATCTGCCGGAAGTCTGCGGGTGATTGGGTTTTACCCGGACCTCCCGGAAATAACGTATCCCCCGCAATCAAGTAATTCCCGGTCAGCAAGCATATGCTTCCCAGAGTGTGGCCCGGTGTGTGCAACACCGTAAGCTCTCTGGCTCCAAAGGATAGTACCTCACCGTCATGTAGGAGAATATCCGCAGGTAGGGGAAGCCCGTCACCATCTGCAGGGTGGGCAGCGACGGGAACGTTCAAGGCTGATTTCAACCGGGAAAGACCACCCACATGATCAAAATGGTCATGAGTAATTAGGATGTATTGGGGGTGTGTATCCTCCAGCGCTTCCAGGACTCTGTCGACTTGGCCGGGGGCGTCAATCACCACACTCTCTTGTGTCTTTTGGCAGGTTAAGATGTACCCATTAGTGCCGAACGGCCCCAATTCTAACCGATCAATTTTAATGTGGTCATTGCTCACAACGGTCGCCATCTTTCCTCCCTCATCTGGTCTTCAAGCAAGTAAGCCATCTAATTCCGCCTCCAGAGCTTCTGCGGTGGTGAACAGTATTCCGTGCAGCCCCAGTGTCCTGGCTGCCTCCACGTGTTCCAGTGTATCGTCAATGAACACTGCTTCATTGGGCTCCACGCCGAGTCGTTCTAGGGTGATAGTAAAAGCAGCCGGCTCTGGCTTTACCACGCCTTCGTCTCCGGAGCAGAACAGCACATCGAACAGATGGAGCATCCCCCAGTCGCCCAGCCATTGGCCCAGGCCAGGCGGTGCATTGGAGAGTACCGCCAGCTTGTAATGGCCGTGCAGCCGATGGAGTAGATTCAGCACACCCTCGTTAACCGCTTCATCAGCCCGGTACCGACGGCGGAACTCCTCAATTTCCTCGGGAGTATTCAGTCCAAGCTTGGGCCCAATTTCGTCCCAGAACTCTTCAATGGTCTTGTGGCCAATCAAGGTATCTTGCCAGGCCCGGCTAGCGAACATAATAGGGTTGAGCGTTCCGGGGGGGAGTCCCAAATCCTTTTCATAGCCGCTGAAGAGGGATGGCGGCTTTTGGGTCGAGATGACCCGGCCGAAATCGAAAATGATAGCTTTTATCATGGCTACTCCTTGAACAGGTGCAGGCAGATGCAGCCTAACCGTTGCCTGTCTAACGCTCTGCCACGTCAGATATTTTTTCTAGCGCGGAGTGGATAATCCGTTCCCTATTGGTGGCGGCCCATTGCCCCAGTGCCAGTACCTCTCGCAGGGCTTCCAGAGCTACTGGTGAGCGGGAGGTTTTTTCCAACAGCCGTTGGAGCGAGACCGAAAGCCAGATGCAACGGATGTAGTCCGGCAGGGCGTACACTTCGTTTGCCTTGAGAAAAACGTCCCCAGCCTGACAGGCTAGATCGCTGGGCCGATCTGCCTCCGGACGGTGGTCGTACTGGACAGGTTCCTTGGCAAAGGAGCTGAGTCCACAACCATAATGGTACATGAATGTCATGAACGTACCCCACTCAAGAAAACCGAGATACACCAGGTGCTTTAGATGACCTGGCCGGGTCGAGGCAAAGTAAATCAAGGCTTCGGCCAACTCTACAACCCGAGGCTGGTAGCAAGACTTGTCATAGTCGACCACTCCAATGATACGGTCACCTTGGAACAGAAGGTTGCCCGCGTGATAGTCACCGTGGATTACCAGATGGGGGAGCTCTCCATGCTCGGTGAAAAGAGCCGCTAGTTCTTCCGCCTGGGTCTCCAACTGATGGACAATTTGCCTCAGGGTAGGGTCCCGATGGAGGGCCCAAGCCTCCGATAGTCTGGTCAGGTTGTTTATGAGGATAGCAGGACTGTAGAGATCCCCAAAATCACACAGGGGTCTGGGGACGAAGTCCCGAACGCAAGCATGGTAGTGGCCAAGCATCAGAGCGGCTACGTGTATATGCGGTGGAGAAAAGTGTTCGCATGGTGCCCCGTTGATATACTCCTGAATCTCGTAGAACTCGCCAGCATGCACCAAAAAAGTTTCTCCGCTTATGGTGGGCAGAATGGCTGGAGCCGGGAATTCCGCCTGCCTGAGATGCTGCATGAGGTCATGCTGGAAGCAGATAACTTCTGGATTTCGCAAGTCAGTATGGCGGCGCTTCAAAAAGTATTGTCCACGGGTTGTTTCAAGCACCCAGTTGTCGTTGACAAAGCCACACTCGACCCGTTGAATGCTTCTGGGTTCACCCAGGTCATAGTAACTTAAAACTTGTCTCAGTTCGTCTTCCATGCATTTACCTAATGATTTCTCAACTTGGTAACGTCTCGTTGAATGGCAAGATAATGGGAGGTTTCTTCTCTTTTGTTTTTGATGGGGACGATCTTCCACTCCATCACAAATTCAGAACCATCTTTGCGATAATTAATCGCTTCACCGTGGAAAAGCCGACCCTCTGATAATTCTCGCTCCAGTCGATCCAATACAGCACGATCCGTCTTGGGCCCTTGCAAAACAGCTGGTGACTTACCGATTATCTCCTCGGCGCTGTAGCCAGTGAGTACGGTAAAGGCATCGTTGATATAAATAACCGGGTAGCCGGGTTCTGCCTTTGTTATCATAATCGCGTCGAAAGAGTGTTCCATTGCATTCTCCAGCAAATACCTCATTATGGCTTGAAAATTCGTGTCGTAATCAAATATTTTCATGATATCAGTTTTTTCATTCATTTTGTTGCCTTTCTTCTAATCAATTCAAATAAATATCTTGGTGGTTATCTATTACAGTCTTAAAATTATCCGATCTATTTCGTTATATACCGCTTGATACGTACAATGCGGAGAGAACTATCGACCTCAAACTCCACCCACACGTTCTAATCCAATTTGTTGCTACAAGGGTCTTTATTTTCTCCAGATTCTTACCTTCTTTCAATTTCCTGTGAAGCGGTACTTGGATGAGAAAAGTACTGAGCCATATGATTAGCAAAATACTGAATAGAAAGAAATGTAAGGCATTGCCATACGAGGGTTTTGCAAACAGAAGATAAGAACCCGAAACTGCCTCTGTTATCATGGCCGGAATAACAACGATGGAGATTTTCTTAAAATGATGTTCGTGAAACTGAGAGAATTCACCACCGTTCACGTAGCGAAAGCTGGGATAGTGCACCAGCTGAACCGTCCATATTAATCCACAAAGATACAGAACGGATATAAGCTGAATACATTCAAACATCACAGACATGCGTTTACGAGAATGAAAAGTTTGCAAGAATAGATGTGTATCCATCCCCGTCGAGTTGGCAACGGATTAAGCGGACCTTCAAATGCTCTCTTGTAGTCACCAGGAGATGTGACTATTTAAGCTCTGAATGGTAACCAGCTCGGTCACCGGAGTCAATTGCATGCACCCTTGCAAACAGTCTGTCCTTTCGTGTAGCAAAAAAGCAGCTGATACTTGCGCTTCCCATTTTGGATGTTTAGTTTAACCAGGGTCCAGGTTGTTCATCAGGCAGATACGATGAACCTTAGATGGCCCACAACTCCAGAGCGGTAATAGAGGTGCGGATGGTTGTGAGATGGTGCCTTTGTTGCGTGTTGGTGTTAGCGAGTGTAGCAAGAAAGAGGAAAAAATGAGAAAAAGGTTTCTATTCCTTGCGTTAGTTATTTTGCTGGGTGCCACCCCCGCCCACAGCGAAGATGCCATGACATATTTTAACCTCGGACTCGAGAGCTCCGTCACCCGCAAAAAGATCGAATATTTCACCAAGGCTTTGGAGCTAAATCCCAGCTGGGCAGAGGCTTACGAAAGACGAGGAAGGCTTTATTATTTTCAAGAGAACTATGAAAAAGTCATTCAAGACTTTCTGAGCTACCTTGAGATCGGTCCTGCAAAAGCCGAGGCCTACAGGATGGTTGGAATGGGCTATCTAAACAAGGGAAGCTATGAACCGGCTCTTCATTACTTCAGCCGTGCCATCGAGATGGAACCGGAGCAAGCCCAAGCTTACGCCAACAGAGCTGAAACGTATCGGCTGATGGGCAAGGACCAGGAAGCCATCCGAGATGCTACTCGAGCGACCCAGCGTAAAGGCATTCCGCGAAGTAAGGCAGACGCCTATAAAACCAGGTACAAGGTCTACTGGAAGCTCGGCCAGACCAAACGTGCCCTTGCAGATTACAGAAAGTCGGTGGAATTAGACCCCAGAATCGTCCTCTGGCGTTATCCCAACAAACGATATCCCAGCCCGGAAGAAATAAGCAATATTGGGCTTTACGGTATAATTGGCATAGCGTTGGTGTTGATTTTCGGGATGAAACTCAGACCGCCAGATAAGTAGCGGAAAAGGTGGACGGTCATGCAATTCTCCCCCTAAAAACGTATAGTTGCGTGACCGTGTCTCTGTTTATTCAGCACTCCTCAATCTGTTTTTCCAATTTCTGTGAATAGTCCTCAAGCTTGGCTTTGGCCTTTTCGAGTTCTTCGATGATCTGCGAGCGTTCAAATTCTCTGGCCTCAACTTTGACCAGCATCATTCCAAATGATTCGGCCAATTCTACCAGGAGACTCGGATATCTGCCCGTTTTTGCAAGTTCAAATAATTTATCGGCATCTGATTTTTCATAGTTACCACGCGCAATCTTTTTGCAGGCTGAATTAAGCATCTCAAACAAGTCTAGATAATACCGTTCAAACACCATGTTGCTTTCCTTTCTTGCTGGGCAGAAAATTCCGACAATGGACCGAAACATACGTACCGTATCGAGGATATAGACTAGATGCTCTCACCTCTATCTCATCCATGAACGGAAAACAGAGAAGATGTTGAAATTGTGCAATTCTCCCTCTGAGAACCGAGAATTGTATGACTATCTCGTTTAATCTGGCATCTTCTTCTGGCCGCTCCAGCTGCGGAAACGATCTATCTCCTTGTCGAGCTCTTCACCAAGTCCAGACCCGTGCATAGAGGTTATGACTTTGTATATTTCGATGATCCCATCAGCAAGCCTGTCCTGGGCCCGCAAGATAAATACCGGTTCCTCTTCGCCTATTTTCGGAATGTCTATTTTGCCATATTTTCCTGATATCGCCATGGTAGACCTCCTTTTCGCGCCTCTCTTGTGGCAATGCACGTGGTCCATTTGCGAACACCTGCACTCCACCAGGACTAACAATAGAGCACTCCCTGGAGGAACAGCCAGTAGTCCGCCGGCCATGCTTGGCAATTTTCCTGGATAAATACAATTAGTGCACGGCTTCTCGTCCGATTTCAAGTGTTTTTTCGAGAACAGTGAAGGGAGCAGCGTCGTTAGCCAACAATGTAGCCCAGGCTAAAATTGGCTAACCGATTGCATACATGCAATTCTTAGCATCCCTCTTGCCGTTTGCCACTTGTCCGTACAAACGATTCGACATGTTGCTGAGCTCCCTCAGGTCAACGCAAATTGATAACCTTATTCTTGGAGTACGGGCTGGCTCTAGGCGGAGTAAAACACTCCGCCTAGAATGGATTGGTTGGTTGTGGACTTATTCCGAAAGACCTGTAGGTGATTGCTGGAGAGCAGGGAACTAAGTCGAGGACTTCCGTATGGGTGAAACTATGCTCACGCAACAGTAGCAACACTTATCTGACTTGCGGTCCCTCATACAGGTCAATTCATAGCCATCGGGACAGCTTAGGGTCACATCTTTTTCCATGGTAAAACCTCCTCTATTCATTTTAGAGGGAAATGTCTTGGTCCTGAAATTCCCAGCTATTATCATAACCCTATTTTCCCACTATTCAAGTAGGATTTATACAAAACCTTTTTTGCCATTCTAACGTCTACCAATATTGTCTTTTGAGCGTTGAGTATCCTACGCTGGTCCCCTCCTCCTCTGGATGCAAACTCAGGTGGTGGTTTTTCGGATTGACGGACTTTTTGAATCGAGTATATCCTGGTCTAAGAACTGCTCTCAATAATCAGTCGACGCGACCATGAATTGCGGTCCATTCTGTGCGGGCAGCTTCCATGGTGACGTGCATCCGACTCAGCAAGGGAAATACATATTGAAACAGGCAAAGGTGTCACCCACCGGGAGAGTTAGGTCTATCTTTTTACATGAAGATGTGAGAAGGGAAGCAAAACAACACAAGTAAACCCAGCATTTATACGCGATATGCTCCAGCATACATCCCATAGAAATCGAAAGGATCGCTCATGGATCGTTCAGAGATTATCCGTCTCTTAGAAAGCTGTGAATTTTTCAAGGGGTTTCACAAAGATAACATTGAGAAAATCACAAATCTGTCTCGGATGGAAGCCTATGCCACCGGCGATCACATTTTTCGTCAAGGTGATTCGGGAGATCAGATCTATCTCGTTGCTGAAGGCCATGTCTTTTTGGAAAGATCTGTGGATCTGGGCATGCGCACGGGAAGTGTCTTTATAGGAATGATCAGGAAAGGAAGGGTTTTTGGCTGCTGGTCCACACTTCTCAATGAAAAGCATACCCTCATGTCCTCGGCCGTCTGTCAAAAACCAACAAGAGTCTTGGTCATTAAGGGTCCGGACCTCAGACAGATGATGCTTGATAACAATGAGCTTGGATTTACTATCTTGGAAAGACTCTGCTTCTTACTTCGAGACAGGCTAAAGGGCGCATACGAAGCGATGGAAGAAATTTGAAGAAGAGAATTAAAAGCCCTTTGTAAACAACGTCCCCTATGTATACCCGCAAGTCGATTTTCGCCCGTTTCATTCAAGCCATCATAGTGCTAACTAGTAGAATGATTTTTCCAAATCTATGGATTTTATTGCCAATCTTTTTGCTGCGATTCCCTTGGTAGTCTTAGCTAAATAATCGTTAAGATTAGGAATTTTCATAAACACTGGAGTTGGTATGTTTTTTGTCTAAGAGAAAAGGTTACCTCTGCAATTTCCTTTCTAGCCGGATTTTTTGGCACACGAGAACCCTATGACTTTCCCTACTGGTAGTCCATTCACCATTTATACTACGTTTCAGACAGAACTATTGCGGTCTGGACGTAAGGTCTTCCGTTTGCATACGAAAATAGAGAAAGCATATCTTGAGTTTAGAAATAAATATCTAAGTAAATTAAAGAAATACCTGAAGATTACCGACATTTCATTTTTGGGGGCGTATATGGCTTCTACAGCCCTGGACGCTGGCTTCACCCTAAAAAATATAGGAGGTCCTCATGAAGAATCCCATCTATTTACTTCTTTTATGATGCAGGAATACGGAATACCAGAAGGCCTTATACGGGTTCAAGGAATAGAAGCCCTTCAACTGGCAGTACTGCTAGGATTTTCCTATATACTCATAGAATCATGGAGATTCTTTAAGGGGGAGGAGATAGACACAGAAGTTAGACTTTGCCTTCTGTATGTTTACATGGCAATTGGAATAAGCAAACATATTCAAGGAATATTGTCCTGGCTTTAAGTATATATACTCCCCACATGTGCGGCTATTTTAGCGTTGGAGAGCTCATAAAGCTGCTGCGAATTTTCTCCACCCTTCTCCGATTCACCCCAAGATCAGAGTAACCCGTCCTTGATGCAGATCTCAGATGGATGATCTTGTTCTCATCATCGAAGGCAAACTCCACATCGTCAACGAAGCGAAAAAGCAACGATGTAAAGGTCGCATGAATGTAGTTGGGTTCGACGGTGACAATTTCAGAACGCTTCATTGAATTAATCACCGAAATGAGCGTTTCTCTTGCCTCTGCCGATGTACCCTCGTAGTGCAGTGGTTCCACATAACGCGATGCGCCAGTGTCCAGTGAAGAGACACAGTTGGGAGACGTGGGGCAGGGTGAAAGCTTTCCGTTGGTGACTCCAATCTTCATGGTTTGATCTGTCGAGCACTGCATTAATATCATTGTCAAAACAAGCATAAGGATAAAACTCCCTCTCTTGGTTCTTGCATCCCCCTGATAACCGCGTCCATCGGAGGTGGTCATATGAGAACGGCCTTTCTCGGATCCGCCAGCTAAGGTGAGCCGTAAATACAGTAGTCAGGAGCTAGGAGTCAGTAGGTAAAGCATTTGTTTTCGTATTTTTCCTGCTGGATTCTGGCTACTGACTCCTGAATTCTCCTCTTCCCTGAAACCGAGTCCACCTACCGTTTGCGAGAATGTCGCAGAGTGCTCCGACTCTCAGGCGGGCAAGAATGTGACGAAATAGAATTCAAATAGCTAGTCTGCATTTAAAAACGGCTCATTGTCATTCTGAGGAGTCCCGCCGATGGCGGGACGACGAAGAATCTCATAGTCGCTGGATCCTGAGAGATTCTTCGCTGAGTTTATCCCTTCGTCAGGCTCAGGGCAGGCTCTGAGCCTGACGAGGGGCTCAGGATGACATAGAGTGGTTCCCGGATGGACGTTGACTGGCGAAGCGACACAGCTTTAGAGCATACCTGCTTTAGAAGCCCCGACTTCTGGTCGGGGAGCTTCACTTTGTCTGTAGCAATTTTCTCTCTCAACATGCCTGTTAGAGATTGAATCTTACAGCAAGTGCGTCCCCTATGGCTTTTCTCCTGAAACGAAATATCCTTTTGAGCTGGGCGGCAACAAGTGGATAAGCTATCTCCCCAAGTGGCCAAAGGGGTAGCTGGTACCAGACCTCGTCTACAATTGCGGTGGCCCCATTCTGCTCATAGAAGCGATGCATGTGGACCCACAGCTTATACGGTCCCTGAATCTGCTCATCGACAAATCGGTGAGGGGGATTCCAGTTGGTTATCCGCGCCCGCCAGCTGAGCGGCACGCCGTAGAGAGTCAATCGATAATCGATCTCTGTACCTTCGGTGACTTCAGGGGGTTGAGGTGTTAGGATACGAAAACACAGCTCCGGTGGGGTAATCCTCTCCAAGTTTGAGGCATCGGCGAAGAAACCAAAAGCCTCGGAAATTCCCAAAGGTACTGTGACTGAAGTCTTGAGTTTATGAGTCATCAGTGGATCACCTGTATTTCAAATAATATCGCCTTTATATAAGCAAAAATAGCTTGTCTTTTAAACCTGGGGATGTGATTCAATTACAAGGCCTGACCCCGCTATACTGATAGCTGCCGCTTGCCGATTTCTTCCAGGGCGTTGCGAAGTGGTAGAAAAATGGGCTGGGGGATAGTGCGCAGCGAAACCCACCGCCACTGCGCAGATTGGCGTGGTTCTCCAACCACTAACTCCCCAGATTCGTAATCAGCAGTAAAAAATAACGTAACGTAATGAAGGCCCTCATCAGCGAAAACGTCATTGGTGAATATGAGGGGACGAGGATTTTTTATAATGAGGCCTGTCTCCTCCAAAACTTCTCTTTTGCAGCATTCCTCAAAAGACTCCCCACCTTCCAGATGCCCTCCGGGTAAAGCCCAGGTACCGGCGCCGAGAGCTCTTTTTCTCTCACCCACTAGAATTTTTCCTGCTCTCTTGACAAATATACCCACACCCACCTGAGGCCTTTTCATTCGAACACCTCCACTCAAGCTCAAAAGCATCCTAGCTATATCAGCAAAAAATTGTGAAAAGTAATTCTTCGCGCGATCATATTCTTTGTTTATGGGCAAATTTTATTGTAAAAATTTAGGGACGAGCTTGCAATAAACCGGTTACTTTCAGGGTAACTCCTGGCATGCATCTAGCTTGACGGACATGGCACATTGTGGTAAACTTCAAACCGAGAGTTTTCTATCCTATTATAAAATTTTTGTGTCTTCATCGTATTTTAACCGAGTTTATGTTATCGCGCCAGGATCACTCAAAATCTGATTTTGCAGCTTACGTGGCCAAGCAGGCTCTAGCCGAAAGTGGTCCCTATGCCCTGGAGGACGGCTCGAGGATTGCTGTTGTAGGGGGCGGGCCGACGGGGTCCTTCTTCAGTATCTTTGCCCTGAAACTGGCCAAGATGCTCGACAAGAAACTCAATATTACCATCTATGATCCCAAGAACTTCACCAAGGATGGCCCTGCGGGCTGTAATAAATGCGCAGGCATAATATCCGAACTGCTCGTCCAGACGCTTGCAGTTGAGGGGATCAACTTGCCGGATTCGGTCGTGTGGAAGGGTATTAATTCCTATCAACTCCATACCACGAAGGGAAGCGTTTCTATTGCTACTCCATCTTTTGAAAACACCATAGCCGCAGTTTATAGGGGAGGCGGACCAAAGGGTATTATCGGGGAAGACAAGGAGAGTTTCGATGATTTTCTTCTGGGTCAGGCTGTAAAGGAGGGGGCAGCACACATCCCTCTCAAGATTCAAGGAATTGAATACAAGAATGGCAAGCCGATTTTGTTTTCCCAGGGCGGGAGGAAAGAGCAAGCTGACCTTGTTGTCGGGGCCGTGGGGGTAAACAGTGGCAAGTCGGGCATTTTTCAGGATATAGGATTCGGGTATGAAGAGCCTCGGACTATCAAGGCGGCTATTGCTGAATTGAGCTTCGACGAAGAAATTATCACTGAGCATTTTGGCAATTCCATTCACATCTTTCTCCTGCCGATAAAGAATCTGAAATTCGCGGCCATAGTTCCCAAAGTCACATATCTCACCCTATGCATTCTGGGGCATGATTTGAATGTCAATACAATAACAGACTTTCTTGACTACCCGGTGGTGAAAGAAGTCCTGCCGAAGTCAGTGAGCTACAAGTTTGGTTGTCGCTGTCTGCCTAAGATGAATATCAAAGCCCCCAAAATACCGTTTACGGACAGGGTGGTCATGTGTGGTGATGCCGGGTCGACGCGCCTTTTTAAAGATGGTCTTGGAGCCGCCTACATCATGGGAAAAGCTGCAGCAAACACGGCGGTTCTTCACGGGGTGAGCAAGCAGGACTTTCAGGAACATTACTATCCAGTCTACAAAAACATTATTGTGGACAACTATTTCGGGACTTACCTATATTTCCTTGCCGATCTGTACAAGAATTACGGACTGCTTACGAGATGGATGCTACAAATTGTTCGGGAAGAACAGAGCGATCCTAAGGATCGCAAAAGATTGAGTTCAGTCTTGTGGAACATGTTCACGGGAAACGAACGCTTCAAGAATATTTTCGGAACAGCTATTAGCTTGCCGATGCGGTTTGATCTATGGAGGGCGTTCGCGAGAACACTGATAAGAAGGAGGTGAGGCGAATGAGAGAAGGTGAACTTGGCAGGCTGTATTCCGATGGTGAGATTATTTTTAGAGAGGGTGAAAAGGGCGATGTAATGTATGTAATCCAGTCGGGAAAGGTAAGAATATCGAAAAACTATTCTTCTGGAGATATCACCATGGTCACGCTTCAAAGCGGAGATATATTTGGAGAAATGGCTCTGTTCGACAAGTTGCCGCGATCCGCATCCGCCACGGCCGAGGGTGATACGAGGGTTTTGAGTATCGACAAGAAGAAACTGTTTTCGACAATCTGGAAGGACCCGACGGTGGTTCTAAAAGTAATTGAAACCATGAGTGGCACAATAAGACGGCTTAGTAAGGATTTTGCCGAGCTGAAGAAGAAAAAACTGAACATACTTTGCGGCACTCTGGATTTAGAAGAGACTTGCAGTTTTATCCTGGAAGAAGCCAAAGAAAACGTTGTAACTGCAGAAAACGGTTCGATCATGCTTGTTGAAGAGGAGAACGATCAACTATACATCAGGGCTGCCTTCGGTGAGAAAGCACAGAAGAGATTAGACCTCGCAGTTGGTGAAGGAGTTGCCGGCGATGTCATAGGGACCGGTAAAGCCGAACTCGTCAATGATGTCCTAACAGACTCGCGCTACAAGGTCGGTTCGTTAGAGATCGGGTCTCTGATATGCGTCCCCTTCAAATATCAGGGAAATTGTTTTGGAGTGTTGAATTTAAGCAATCGAAAAGGGAACCGGTTTACCCTGGATAATCTAAAGCTGCTGAACTCCTTCTCGAGATACGCTGCAATTGCCCTCAAGAACGTGATGTGCATGTCTGATCTTAAGCATGCAACGGACGAAGTGCTGAGACATGCTTCAATACTGGATGTTTATTAGCAAGTAGGTGAAAAAGATGGCTGCCGAAAAGATCTCCTGACAATCCTAGTCAGGAGCCCTTTTGGCTTGGTAACGAGCCTCAGCCTCTTGCTTGATGGAAACAAGAAGCTCTCGGGTAAGATGGTGAAGACGTCTGGGGACCAGGATCAATCTCGCCAACCAGAGTAGGGGGCCGCTATACTGTTCATGGCTGTCAAGAATAACCGCACCATCCACCTCTTTAAAAGTCCATGTATGCACAGCGTGAATCCCTAGACGTTCTCCCTTCCAGACCACCTCCTGTCCAGGTTCGCACTTAATGATTTGCGAGTTGACTTTAATTGGCAGGGTAAACGGTCTAACCACAAAGGAAAAGCACGCTCCCGTCGCCATCTCCTCGCCTGAAATGAGATGGCACCTTTGGCAGGCGCTGTTCCAGTCGTCCCATTCTTCCACTTTGGAAAAGACAGCCCAAACAATGGAAATTGGTGCTGAGATCTCAATTTCTTCACTAATGAACATGAGGTTACCTCCGCAGACCTGATTGAACTGAAGATCCGATGGAAATTATTGTTTGGTCTCCGCTAAGGCTGCCATCCAGCCAAGAAAGGCCCGTGAAATAAAGTGTGGTGCTCCTGCTTGTTTATCGTGCCGATTAATCATTGTCTTCTAATGAATGACGCCAAAAATAAGAGATACAATCGTCAAGGGCGGCGGGTATACCTTGTTCAATAGTTGGGTACATCGGCTCCATCCCCAAAATATCCTGCAAAGTATTTGGTTCTACCGGTAAGTTTGAAGTCCAGCTTTTTACTCCGCCTGGAGAAAATTTGTTCCAATAGGGGGTGAAGCGGTAGAGCGTATCCAGAATAGTGGTCACAAAGAGGGCTATCCATTTGGGAACTCTAATAACACGGAGCTTGGGGTAATAATGCTGGGTGATGGCAAAAAGATCGTTCCAAGTGCACGATGCATTATCCGCTATTACTGATATACCAGCCTTACCATCCTCAGCGGCTTTGATTAATGCCCGAGCTGCATCGACCACGTGAAGGTGAGCAAACACATTGTTTCCTTTTCCGGGAAATACGATTTTTCCTCCCCGCATCTGATTAAAAAGGAGGCTGTTCACCCCGTAAGTGTGTGGTAAACGCATTGAAGTGAAACAGATACCGGCATCTGCTGCCATTTTCAACAACATAGTTTCTGCTTCCAGCTTAGCTCTACCGTAATCAATATTTGGCGCCGCAGCCGTTTGCTGGGTGATCGGCTTTGCCTGCTCGCCATATACCAGAAGACTACCTCCATACACAAAGGTTCTTACGCCCGCTTCTATCGCAGCGCGCATAAGATTAATTGATCCTTCAACTATTGAAGGACGCAGTGCTTTGTAAGGCTCGAAGGTGGCCCGGGCGCCCAGATGAATCACCATATCAACGGACTTAAGCATACGTTCCAGACTCTTGGGTTGCCCTAGATCACCCTGCATTAGCTCAGCATCCAGGGATTTCAACAGGAAACCGCGGAGCGGTCTTCTCACCATTAGTCTGGGCTTATAGCCTTTTTGAGACAGTTGTTTTGCAACTTCATAGCCGATAAAGCCAGTAGCGCCTGTTACTAATATCTTGCCAGGATCGTTAGCCATCCTGAATTCTCCCCCGTCCTTCTCAACACTCTAACTGGATTACGAATTACTGCAAGCTCCAGTTTCGTTAGCTATGTTGCTTACTATATAGTGATGCATCCGCGGTTTCGCAAGGTAAGCGGTCCAGTCAAAGTCAATACGCATTTACACGTAATGAGGTTGTTTAGGACGGAAAGCGGTTGAGAATAACCGCTGGACACACTTGTAATCAGTACTGCAAAATGTGGGTGAGGTATTGACCGCACCGTTATGAGGCATAGATGGAGCACTTTCTCACCGCCAAGGCCGCCTCCTGTAGTGCCTCGGCAAAAGTTGGGTGGCCGTGGACGGTTCGAGAAATGTCTTCGGAACTGGCGCCGAATTCTACTGCGAGAACGCATTCTGCGATCATATCCGAAGCGCGTGGCCCGAGGATGTGCACGCCCAAGATTCGATCGGTCTTGGCGTGGGCGATTATCTTGACAAATCCATCCTTTTCACCCATGCAGCGCGCCCGCCCGGCGCCGGCAAATGGATAGGCACCAATACAATAGGGAATATTGCGTTCTTTCACCTGTTCCTCGGTGAGCCCCACACTAGCTACCTCAGGCCAGGTGTAGATTATTGAGGGAATGGCATCGTAGTTTACTTCTCCGGGAAGCCCGGCAATGCTTTCCACTGCGGCGATTCCCTCGGCAGAGGCAGTGTGAGCCAATGCTGGGCCAGGGATGAGATCACCGATGGCATACACAGACTGGAGGTTGGTTCGGTAGTTCTCATCCACCAACACGTGGCCAGTCCTGGAGTCCAATTCAACCCCTATCTCCTCCAAGCCGAGCCCGCGAGTCAGAGGACGGCGGCCCACGGCAACCAGCAAGCGGTCACAATTCATAGACTCTTCTTTGCCATCGCTTTCCAAAGTCACCTGAACCTTTTTACCAGCGACCTTTGCCCCTGCAACCTTGGTCTGCAACCGAAAAGTCAAACCTTGTTTAGAAAGAATACGTTCCAGACCGCGGGCTACCTGCCCATCCAAGAGCGTGGCGATTTGCGGTAGCATCTCAATTACCGTGACCTTGGCTCCCAAGCGCAGCCAGACTGATCCTAGCTCAAGGCCGATGTAGCCGCCGCCCACAACGCCAAGGTGCTTGGGGACCGAGTCAAAGGTAAGTGCTTCGGTGGAACTTACAATGCGATCACCGTCAAATTCGAGGCCGGGAACCGATATGGGTTCACTTCCAGTGGCTAGAAGAATGGCTTTCGCTTGTAAGGTCCGGCGATCGCTCTTACGGCGGGAGCCCGCTTTTTTCACCACCTCAACCTGATCCTCGCCCACCAACCGACCGGTGCCGTGGATAATGTCAACGTTATTTCCCTCCAAGAGCTTGCGCACGTTATCGGTGAGCTCCTGAACCACCTGATCTTTTCTTGCCATCATGGCGGCCAGATCCAAACTCACTTTACCGATCTTGATTCCATGGTCTGAAAAGTGATCCCTGGCAAGATGAAAGTACTCACTGGAATCAAGGAGTGCCTTGCTGGGAATACAGCCGACATTCAGACACACCCCACCGAGCCGAGGCTCTTTCTCGAGGCAGGCCACCTTCATATCGAGCTGCGCCGCCCGCACCGCCGCCACATATCCACCGGGCCCAGAACCGATAATAATGAGGTCGTAGGTTTCTTTCTTTGCCATGGTCAGATCCTATGTTAGAAATTCAGGTCTCTCGCCCGCTCTCCCGCTCTGCGGGCTCACTCGAGCCCTCAGAGGACTCAGAGAAAGACATATTATGAAAATGTGTTGGGTCGTTTGAAAGCCCCGCGCCTAGGCGCGGGACGGTCCCGATGGCTTACATCAGGACCGATGGGGAATCCTTGTGGAGGCAAAAATAAGCTTGCTTATCTTCGCCTCCACAAGGATTCCCCTGAGCTTCAAAGCGATCCTTCGATCCATGATCATCTAACTTTTGGTGTTTTTGAGTTCTCTGAGTTCTCTGTGAGAGATAAAATAGATCATTTTAAACGGACTGGCTAGATCTCTATCATGATCCGGTCTGGATCTTCGATGAAATCCTTGATCCGAACCAAAAATGTGACTGCTTGCCGACCATCCACCATACGATGATCGTAGGTCAAGGCCACATACATCATGGGCCGGACGACAACTTTGCCATCCACGACCATGGGGCGATCCTCAATCTTATGCATGCCCAAGATACCACTTTGAGGCATATTAAGAATTGGGGTGCTCAACAGGGAACCGAATACGCCACCGTTGGTAATGGTAAAGGTGCCGCCTTCAAGGTCAGCGAGTTCAAGGCGATTTTCTCTAATCTTGTTGACATAATCTATGATGGTCTGTTCAAGTTCGGCGAAGCTTCGTTTGTCGGCATGGCGAATAACTGGCACCACCAGACCCCGTTCAGCGCCAATGGCCACGCCTATGTGGTAGTAGTTGTGGTAGATGATATCCTTCCCCTCTATGGAGCCGTTCAACTCGGGAAATTCCATCAAGGCCTCGACGCATGCCTTTATAAAAAAGGACATGATACCCAGCTTTACCCCATACTTTTTGTGGAAGGCATCCTTGTAATGCGCGCGGATTTCCTGGACCCTGCTCATGTCAACTTCGTTGAAGGTGGTGAGCATAGCCGTGTTCTGTTTTGCTTCCAACAACCGGGTAGCAATGCGCTGTCTGATCTGGCTCATGGGCTTCCGGGTAATCTGCTCATCGATTGCAGGAATAACCTCCTGAACCACGGCTGGCTGTGTGACCGGAGCTTCGCGGAGTGCTGCCACCGCGGCTTGCTCTAGATAGAGAAGTACGTCACCTTTGGTAATTCGGCCTGCAGGCCCAGTGCCAGTGATGTGGGAAACGTCTACGTTTTTCTCGGCCACGAGTCTCCGCACTGAGGGGGCCAGAACTGGTTCAAGGGATACCATTTGCGGAATTTCCCTTGCTGGCTCAACAGCTGGTGGTTCAGGCGGCGGTGGAGCGGCTGGAGGTGGTTTTGGCACCTCGCGGGGTGCAACCTCTTCAACCACCTCAGGAACAGCCTCGACATCAATGGTGCCAACGATGGCTCCAATCGCCACCGTTTCGCCCTCCGGTACAGTTATCTTTAAGACTCCGTCCGCTTCGGCCTCGATCTCGAGGGTGACTTTGTCGGTTTCAAGGACGAAAAGGAGTTCATCCTTGCGAACCAGGTCACCGTCTTTCTTGTACCACTGGGCTATGGTTGCTTCCGTCACCGATTCTCCCACACTGGGGACCTTAATGTCTAACAACATGGTTGCTCCTAGGTTATTTGGTTGTTCAGAAACCTCTCGCCAACAATGAATAATCCAAATTCTAAATCCGAAGCACGAAGCACGAAACAAATTCAAAAACCGAATTCTCCAATGCTAGAAATTGGCACTAGAGAAATTGGTGTCTTAGTTTTGATCATTTGAATTTTGAACATTTGAGAATTGTTTCGGATTTCGACATTCTAGCTTCGAATTTGATCACGCGCGCATTACCGGGCGTCAAAGCGATCTTGTCTCATCAAGCCATGCGCTCTGCGATTATGGGACCGGACCAATAGCCTCGTCGACAATGGCCTGTTGTTGAACCTTGTAGATACTGCGAAAACCTGTGGCCGGGCTAGCCGCCGCTTCTCTGCCAATATAGTTGATGTGCTTTTCAGCTAACGATGCCAACCGTGGTCGGATGAAGCTCCATCCTCCCATATTCTCGGGTTCTTCCTGGACCCAATACCACTCTTTGGCCCTACTGTATGTATCGATCACCCCTCCCAGTTGCTTTTCAGGGAAGGGATACAGTTGCTCCAGCCGCACGATACCAATGTCAGACGCTTTCAGATCCTGGCGCCTCTGAAAGAGTTCGTAATAAATCTTGCCACTACAAAAGAGGATGCGGCGGCAGGTTTTCTTGTTGTTACCATCATCGAGAACTTCTTTAAAGGAGCCTGAGGTCATTTCCACGAGGTGCGAAACCGCAAGGGGGTGGCGCAGTAGGCTTTTGGGAGTCATAACCACCAAAGGCTTGCGAAAATCTCGCTTCACCTGGCGTCTGAGCAGATGAAAGTACTGAGCTGGGGTAGTAGGGTTGCAAACCTGAATGTTTTCCTCAGCACACAGCTGCAGAAAGCGCTCCAGACGAGCACTCGAATGCTCCGGCCCCATTCCTTCGAAACCGTGCGGAAGCAGTAAGACCAGACCGCTTAAGCGCTGCCATTTAGACTGCCCGCTGGTTATGTAAAGATCGATTACCGCCTGGGCGTTATTGACGAAGTCACCGAATTGTGCCTCCCACATGATCAGCCCATTCGGTTGGGCGAGAGAATACCCGTATTCAAAGCCGACGACGCCGGCTTCGGAGAGTAGGCTGTCATAGGCGTAAAAGGGAGCCTGCCCTTCACCTAAAGCATTGAGAGCTACGAATACATCACCGGTCTTGGTGTCCACCAAAGAGCTGTGTCTTTGGCTGAAGGTGCCCCGACGGCTGTCCTGACCACTGAGTCGAATGGGAAAACCTTCCAAAAGCAGAGAGCCAAAAGCAAGGGTTTCAGCGTTGGCCCAGTCGATTTCTGCCCCTTTTTCTATGGTTTCCAGCCTTTTTTTGAGAAGGCCCACTAGCTTCGGGTGGAGAGAGAAGTCCTTTGGGACGGTATTCAATTTCCCACCGAGGGCAAGGAGCTGCTTTTTTGGAACGGCCGTCTTTACGGATGTATGAGCATATTCTCCATTAATTCCCTCCCAGTTCTCATAATATTTGACAGTGGGAAGGACGCACTGTTTTTCTCGCATAGTCGTAAAGGAAGTTTCTAAACGCTCCTTTATGCCAGCCTCGATGCTTTTAACCTCATCATCGGTTACCGTCTTTTCCGCGAGTAGTTGTTCACCGTAAATCTTGTATAGTGGCGGTCTCTCCCTGATACGTTGGTACATCTGGGGTTGAGTAAAATAAGGTTCGTCGCCCTCGTTGTGCCCATAGCGGCGGTAACAGACCAGATCAATGACCACATCCTTGCCGAATTCCATGCGATAGTCACAGGCAAGTTTTGTAACGTGAATGACGCTTTCCGGATTCTCCCCATGGACATGGAAGATGGGTACCATGAGCATCTTAGCTATATCGGTGGAGTAGCGGGTAGAGCGAGCATCTTCGGGCAAAGTGGTATAACCAATCTGGTTGTTGATGATAATATGAACAGTGCCCCCAGTGCTGTACCCTTCAAGTTGAGACATGTTTAAGGTTTCGGCGACAACGCCCTGACCGGCGAAGGCGGCGTCACCGTGGATGAGAAGCGGCAGCACCATCCTACGTCCGTCCTCCTCACTCAATATGTCCTGCCGGGCTCGAGCGAATCCTTCTACCACGGGATTGACCGACTCTAGGTGACTCGGATTGTTAACCAGAAAAAGTCTCATTTCGCGATTGTTGGCCACTTGGACGTCAGCCAGGAAGCCGTTGTGGTATTTGACATCCCCGGCACCAAATACGGTATCCGGGTCATAGTTGCTCTCAAACTCGCAGAAAATCTCCTCGTATGATTTTTCGAGTATATTTGCCTGCACATTCAAACGCCCGCGATGAGCCATCCCCAGGATAATTTCTCTGCAGTCTCCTGCAGCAACATGGTTCAAGAGAGAATCCAGCATGGGAATTAGGGCCTCAGCTCCCTCCAGGGAAAAGCGTGTTTGACCCAGGTACTTCTTATGGAGAAACTGTTCGAAGAGGGAGGCCTGGTACAGCTTATCAAGAATTCGTACTCTTTGCTCTTTGGTCAAAATCGGTCGATTACGACCTGGTTCCATACGCTCTTGCAGCCACTGGCGCTCCGCGGGGTCCTGCAGGTGCATATACTCAACCCCGAGGGAGCGGCAGTACGTTTCTTTCAGGGCTTCAAGAATCTCGCGCAGGGAAGCCAGGTCTCTGTCAGGGAAAAGCTGGGTGTAGAATTCTCGATCCAGATCGTCGTCCGTGAGGTTAAAAGCCGCCGGATTTAAGAAAGGGTGATCGGTGGGGCAGGCCGTAAGCGGATCCAGACAGGCCAGCAGGTGTCCGAGATCACGATAGCGATATACAAGCGCTTCAACCCGCGACTGGCGTGAAACCTGGTCATCATCGTGGACCAGAACCACTTCGGCCTCTCTGGCAGAGGCCAACTCAAAACCTTCAAAGAAAAACTGCCAATCTCGGGAAACCTTGCTGGGATCAGACTTCCACAGCCGATATTGTTCATCGATGAAATCGGCATTCCAAGCACCGGTCAAAGCCATAACTGGTCCACCTTCTTTTCGTAGGGCCGATCTCCGTATCGGCCACAAGAGACCGAAGTTCGAAACAAATTCAAATGTCGGATGTCTGATATGCGATGTGGGTGTTCAGGAAGGGTCTTGGATTATATATTCTGCATCTCACATCTCACATCGCATATCAGCAATCTAAAATCCGTCTTTTATGGCCAGACTCTTAAACCACTCCACTACCAGTTCAACAACCTTTTGGCGATGCTCGTCATGGCTGAACATGTGGTCCGCACCTGGAATAATGGCCAGGTCGGTATTCACCGGTTTGAATTGGTGAAGTCGATAGGCATCCTCTACAGAGATTATTTCATCCTGATCGCCGTGCACTATCAATAGGGGCTGTGGCAAAGAGGAGATAATATCCGAAAGTTTATATCTTGCTGCGTCTACGAAAAACGCTTCCGTAAGCTCTAAATTGCGGCCCCTGCTGATGAAGTGGACTCTGCCCGTGGACCGTAATTCCTGACGCTGACTCTCATGGAGAAAATGATCGATTTCCAGAGGAGATGCTTTCGCAGCAAGGGTGCAAACCGCCCTCACGGTATCCATCTGTGATGCGGCTAGGAGGCCAACCATACCACCCATGCTGTGACCAGCCAGTCCGACCCATGAGACTCCTTGAGCAGACATAAAAGAGGCTGCGGTCTTCATTTCGGTGATCTGCTTGGAATACAAGGACTCAGAGAAACTTCCTTCACTCTGACCGTTTCCAGAAAAGTCAAATCGCAGTATGTTGAAGCCCGCATCTACGAGGCCGTGACTTATATCGCGCAGGACTCTGGTATGTCTGGAGCAGGTGAAACAGTGACCCAGGATGATGCCACAGTGGGAATCCTCTGAAGGGACATGGAAGGTGCCCGCTAACTTTTCGCCAACGTTATTTGCAAACTGAATCTGCTGTTGCAAGGGTATCCTTTACAAAATGAATTTAGGAATTTGTGGAGTATCGAGATTTAGGTTGTTGCTAAACTTCTTCCCGTTCACCATCCTTCAAATGTTTTCAGCATGTTTCACAGTGCTGCAGTGGGCTCCAGAAGTTAGGCAACCACAGTCTGTGAATAAGGCATAAT
The DNA here is from genome assembly GCA_964346905.1 of uncultured Desulfobacteraceae bacterium. GTDB lineage: Bacteria > Desulfobacterota > Syntrophobacteria > BM002 > BM002 > BM002. Next base: position 18,498 of record CAYFXH010000001.1, on the reverse strand, counting down.
TCTAACACAATCAACAACAATTTCAAGCAGATATCTATTGGATAAATCATATGGTACAGGGCTCAAACCATACGGCAATCTTCTGCCAACATCTATGCCGGATACCCTGTGCCGTGCGGTGTAAGCCGTGCACATAGCGCTCCAAGACGTAGTCCTTGACTGCGAGCTAAGAAACGGTTCTTATAGGGTTTGAAATTGAGACATGAAGAGACTCACGCATCTGTCTGATTGTGCAGAGAAAAATTCTTGCACTCCCCTGGTCTCTCAATTATCATGAACTTCATTTTGGTTTCTGCAGGCAGGACTCTCTAGGGTCCATGTGTGCTGGCAAAACCGAATAGAGCATACGCCAGGCATCAGCACTAGTTCTGACCAATTGTTCTCACATATTCAACCAGGAAAGACTATCGGAGTGACACCCCGGAGGAAGCGTGCAACCAATCCTAACTGTCGGTACACTCTCGCCCTGGGAGCCGGGTCTTTTTAGCTTGGCTATCTACGGTCTTATGGTGCTAGGTCTGGTGGTGGTGCTCCTCTTTTTTGCTTCCTGGCTCGGGGAAAAGAAAAGCAATCCTGAGAAACTCAGGCCTTATGAAAGCGGGGTAATTCCTACCGGCTCGGCTCGTCTTCGTTACCCCGTTCCTTTTTACCTTGTTGCCATCTTCTTTCTCATTTTTGATGTGGAGGCGGCCTACATTTTCTCCTGGGCCATTTCTTACGATAGCCTCGGCTGGGCGGGCTGGTTGCAAATATCGTTCTTCATTATCGTTCTGCTCCTTGGTCTTCTGTATATCTGGAAGAAGGGGGGACTTGAGTGGGGGCCAACGTCGAAAAAGCATTGAACAACCGGTTGCTGCAGGGGGCCGATTTCCTGATAAACTGGGCCCGTAAGTACAGTCTCTGGCCCATGTTTTTTGGGCTTTCCTGCTGCTTCGTGGAGGAGGCTACCGCTTTTACCGCCCGGTACGACATGGCCCGCTTCGGGGCGGAGGTGCTCCGGCCTTCACCCCGGCAGGCGGATCTCTTAATAATATCCGGTACTGTTTTCAAGAAGATTGCCCCTGTTGTTTTGCGGCTTTACGAGCAGATGGCGGAACCCAAGTGGGTCATCTCTATGGGATCGTGCTCCAACTGTGGTGGCATGTATGACGCCTATAGCGTAGTGCAGGGGGTGGATCAGATATTGCCGGTGGATGTCTATATTCCTGGCTGCCCACCCAGACCTGAGGCTGTACTCCAAGGGCTTGTGCTTTTGCAAGAAAAAATAGTCTCGGAAGAACGACCGACTCGTGCCATTTTCCACCTCCCAGGGGGTACCCAGGGCACTCAGACGCCCATTCTCGTCGATGGCCAGACAAAGTCTCGAGACCCGCGTGGCCCGGGCATGCAAGGTGTTGCCATCAGAGGGACTTCAGTGGCTCCACCGAAATTTTGGGACAGCCGCTCCGATCTCATGTGGACACCCCGGCCGCGGCGAATAGAATTGAGTGAGGATGATACGAGCCTCGCAAATGTTTTGCAAGAGCGGTTTGGGGACGATATCCAGCAGACGCCACAGACCTCGGACATGCCCACATTCCAGGTACCGCACGAACGGTTTAAGGATGTTCTGCGTTTTCTCAAAGGAGAAGCGACTCCCAGGTACCGACGCTTGGACGATCTCACCGCAATTGATGAATCCGCCCGGAGGGAGCGAGCTGGTTATTCGGACTACACCCTGGTCTATCACCTGCTCTCATTCGAGCCCGCCTGCCGGTTGCGTGTAAAGGTTGCCCTAAACGGTGAGGAACCGGTTACCAAAAGTGTCACCGATATCTGGCCGTCTGCAAGCTGGTATGAACGGGAAGTCTACGACATGTTTGGGATCCGGTTTGAGGGTCATCCGAATCTCGGTCGCATTCTTATGCCGCACGACTGGGAGGGCCATCCCCTGAGAAAGAGCTATCCTGGCCGTGCAACGGAAATGGAGCCTTATACCCTGGCCGATGCCCAGCAGCACCAACCCCTGGATGGTGGTATCTATATTAGGAGAGATGGAAAGGAGCACCAGCTGGTATTAAACATCGGTCCTCACCACGTCAGTACCCACGGCCTGATGCGCTTTATTGTCTCACTTGAAGGTGAAGAGATCACCGAACTTGACATGGACATCGGCTACCACCATCGGGCGGCGGAAAAAATCGGCGAACGCCAAACCTGGCACCAATATATTCCATACACGGATCGAGTGGATTACCTGGCTGGGGCTGCCAATAATCTCCCATACGTAATGGCGGTGGAAGCACTTGCCGATATCAATGTTCCTGATCGGGCTCAGGTTATTCGGGTGATGCTCAGCGAGTTTTTCCGGCTCAGCAACCACCTCGTCTTTTTTGCCACCATGGCCCACGATGTGGGAGCCATGACCCCCAATTTCTATACCTTCCGCGAACGGGAGATAATTCTCGACATTATTGAACTCATAACCGGAGGACGATTGCATCCGTCCTGGTTCCGGTTGGGAGGTGTTGCCGCTGACTTGCCGGAGGGTTGGAAAGAAGCGGTGGATTACTTTGTCAAAATATTCCCTGAGCGGCTCAAAGAGTACGAAACACTCATAACCAAGAACGCCATCTTTAAGGCCCGAACCCAGGGCATCGGCCGCATCTCCTTGGAAGATTCCATTGACTGGGGCGTGAGTGGTCCAAACTTGCGTGCCTGCGGTCTGGAGTGGGATCTGCGAAAGAATTTTCCATATTCTGGTTACGAGAACTTTGAGTTTGAAGTGCCCACCGCCACGGAAGGAGATTGTTATGCCCGTTATCTGTTGCGGGTGGAAGAAATGCGCCAGAGTTTGAGGATTATTGAACAGGCCGCAGAGCAGATGCCTGCTGGTCGGTACGTCACGGACGATTACCGCTATGTGATCCCTGAGCGCGGGGACATGCTCAAAGACATAGAGAGCCTAATTCATCATTTTATCAACGTAACCCGTGGACCCAAAATCCCCAAAGGTGAAGCTTACAGTTCCTGTGAGATCCCCCGGGGGGAACAGGGCTATTACGTGGTGAGTGACGGAGTCGGCTACTCCTATCGCACGAGGATACGTGCACCCGGATTTGCCAATGTGCAGGTGATGCCCTTGATGGCTGTGAATGAGACCATTGCAGACCTCATCGCCATCGTAGGTTCCATCGACTATATTCTGCCGGATATAGATAGATAAATAATGTCCGTTGTCCGTGGTCAGTTGCATCTAGGTAATCTGGGGTGGCCAGGAAAACGGGAGTAGTGGAGTACTGTTACTCCAGCACTCCATTGAGCTCATGTGGGTCTAGACATCCAATGTTGCCTGAACCGTTGAAAAATTCCCTCGAAGAACACATAGCCACCGTCGAACATCCCCGGGAGCTGGTGGTGGATGTGATGTTCGCTGTCCAAGACCACTACGGCTATCTGAGCGATGAGGCTGTTGAGGAGGTGGCCGCACTCCTGAATATGTCTCCCCTGGAGGTGGAAGAACTCGCTACGTTCTACACCTTCGTCTACAGAGAGCCGGTTGGAAAATACGTTATCCACATCTGTGACAGTGTCATCTGCTGGATGGAAGGACATGAGTCAATTATTGAGCACCTCTGCCGGAAATTAGGGATAGAGATGGGGGAAACCACGGCAGACGGACTGTTTACCCTATTGCCGGTGTGCTGCATTGGCTACTGCGATAGAGCACCAGCTATGTTAATCAACAAGAAAGTATACGGACCGCTTACGCCCGAGAAACTAGATGAGATCTTAGACAAGCTCAAATCACAGGCTTAGATGGTTACATCATAATGAAGAAGCACAATATGCGGCTGTCCTGGAGCGAGGATGTGAGATGTGAGATAGAGATTCTTCGAAGCCCGTCTTCTGGCAGTACACATCCCATATCCCACATCGCACCTCTTAGAATAGTGATGCGTCCCTGAACCGAGAGGCGAGGACAGATGGCCCCGAGCTATCCGCAAGTTCTCTTTCAAAATCGCAAGCCGGACCGAATTGCCACGCTTGAGGAATATCAGCAGAGCGGCGGTTACCAGGCATTGACTGAGGTAATGCGCAACTACTCCTACAAGGACGTGCAGCAGGTACTCTTGGATGCCATTCTGCTGGGTAGGGGTGGCGCCGCCTTTCCAGCCGGAAGGAAGTTGATGACGGTAGCGGATGATGCGCCGTATCCGAGATACGTCGTGTGTAATGCCGATGAGATGGAGCCAGGAACATTCAAAGATCGGGTCTTGATCCATACGGACCCCCACATGATTATTGAGGGCATGATCATCGATGGATACGGGGCAAAGGCGGAGAAGGGCATTATTTTCATTCGACCTGAATACGAGAGCGCGGCAAGAATTCTCGAAAGGGAGATCAAGATTGCCAAAGAGGCAGGCTTTTTGGGAAAAAACATCCTGGGAAACGACTATAGCCTGGACATTGTTGTCCACCGCAGTGGAGGTAGATACATCTGCGGCGAGGTCACGGCTCAATTAAATGCCCTGATGGGCAAGAGGCCGAACCCGCAGCAACCACCTCCCTATCCTACGGAAAAGGGGCTTTGGGACAAGCCCACCGTACTTCAGAACGTGGAAACTCTCGCAAACATACCGCATATCATCAGAAACGGCTCTGAGTGGTACAAAAGCCTGGCAATAAATGAAACCGGTGCGGGTACCAAGATTTTCTGTATCAGTGGCAGGGTCAATAAGCCGGGCTGCGTAGAACTACCCATGGGAGTGCAGCTGAGTGAAATCATTGAAGTCCATGCTGGCGGGATGCCAGAAGGTTCCGAATATAAGGCCTGTCTGCCGGGCGGCGCTTCCACCCGCTATCTGCCCAAGGAGTTCTACGACATTGAAATGGACTTTGATCCCATGCGCGCAGTTGGACATAGACTCGGTACCGGTGCAATCATGGTCTTCGACCAGAAGACGTGTCTTGTTGCCGCCACCCTGAACTTAACCGAGTTTTTTGCCCGAGAGTCCTGCGGTTGGTGTACGCCGTGCCGGGAAGGTCTGCCGTACATCCGGGATCTGCTCCGACGTTTGGAAGAAGGTGAGGGCAGGGAGGAGTTCATACCAATGCTTCAGCAGATGAGCAAGCATCTCTGGAGTTCTTACTGTGCATTCGCCCCCGGTGCCGTATCACCGGTTGAGAGCCTCATTACCTACTTTGAAGATGAGGTCAGGGAGCACATTAGTCAAAAGAGATGTCCTTTTAGGAAGTGATGTCAGCTGTCAGGCTAGACATGCCTAAAGTGAGCTGAAGTGCCTAATGCGTCTAAAGGTAGATAATCTCAATAGGGCGGAGCCTCCTGTGCCCGCCTAAAAGCCATCATTGGTAAATTGTCTGTAGGAGCGACCTCCAGGTCGCGATTTGATAGATGAATTGGTACACATGCGAATGGATCGCAACGAGCACGGTGCTCCTACAGGACAACGAGCATTAACTCGAACTGCCTGACCCCTTTTATTGACCAATGGTTAAGATAATTATCGATGATCGAGAAATAGAGGTCCCCGAAGGGACAAAGGTGATCGAGGCCGCGGAACAGCTGGACATTATGATTCCTCGCTTTTGCTATCATCCCGGACTGGGGTCTGTGGGGGCCTGCCGGGTTTGTGCCGTGAAGTTCGTGGAAGGGCCGTTTAAAGGCGTGCAGATGAGCTGCATGATCGATGCTAAGAACGGCATGGTGGTATCAACCACCGACGAAGAATCGGTGGAATTTCGTAAATACGTAATCGAATGGCTCATGCTGCATCATCCGCATGATTGTCCTGTCTGCGATGAAGGGGGGCACTGCCTATTGCAGGATATGACGATTTCGGGGGGGCACGGTATCCGAAGATATCTGGGGAAGAAACGGACTTACCAAGATCAGTACCTGGGTCCGTTGCTCCAGCATGAAATGAATCGCTGCATTCACTGCTACCGGTGTTCGCGGTTCTATCAAGAATTTGCGGGGTATGACGACCTGGGCGTGATGCAGATAGGCGACCGCACCTATTTTGGCCGGTACAAAGATGGCACCCTAAAAAGCCCCTTTGCCGGCAATCTGGCCGATATCTGCCCCACTGGTGTTTACACCGATAAACCATCTCGGTTTTTCGGTAGGCGGTGGGACTATGAGCGTAGCCCTTCTCTCTGTATCAACTGCTCTTTAGGATGTCATACCATAGCAAGTATTCGTTACCGGGAGGTAGTGCGGCAGGAAGCACGATACAGTGAGGCGGTAAACGGCTACTTTATATGTGATCGGGGCCGCTACGGCTTCGCCTATGCAAGCGACGAGAAGAGACCATGGCGGTCACTGGTTGAAGGCGAGGAGGTTACTTACCACCAGGCTATCAGAACCGTCCATGAAAGGCTGGAACAGATTAGCAAGAGGGAAGGAGCTGAGGCTATCGGTTGCGTGGGCTCAGGACGCAGCACTCTCGAAACTCAGGCAATGCTCGAGCAGCTATGTCAATCAAAAGGATGGAACGGTCCGTCATACTTTATGGATCAATCCCTGGCGATAAAGGCGGAAATAGCAACCTCAAGGCTGGAACCGGACTTAACGGTTTCTCTGCGGGAGTTGGAAGGAGCTGATTTCATCCTTGTGGTGGGAGCCGATCCCATCAACGAGGCGCCCATGCTGGCCTTGGCAATGAGACAGGCCCGACGAGCCGGCGGCACGATAGCTGTCATCGACCCTCGACCGATCTCCTTGCCCTTTGATTTCGAACACATGCCAGTGGGATTGGCTGAGGTCAACCTCTACTGCAGTTTACTGATAAAACAGGCTGTCCACCGTGAAGCGGCGAAAGAACTTGGACCGGCCGCAGTCGATTTTTACGAGGCGATGCCGGCCCTGAAACGTGCTGCTCCTCCGCTTCGGGAGCAGGTATCAATATTAGCACAAGAACTTCGAGAGAGTCAGCGACCAATAATTGTATGCGGCACTGAGGTCGTACGCCAGACCACTCCAGCTTTGGCAGCTGACCACGCCTTACTTTTGCGGGCAATGAACAAGCCAGCAGGACTTTTTTACCTGATGCCCGGAGCAAACGGTTTCGGCTCGTCAGTGCTTTCAGCTGAAGCGAGTTCCTTCTCGAAGACACTCGAGGATATCGAGCAAGGAACGGTTAAGGGGTTGATCGTGGCCGAAAGCGATCCTTTTGGCCATTTTCAGGATCGGCAAAGGTTGGACCTTGCTATTGAAAAGCTCGATTTGCTTGTTGTTTTGGATTATCGAGATTCTCTAACTGCGCACCAGGCGCATGTCTTTCTACCTGTATCAACTCTCTATGAGACAGGTGGGGTTTTCATAAACCAGGAAGGCAGGGTTCAGGCAGCAGTGAAGGTATATCCGGGTGGAATCCCTCTCGCTCGCATTAGTGGCGGCAACCATCCGCCGCGGGTTTACAGCAGTGTCATTCCAGGTGGGGAGTTGCGGGCTGCCTGGGAAGTTCTCGCACAGCTTGCCAATGGAGAGCTGGAGGTTGGTGAGGAAACAACGCGTGCGAGCGTGTGGGGTTGGCTAGCTGAGGCCAATCCCGCATTCGCAGATATCCCGCCAATCGATGAACTCCCGGATGACGGGGTCCGGCTCCGGGTAAGTAAGGAAGATATTCACCGCTTCTCGCTGGACTGGCTGAAGGAGATGAAAAAAAGCCATGCTCCTGGTGATGGCCTGGAACTCCTTCTGACTGACTGGACCTTTGGCACCGAAGAACTCTCCGCTCACTCACCACCCCTCGGTCGGTTGGAAAAGAGCCCCTGTCTCTTCATGCACATCGATGATGCCACCGGATTGGGTCTGACCCATGGAGATACGGTCTCGATCGAACTGGATAGAGGTAGTCTGGAAGTCAATCTCTGTGCTGTGGAAAATATGGCTCCCGGGGTGATGGTTTTGCCGCGGCATCACCTCCTGGAGTGGCAGAAGATCGAGAGGTCGCCGAAGTTCGTAAGGTTTGAGGAGATAGAGAAGATACGTGCTTAAAATGGTCAAGATGAATTACCCATACTTCAATGAGAGACCGGTAGGGCGGGCCTCTGTGCCCGCCATAAAGCGTTGCTCAATGCATGTGATGAGAACTCCTGTAGAGCAAGCTCTGCTTGCGATAAGGCCCCTCCCTCCGGCCTGAAAGCCGGGCCGGAGGCTGCTGGCGATAAACGATTGTGTAGTTTGTGGATTGTGGGATCGCAACGAGGACGTTGCTCCTGCAGGATTCATGAAATAACCGTTTGGTGGGCGATGCCCACCATCCATGAGAACGGAATCCTATGACCTGGCTTATCGGATTCATCCTGCTCATCGTAAAACTGGGGGTGGTTCTGGTTGGACTGCTTCTCCTGGCTGCCTACCTGGTGCTGCTGGAGAGAAAATTCCTTGGCCGGCTACAAATTCGCTACGGGCCGAATCGGGCTGGAAAGTTTGGCTTGCTGCAACCCCTTGCCGACACTGTCAAGATGTTGACCAAAGAGGATACGGTTCCTGAGGCCGCAGACCGTGCTCTTTTCCTTTTGGCTCCGGCAGTGGTTGCTGCCGAGGCACTGCTTATCTTTGCAGTTGTCCCCTTTGGTGCCAGTGTAACCGTTCTCGGGAAGACAATTCCTCTTGTGATCACGGATCTGAATGTAGGATTGCTTTATGTGTTTGCTCTGGCTTCTCTGGGTGTGTACGGAGTTGCCCTGGGAGGCTGGGCTTCAAACTCAAAATACAGTCTTTTGGGTGGTATTCGTGGTGCCGCCCAAATGATCAGCTACGAGCTCTCTTTGGGGCTTTCCTTGGTTCCCATAGTTATGCTGGCACGTTCCTTCAGCCTGGTGGACATTGTCCGCGCCCAGGCTGACTATCCCTTCGTTCTGGTGCAGCCGGTCTCTTTCGCCATCTTTCTTATCAGCGCCATGGCCGAGACCAAGCGTATTCCCTTCGACCTTCCAGAGGCGGAAAATGAACTGGGCGCCGGTTACCACACAGAATATAGCGGAATGCGCTTTGGCCTGTTTTTCCTCGGAGAATACGTGAATCTGCAGGTATTCGGGGCGCTAGTGGCCGTCTTTTTCTTGGGGGGATGGCGCGGGCCCATACTGCCACCAGTGGTGTGGTTCCTGATTAAAATCCTTGTGGTTGCCATCCTCATGATTTGGGTGAGGGGGACTTTGCCACGACTACGCTATGATCAACTCATGCACCTGGGCTGGAAGGTTCTGGTACCCCTGGCCCTGCTGAACATCATGGTGACGGGAGCAGTTCTTTTGATCTAAAAATCCGAAATCCGAAGCACGAATTTCCAAACAAATTCGAAATTCAAATGCTCCAATATTCAAAACAACTCTGAATGAAAGCCTTTGTATTAAGTTTTGGTCATTCGAAACTGGGACCCGCCCGTATGCTGGGGGATCCGGAGGACCAATTTTGAGAATTTGAACATTGTTTCGGATTTCGAATTTCGATATTCGAATTTGCAAGGCCTAACAGCGCAGATTATGAAGTAGGACTGCAATCAAAAGTTTAGAGGGGTTTTCGTGCAGGCGACCTTGGAAGCATTAAAGGCCTTGGCTAGTGGGTTTGCTACTACATTTAAGCATCTCTTTCGCAAACCCATTACCGAGGAATACCCAGAGTACAAGCGGCCTCTGCCGGAGCGGTCACGGGCAGTAATCATCCTTACGCGGGATCCCGATGGTGGTGAGCGCTGTGTCGCCTGCTACCTGTGCTCGGCCGTTTGCCCGGTAAGTTGCATCTCCATGCAATCGGCAGAGCAGGAGGATGGCCGCCGCTACGCCCGCTGGTTTCGCATCAACTTTGCCCGCTGCATCTACTGTGGACTTTGCGAAGAGGCGTGTCCCACCCTGGCGATCCAACTAACGCCCTATTTTGAGACATGTGAGCGCGACATTTTGAAACTCGTCTATGAAAAAGAAGATCTTCTGGTGGATCACGGCGGCAAAAATAACGAGTACAACTTCTATAAATACGCTGGAGTGGTAACCGAGGTTGGCGGCAAAGGAGCACACGTGAAAGAAGATAAACCGGTGAACATAAAAAGCAATTTGCCGTGAGAGGGAGACTCGAGACAGCATGCATAGGGAAGTAATTGCGGATTTCGGAATTAGGGGATTTCAGATTTGAGATTGCAGATTGCAGATTGATGAAAGGCGCACGGCACAAGGCGTAAGGCTAAAGGCAGTAGAAGACGAAATTTTTTCCTTGCGCCCTGAGCCTTGAGCCCTATGCCTCTCTGACTACTGACTACTGACTACTGATTAAGGTAAGAGAATGACCATTTATGCTGCCATTTTTTATGTCTTAGCCGGCGTGATTTTGGTTGCCACCGGGCTAGCCATTACCCGGCAAAATCTGGTGCATGCGGTGGTCTATTTGATCATCTCCTTCTTCGGGAGCGCCATGCTCTATTATCTTTTCGGGGCACCGCTTCTGGCCGCACTGGAAATTATTATCTATGCCGGGGCAGTTATGGTCCTGTTTCTTTTTATCATCATGATGCTTCGGGTGGAACCGTCGGCCCTGCGTAGGCCGTCACTACGAGAATGGTTCCCAGCCGGTATCTTAGGCATTGTCTATCTTGCTGTTACAGTTCTTGTAGTTACTACAGACCCAGGCAGCCAGACGATTCTGGAAACAGCCCTGGCAAAGCCGAGGGTGTTCGGGCGATTTCTTTTCCAGAAATACTGGCTTTCAGTGGAGATCATCTCATTCCTGCTGCTTATAGCCCTGATCGGCGCTCTGTATCTGGGCAAAGCCTATGTACAGGAGAGCGGCGACCGTAAAGAGGATGAATCATGATTGTGCCTTACAGCCATGTTTTGGTTTTAGCAGGGATACTTTTTGCGATGGGGGTGGTTTGCGCAGTGGCCCGCCGCAACCTGATCATGATGCTCATTGGTGTGGAAATCATGCTGAATGCAGCCGCACTGGCCTTTGTCGCTGCAGCGCTACGCTGGCAACAGCTGGAGGGACAGGTCTTCGTGCTTTTCATCTTTGCGATCGCAGCAGCAGAAGTCTCGGTGGGACTGGCGTTAATTGTCTATGCCTACAGGCGGACGGGTTCATTGAACCCGGAAACTTATAACATTTTGAAATGGTAAAGGAACTGGCGATCGCAACGAGAAAAAAAAGGGAAAAAGGAGACACGGACACCCTGAGGCGGAATAAATCCGAAATCCGAATATCGAAATCCGAAACAAATTCTAATGTCCAAAATTCGAAATTCAAAACAGTATGATTTTGAAGACCGCACCCTGGCTTTTGCCAGGGAAGTCAGGGCCTTCGTAAAGAGACTACCGAGGACTATTACAAATATCGAAGATGGAAAACAATTGGTTAAGGCATCTGGCTCTGTTGGATCGAACTACATTGAAGCTAATGAGTCTCTCAGCAAAAAAGACTTCATTATGCGAATCAAGATCTGCCGTAAAGAGGCCAAAGAAAGCCGGTATTGGCTAAGGTTGGTCGACACTAATAAAGATCAAGAACAGGAAAAAGATCGAGACACTTTGATCATTGAAGCTACCGAACTGATGAATATTTTCGGTGCCATATTGCAGAAGAGTCAGTAGTCTTTGGAGCATTTGAACATTCGTATTTCGGATTTGTTTCGTGCTTCGTATTTCGAATTTAATGCCAGATTAGACGTGTAGTGAAACTGTAATCAAGCTCAGTACATTCCGGATCAATATAGGTTGAAGCCGTGAATTGGTCTCTCTTCATACCTGAATTATATTTCTTGTTCATGATCGCGGTTTTCTTTAGCCTGGCTTTGGTGGTGCGACCCAATCCTAGGAGGGATTACTTCATCGCCCTCTTCCTGGCCTCTGTGGGTGTGGCAGTGTGTTTGGCCTCAGTTAGGCTGGAAGGAACGCTCTTTTTTAAGGTCTATCGGGTGGATCTCTTTTCTCAGGTTTTCAAGGTCATTCTGGCCATGGGTCTGTTTCTCGTGATCTGTATCTGCTCTGAGCTTAATGGTATAGAGGAGCGGCACCACCCAGAATTCTACCTCCTTTTGAGCACATGCACCCTGGCGATGATGCTACTGGTAAGCAGCGTTGAGTTGCTGACCATCTACGTCGCTCTGGAACTCTCCAGTTATTCGCTCTACATATTGGTTCCTCTCAGGAGGGGTTACGGCGTACATGTGGAGTCGGGCATTAAGTATTTCCTGGTGGGAGCTTTTGCCTCGGCGGTGATGCTTTTTGGCATTGCCTCACTCTACGGGGTTATCCACACCACCTATGTGGCGGAAATTATCAAGGTGCTTCCCGGTGCAATTGGGAGGCCGGCAGCCATCATCGGGTTGCTCCTCACTCTGTGCGGCTTCTTCTTTAAGCTTGCCGTCTTCCCATTTCATTTCTGGGCCCCGGACGCATACCAGGGGGCTGCCAATCAGGTCACCGCCTATATTGCCACGGCCTCCAAGGTTGCGGCGGTGGCAATCCTTATGAGGACGGTAGCCCTGAGCACAGGTAGCAGCACCTATCTGGCTCACGTGCTGGTTACGCTTTCAATAGCCTCAATGACCTTGGGGAATTTGGTGGCGATTGTGCAGAAGGACATGAAGCGGCTGTTGGCGTACTCAAGCATTTCCCATGCCGGCTACGTTCTGATCGGGATTCTCAGCATGAATCAAAACGGCTATGCCGGTGCGATTTTTTATGCTGTGGCCTATCTAGTGATGAAGTTTACCTGCTTTCTGGTGGTGGTGAAGGTGGCATATGACGGCAGTGACTTGCAGATTGCCCAACTGGCAGGATTACACCGCCGCTCCCCCATGCTTGCCATGGCCCTGATGCTCGGAATGTTCGGACTGGCCGGCATTCCCCCGACCATCGGCTTCACCGCCAAATTTCTGGTCTTTATCGCCGCCATGAAAAAGGGGTACTTCATGTTAGTGCTCATCGCAATGGTCAATGTGGTAATTTCCCTGTATTACTACATTTTGATAGTCAGGGCCGCCTACCTGTTAGAGTCGGATGAACGTTTGCCTCGACTTCAATTGTCCATTCCCACCAAGGTGCTCACGGGGGGTCTGGTAACCGTAATGGTGGTGGTGGGTGTATTCCCACGCTATCTTCTTGAAATAGCCCGTGCAGCGGCCAGCGCACTTATGTGAGGTGTCTAAGGTGGCTAAAGCAGGCATAGGGCATAGGGCATAGAGCATGGGGCATAGGGAAGTAATTTCGAATTTCGAATTTCGAACTGCGAATGTGGGAATTGAGGATTTTAGATTTTAACCGTTTTAGAAAAACGTAGGGTGGGCATCGCCCACCCTGCAGCTGTATGGTGGAAATCTATTCTGGAACGAATCGCTGGTAGTCTTTTTCTGTCAGGCTTTTCTTCTTGGCGCCAAAACCGCTTTTCTGCTCATCGGATTTCCCAGGTTTTTTCTGCTGGTAACAGAGCCGTTCTTTCTCCACAAGCGTTGTGTTGGTCAACTTCACCGAGTTGCCCCACTTATATTCCTCATCCCTGCTATGCTGAAGGGTGAGACTGATTTTGTTGTTGGCCTCATTTCTGAAAGCCCATTTCCAGGCTATAATCACGTGGAAAGGGTCTCCACGCCACTCATCCGGTTCCCCGAAGTTTTTTTTAAATCGCTCCAGGAGCTCGTTGTAAAACTCTTTGTCCGAAAAAGCGTATTTTAGTTTGATTCGGACGATTCGCCCCGGCTCAGCGCAGTTGGCAAATGCGATGGTGCCACTCTTGTAGCCGTCGAGATCTTTCGTCTGTGCTATACGAAGATACTGCTGATCACGAATCGGCATAGTCGTCTCCATGCGAATCAGGTCAATGTACAGGGCAACTTGGTCGCCAAGCACGAACCCGGCGATCTTTTGCGGAGCTTTTTCTGCCAAGCTTTGGGCAGGACCACAGAAAAAAATGGCAAGCAGCATCGAAAAGAACATGGATTTTTTCATCCTGAATCTCCGTGACTAGGCAAGACAGTGATTGCCTTTGGTTCAAATTGAACGCTGAACGTTTTGAAATATTATCCTGTACGAACCCGCCAGACGCAATAGTAATAGTAAACATCATTTCACACAAGTAAATGGTTCATGGTTTCACCCAGTTTGGGTGTGTATCCACCAAGAACACTGAGGCTTACGGGGTGTGGGATGTGTCGCAACATTTAGCAGGGAGCATGGGGCATGGGGCATAGAGCATGGAGCAGAAGGCAGAGGGCAGCGGGCAGAAGGCGCAAGGTACAAGGTGCAAGGCTCGAGAATTTCGAATATCGAAAAACGGTTATGTGAGTAACTCTACAAAAACCTCCTCTCCCCTTGGAACTATGTCACAATTGGCCGAACCCGTCATTCCGGACGAGCACCGCTTCGCGGGGCGAGATCCGGAATCCAATAAGCTACAATGACGTCATTTGGTGTCTGGTTCCCCGCGTTCGCGGAGGAGACGTCGTCTGGATCCCGGCTCGCGTCCGGAGCAGGCTGACTTGGCCGGGATGACGGATTGCGTCACATTCTCTCGAGGAGCCAGGAGCCGTGTAGCTATCCTGCGGAGCAAAGTACATAACCGTTTTCGAAATTACACATTGGCTGGTGCCTACATGATTTTTTGATTGCGGATTAAAGTCTGTAATTTTGAAAATCTTCATTGTTTGAATTCCTGGATTCTTGAATTCCTCGATTCGGGTATGTACACATGTGAGTTATGCTTTTGACCTCAGCAACGATGGTATGCTACGGTTGAAACAATCAAGGTGAAGTCAATCGGTACCTAACTGCTAGGAATCAGAATTAAACACGGCACAAATGGTCAATCTAGAAGCGCAACTCATTCAAGACATCAAAGAAGGCAAGAGTGTTTCTCTGGAGAGAGGTCTGCTCATACTCTCAGGATTGAGAGCCGAACGAGAGATTGCAGAGTACAGCCGAAAACTGGACCGGATTCACAATGAATTTATTGAAAACGTAACAGTCAAAAGTCCATTGAGTCTGCCGGTATTAAGAAAACATATGGCCGCCACCAGAGCCAAATTACTTTTTGAATATCTCTGGAACACCAAACCGAAGAGATGCGACAGTAATTTCCTATTGACAGATGTGATCGACGCCCAATTAAACTCCGACATACATCAAACGATTGGTTCATGTGTTGGGCTGACCGCCCTGTATACCGTCTTAGGGCTAAGAGAAGGTCTGAATCTCACAATCGTGGTGAGTGACAGTCATATTCTAAACAGATTAAAGGTAGACGAAGCCACATACAATATTGACAACACAGATCCGCTTGCCTTTGACTGTGATTTAGAGGACCAATATTTTGTAGAGTACCCGGTTGTTTGTCTTCTAGCTCACGTGTTAAATAGCCGGGGAATGGCAAGAGAAAGAGTTAAAGATCTAAAAGGAGCCAACGAAGACTATAATAAAGCAATTGAAATAAATCCGAAATATGCCAATGCGTATAATAATCGTGGGAATATAAAGTCAAAGCAAATGATTTTTATTGAGGCGATAAAAGATTATAACAAAGCAATTGATTTGAATTCGCAGTTTGTTGAGGCGTATTGCAATCGAGGAATAGCAAAGGAAAATTTAGGAGATAACCGCGGGGCGATAAAAGATTTTGACAGAGCAATTGAGATACATTCAGAATACAGCGATGCCTACTTCAGACGTGCACTAGTAAAGCAAAATTTAGGAAATTACTCCAGCGCAATCAATGACTTTGACAGAGTGATTAAGTTGGAGCCTGAATCCAGAGAAAAAATCATGAGTTTTAAGGAGCGCGCTGAACGATCGCGGAACGACGTGAAAGCCTGACCCACCTGTTACCGTTATGCCTGCTAGAGTGCGTGCTGGATTGAGCACAATCTGGTTTCTTCTCATCACCCTGACTGTTTCCTGTCGCGGGGCAAGGGTATTCCAGATGACTATCACGGTGGCCATCTGGAATGCACGTACGTTTCACCATCCCCAATGTTCCTACCAAAGTCTCGTCATCATCACTACTGAGCAATCCACCTGTTCATTCTGCCAGTGAAAATCTGACCTAAACCCTTGACTTTCGGTGAGCTCGAAGTTAACTTAATATTAAACTATTTAATGTTGAGGTAAAAGTGGCGACTCGATACAAAGGCAGCAAGCAGGAGGTCAGATCGTTGGACGCCTATATCAAGCTGATGCGTGCGGCGAACTCCGTGACTGCACGCGTCCACCGTCACCTTGCCAGTTGGAGATTAACGGTGAGCCAGTTTGCGGTGTTGGAAGCACTGTATCACCTTGGTCCCCTGTCTCAGCGTGATCTTGGGGAGAAGATTCTCAAAAGTAGTGGAAATATGACTATGGTCATCGACAACCTTGAAAAGCAAAAGCTTGTTAAGCGCACGCGGGATCTCAAGGACCGCCGGGTCGCAAAGGTTCATTTGACGGCTAAGGGACAAAAGCGGATCAGTGAGATTTTCCCAAGCCACGTTGAAAGCATAGTGCGAGAGATGAGTTCCCTCAGAGCATCCGAACAGGAAGAACTGGCTCGCCTCTGTCGAAAGCTCGGGCTCAAGGCAGATCGCTAGCAGAGTAAGACGTCTACGAGGCAACTTCCCATCGCTTCAACCAAACCAAGAATCAGACATCGCCACAGCTATGGAGGAGTATTACCATGAAAGAAACCAGAAAGATCCGCAAAGTCCTTCAGAGCAAACCCACGAAAGAGGGAGCGGGTGTACATCTCAAACGGGCATTCGGATTCAGTCAGGTGCCAGTATTCGACCCGTTCTTGCTTCTGGATGACTTTCACTCAGACAACCCTGAGCACTACCTAAAAGGTTTTCCATGGCATCCGCATCGGGGGATCGAGACCATCACCTATGTACTTCATGGAGAAGTGGAACACGGGGATAGCATGGGAAACAGGGGCATCATCAACTCTGGCGAGGTGCAATGGATGACAGCAGGCAGCGGCATCATCCACCAGGAAATGCCCAAGGGAGATGAACAAGGCCTGCTGTGGGGATTTCAACTTTGGGCCAATCTCCCAGCATCCCACAAGATGATGGATCCTCGCTATAGGGACGTGAGAAACGACCAAATTCCCGAGGTTACTCTAGAAAATGACATAAAGATCACGATCATCTGTGGCGAAGTCGACGGCAACAGGGGGCCTGTCCAGGACATCGTCATCGAGCCGCAGTACCTCGATGTCACTATGCCACCTGGGTCTGAATTTATCCACCCGGTGAAGCGCGGGCATACGGTTTTCGCGTACGTTATCGATGGCAACGGGAGTTTCTCTGATGAGAAAGACGGTTTCACCCATGAGGTTCAGGGGGTGAGCGACTTCGACGGTCCCCGGGATTCCCTCATGGGCAAAGAGAATCTCATCTTGTTTGGTGACGGTGACCAGGTGATGGTTTCAACGGCGAGGGAACCTGTTCGGTTTCTTCTAATATCCGGAAAACCCATTGGCGAGCAGGTTGCTTGGCACGGCCCCATAGTAATGAATACCCAAGAAGAATTGAGCATCGCCTTCGAGGAGTATCGTAGAGGAACATTCATCAAGCATACAACAGAGCAGAGCTCATGAGGGTTATCTGGAGAAGAGGAACGGTTAGAAACGAACCTATATCCCGTCAGCAGTATCTATGGACGCGCCCAGTTTCTATGTGAAAGGAGATAGTGGATGTCCGAAAACCTTATTTCCAAGCAGGTAGCAGACTATCTGGACGGGCTGGTGCCACCCCGCCCGGCGGAGATGGAGGTAATGGAGTCGTATGCGAAGGAAAAACGTTTTCCTATCATTGGTCCGGTATGTGGCTATCTGTGCTACCAACTTGCACGGATGATTGGTGCTCGCTACGTCTTTGAGCTTGGCTCTGGCTTCGGTTACTCAACTGCCTGGTTTGCCCAGGCTGTGAAAGAGAATGGCGGAGGTACCGTTCATCATGTAGTTTGGGATGAAGAATTGTCTCAGAAAGCGCAGCGTCATCTTAACGTTCTTGGTCTTGGGGAGATCGTTCAGTATCACGTGAGTGAGGCGATAGCAACACTTCGTGAGACAAGGGGACCCTTCGATCTGATTTTTAACGATATTGACAAACATGGCTACCCCGAGTCACTGCCTGTTATCAAAGAGAAGCTCCGGTCGGGTGGGGTGCTTGTTGTTGACAATATGCTTTGGCGTGGAAGCATCTTTGACAAGAGCGACCAATCGCCGAACACCCGGGGAATTCGCGAGTTTACTCGGCAGATTACCAGCGATCCTGACTGGATTGTTTCACTCATACCTATTCGAGATGGGTTGGCTGTCGCCTATAAGAACCAGACTAACAGTTCAGTTCTCAACGATTAAATGGCCATGGGGGATGGCGAAGCCGCCCCTCGGGCTCAGAGACAGTCACTCTGCTTCATAGCGACCACCCAGGTGGTAAAGAGCAACTGGTGTCCATCCGGAACCCCCTTTTGGAGATGTCATTCTGAGGAGTCCCGCCGGAGGGGCGACGAAGAATCTCTTGGCTCTTG